>CAYOWB010000012.1:33623-36908 GCA_964407515.1 uncultured Bacteriovoracaceae bacterium
AGCGACCGTCTCTCAGGCGGTCGAACTCGAATGCCGTTATCTGCCTAGGTTGTTTGACGTTTATCTCAAATTTCACTATTCGGCGAACGAAATGACGCAGAAGGTCCGCGAAGGCACGGTGGACGAGTATATCAAGGGACTCGACCCGTCCAAGACCCTCCTCCTGGAAGGGGATGTGGCCCGCCTCAAGAAGTCGCTCACCAAGGTTTTCTCCACGATGCAGTCGGGCGACTGTTCCGCCCTCGATGAGGCGGAGTCCCTGGTGCTCGAACGCGCCCGCGACGGCGAGAAACTCGCGAAGGAGGACGTCGACGCCACGTTCAAGCGCGACGAGAACGTCGAACTGATGCTCGACCCGGACAAGCGCGGCTATGCCCGTACCGAGGAAGACCGCAAAGCGCTCGTGAAGAAGATGATCCACTTCCAGATGGCCAACTACCTCATCAGCGAGACGAAGCTGGAAGAGGCGAAGAAGTCTCTCATCCACCGGTATGAGCTCATCGTGAAGCGCATCCAGGAACGGAAGGCCAACAACCTCACCGAACGGTTCGCCGAGGCATTCGCGGAAACGCTCGACCCGCACTCGGCCTATCTGTCGAAACAGAACCTCGATGACTTCAACCTCCAGCTCCGTCTGTCGCTGGAAGGGATCGGAGCCTCCCTGTCCTCACAGGACGGCTTCACCGTGATCGAGGAACTCATCTCCGGTGGCGGCGCCGAAAAGAGCGGAATGCTGCGCCCGAAGGACCGAATCATCGCCGTCGCGCAGGACCGCCAGAAGCCCGTGAACGTCATCGACATGGATCTCCAAAACGTCGTGAAGATGATTCGCGGAAAGAAAGGCACCAAGGTTACCCTGACCGTTCTCCGGCAGGGCGAGAAGTCAGAAACGTTCGAAGTGACGATCGTCCGCGACAAGATCGACCTAAAGGACCAAGCTGCCAAGATCACCTACGAGAACCGCGAGGTCGAGGGGCGTAAGCTCAAGATCGGCGTCATCGATCTTCCCTCGTTCTATCCTGGCGAAAAAGGCGCACGTAACTCGTACCGCGACATGAAGAATCTCCTGCTCGAAGCGAAGAAAAACAATGTCGACGGGATCGTTCTGAACCTCGCCAGAAACGGCGGTGGCTCCCTTGAGGACGCTGTCCGGATTTCCGGACTCTTCATCAACAAGGGCGGCGTGGTGGCCACGAAGGAACGCGGACGCGACCCGAATGTCCTCGCCGACGACGAAGAAGATACTGTTTACAACGGACCCCTCGTCGTCCTGACGAGCCGGCTCAGCGCCTCGGCTTCGGAAATTCTCGCGGGCGCCCTGCGCGACTACAAGCGCGCTCTGGTGGTGGGCGCGGACCACACCTTCGGCAAAGGGACCGTTCAAATCCTTCAGGGACTGCCGCTCGACCTGGGCGCCATGAAGGTCACGACGGGCATGTTCTTCCTGCCCAGAGGAAAGTCCACGCAACATGCGGGAGTCGACTCCGACATCACGATCCCCTCGATCTTCAACACCGAGAAGATCGGCGAGAAGTCGATGACGAACTCCCTGCCTCCGCAGGCCATCCAGCCCTTCCTCTCCACGGACGCCAATTCGGCCGAGATGCCGAACTACTGGCGGCCCGTGAACCCGACGATCGTGCCGAAGCTGACCGAGCTTTCGCGCGCCCGCGTGAAGAAGGACCCGAAGTTCGCCGAGATCGAAAAGGAAGCGAAAGAATATGAGGCTGACAGGGGCGTCGTGAAGCTCGCCGACCTCATGAAGAAGGCCAACGGCGAGAAGAGCAAGAAGAAGAAGGACGACAAGGACAAGAAGCGCGGCGAGAAGGCCAAGGACCTCGAAGCGCCGGTCGTTCAGGAAGCCGTGAACATCCTGGCGGACATGATTGCGATCAAGTTATGAGAAGAACCGATACGATCATTGCCGTCCTCTTGATGGGTGGAACGTTTATCGGGTGCGGCAAGACTGCCGCGCCCATTGGCGGAGCTTACTTTTTTACGGGGACCGCGCAGTCGATCACGACCTCTCACGCACTGGCAACGTCGTCCTGCCCAGGCGGAACGACGGCGGTCGCCGGAGGCTGTAATTGCGGCCCGAGCGGGGGCGGAATCGACGCCGCCCTTCTTTCAGGTTCGGGCTTCGCCTGCGCTTGCGATTCGTATGATTTCTCCGCCTCGCCTCAGGCGACTTCCGTCTGCGCGAACGAGGAGATTACAGTCACCAAAGCGGTGACCACGATCGGCGCAGCGGACTCGCTGGCAACAGCCACCTGCCCGGCCGGCACGCTCCTGGTCGCTGGCGGTGTCACGTGCGGAACCGCGCTAACCAGCACGATCACCTCGTCCTATCCTTCCTCGACTTCCAGCTGGAGCGCCCAGTGCGACAACATCGGCACTTCCCCAGCGGTATACGCACACTGCCTCGCAGTGACCAACTCGGCACTCAGCGGGAAGTCGATCTCCATCAAATCGGCCTCTTTCTCGACATCAGGAAGCATCCAGTGCGATGGAGGAAAGACGATGATTTCGGGCGGCTGCAGCTGCGCGCTCAATGCCGAGCTGAACGAGTCCTACACCTCGGACCTGTCCACCTGGAACTGCTCATGCAGCACTGGGAGTGGCACCGCCCACGCGCTCTGCTACGGCTAAGCGCTCGTTAACCGAGAAACGCCTTCGCGATATCTTCGGCAGCGTTCGGACGGTAGAACTTCTTCACCGCGTTCTCCATCGCATCCAGCTGGGACGAATCGTTCATCAGCTCGCGGATCAGGCGAGCGAGTTCCTCGCCCTTGCCTTTTCCCTGAAGCAACAGCCGTGCGGCGCCGGCATCGACGAAGATCCGTGCGTTCTTTTCTTGATGGTTGTCGGAGGCGAAGGGAAACGGCACGAGGACGGCAGCGCGTCCGACGCCTGCCACTTCGGCTAACGTGGAGGAACCGGCGCGACAGACCAGGAGCGACGCTTCGCCGTAAGCCTTCGGCATCTCGTAGATGAACTTCTCGACCCGTGCGCCGGAACCGTCGTTCTTATGCCCTGCCGCCACGCGGTCGAAGTCTCGCTCGCCCGTCTGATGAATCCATCGGATCCGATGCTTCAAGTCATGAAGATGCGGCAACGCCTCGAGGACCATGCTGTTGATCCCGGCCGCGCCCTGCGACCCGCCGAACACGAAGATCGTGAACGGGTCCCGCGTCGCCGAGGGCAAGGGCTGAATCGAGGAACGGATCGGGTTACCCGTCACGGTGGCGCGCTTACCGGGGAACCGCTTTTCGATTCCGGGAAACG
>CAYOWB010000012.1:36996-39202 GCA_964407515.1 uncultured Bacteriovoracaceae bacterium
CCCGCACGCCCCAGATCCAGCCAATCAAGCGTGCCGTCAGCACCAGCGGCCCGGAGGCATAGCCTCCGACGCCGATCACGGCGTCCGGCTTCTTCGCGAGCAGGATGCCGACGGACTTGAGCATCGCAAGCGGGATCTGGACCATGGTCTTCAGACGCCGCACGACACTCGCGCCCTTCAGTGCCCCCAGGCTCAAGCGCTCCAGCGGATAGCCCGCACGCGGAACCAGCTTTTCTTCAATCCCACCGTAAGCACCGACAAACAGCACCTCTCCGCGAGGACGAAGCCGCATCCAGGCATCGGCAATGGCGACTCCCGCCAGCACATGCCCGCCCGTGCCGCCACCCGCGACGATCAGAACAGGTTTCTCGGTGTTGATGGTCATGATGTCCTCGCTATTCCGGCTTTTTGGACTGGCTCGCCATCGGCGAAGGCCCTCGCCCCACGCTAAGCAGAATCCCAACGGCGATCAGATCGATGAAAAGCGCGGAACCGCCGTAGCTGATGAAAGGCAAAGTCAAACCCTTGGTCGGTAACAGGCCCATCACCACGGCCATATTGACCAAACCCTGAAGCCCGAGAACGAGCGTGATGCCGGCCGCCAGAAACAGGCCGAACAGATCGGCGTGCTTCCGATAAGCCTCCCAGCCGATCTTGAGCCCCCGGTACATGAAGTACACGAACGCCGAGACGACCGCGGCGACACCCAGGAAACCCAGCTCCTCGCCAATTACGGCGAAGATAAAGTCGTTGTGCGCTTCGGGCAGATAGAAGAGCTTCTCCTTGCCATTTCCGAGACCCACGCCCCAGAAGCTGCCGTTATGAAGCCCGACCATCGATTGAATGACTTGGAAGCCCTTCCCGGCAGCGTCGGTCCAGGGATCAAAGAAGGTCATCAGGCGGGCGCGGCGGTAAGGAGTACTCAGGACCAGCAGCGCCGCGAGACCTCCAGCGCCGACCGCTGCCGCGCCGAGAAACCGCTTTGGCACTCCGGCCAAGAACAACAGAAAGAACATGACCATGACGATCATGACCGTGGTTCCGAAGTCCGGCTGAGCGAGAAGGAGTAAAAAGGCCGGCGCCGGTACGATGAAGTGAGACAGCATTCCGGGGACCAGCTTTCTGATCCGGTCCTGTTTCCGCACAAGCTGTCGTGCCACGAAGATCAACACCGCGAACTTCGCGAGTTCGCCCGGCTGAAAGTTCAAGAAGCCCAGGCGGATCCAGCGCTGCGCTCCACCGACCTTTGCTCCCACGCCAGGTATCAGAACCAAAACCAGAAGAAGCGTCGCCACGCCGAGGGCAGGATAGGCCCAGTCGGACCACTTCCGGTAATTCACGCGACAGATCGCGAGCATTCCCACGAATCCGGCAACCGCGAAGAAGAGCTGTTTCTTGATGAAAGCGAAGCCATCGCCCGTGCGCTCCTGCGCATAAATGAACGACGAGCTGTAGACCATGAGCAGGCCGAAGACGACCATTCCTGCCACTACGAACAGAAGGGGAAGATCAATCCCCCCTTTGGGCAGCGGCCACGGGCAGGTCTGCCCGTATTGGCCATCGGCCTTAGAGCTGGTTAACCAGTTTCTTAAAATAGTCGCCGCGCTCCTCATAGTCCCTGAACATATCGTAGCTCGCGCATCCGGGAGATAACAGGATGATATCCCCGCTGCGTGATTTTTGGTAGGCGAGCAGGATCGCCTCTTCGAAAGTTCCGACCAGGAAGGTTTCGGCGTAGTCGCCGATCGCGCGGTTGATCTTCTCCTTGGCTTCACCGAGGAGAATCAGGATTTTGCACTTCTTGCGTACGAGATCGACCAGCGGCGTGAAGTCCATGCCTTTGTCCTTACCGCCCGCAATGAGAATAATCGGGTTCTGATCGGCAAAAGACGCCAGGCTCCGCTGCACGCTCATCACGTTCGTGCCCTTCGAATCGTTGAAGAAGAACACGCCATCCTTGCGACGGACAAACTCCAGCCGGTGAGGCACGCCCTTGAAGCCGTTGATGACCGATTGAATCGCCTTCGGGCTGACGCCGAGGGCGCGCGCGGCGCAGATGGCCGCCATGAGGTTTTCCTTGTTGTGGTCGCCAAAGAGCTTGAACTGGCTCAGGTCATAGACTTCGTCCTTGCCGGCGATCTTCGCCACGAGCTGCTTCTTGATGCGATTGTAGTAAGTACCGAAGAAACCTTCCGCGAAAGAAGGC
>CAYOWB010000013.1:0-3561 GCA_964407515.1 uncultured Bacteriovoracaceae bacterium
GCGCCGACCACGTCCAAAGCCACGACGCTAACCGCGTTTTGTCCATCCCGGTCGACCATGCCTCCGAGATCCTCCATCTAGTCGAGGACAATACCCGCGTGGTGGGTATCGATGAAGCGCAGTTCTTCGATGATACGGTCGTCGAGGTCGCCCAGAAGCTCGCCTACCGGGGCATCCGCGTGATTTGCGCAGGCCTCGACATGGACTTCCGCGGAAAGCCTTTCGGGCCGATGCCCCAGCTACTCGCCGTCGCCGAAATGGTGACCAAGCTCCAGGCCGTCTGCGTGGTCTGTGGCAACCCGGCTTCCCGCAGTCAGCGTGTCGCCGCCCCTGCCGGCTCCGAGGGCGAAAGAGTCCTCGTCGGCGCCAAGGATTTCTATGAAGCACGCTGCCGCTTCTGCCATGAGCCGGATCCGGCTCGGGCCGTCCCGTCGAGCGGCTTGACCCTGCAACCGAAACCCAAGGCGACCGAACATGAAGCACTCCAGGCCTCACTCTGATTGTCAGTACCAGAACATCAAGTTCCGCCTCTCCGAGGTCGAACACCGGTACGGGAAGAACGTTCACATCCTTTCCGACCCGTTCTTGATGTCTCACCTGACTCGCCTCTGCATGGAGGAAACGACCCAGCCGATCATCAACGAGCTGGTGAACACGATCTATTCCTCGCTTCTCGAAATCGTGGTGAACCATGAGTTCCCGACCCGCACCTGCGCGGTCCGGACGCGTATGGCCAACGTCCACCCGGAAGCCGTCATCCAGGCCCCGATGATTGACTCGGAAGTCCCGGTGATCAGCGTCAACCTCGCACGCGCCGGAACCTTCCCCTCGCACATTTGCTACACCGCATTAAATTACTTCATGAATTCCAAGACGGTTCGCCAAGACCACATCAGCATCGCGCGGACGACTGACGACGCTGACCGCGTGACCGGAAGCCAGGTTTCTGGCCACAAAATCGGCGGAAATGTCGATGGAAGCAGCGTGCTCTTCCCGGACCCCATGGGAGCCACCGGGGGTACTCTGATCAAAGCAGTCGACCTCTACAAATCCCGAGGCAAAGCTTTGAAATATATCGCGCTTCACTGCATCGTCACGCCAGAGTATCTTAAGAATGTGCTCTCGAAGCACCCGGACCTGATCGTCTACGCCGTCCGCCTGGATCGCGGGCTTTCCTCGCCCGACATCCTGGATACGGTTCCTGGGACGCATTGGGATCAAGAACGTGGCTTGAATGACAAGCACTACATCGTTCCGGGTGGCGGGGGCTTTGGGGAGATCCTGAACAATGCATACGTCTGACGAATCGACGGAAAAACAACCGAAAGTCCTGATCACCGAAGCCCGGCTTCAAGCCCGTATCGCGGAGCTGGCTCAGGAGATCGCGCACGATTATCGTGGCCAAGAGATCACCGCAATCTGCGTCCTCAAGGGCAGCTTCATCTTCTTCTCGGATATCATCCGCAAGCTGGACCTTCCGATGAGCTGCGAATTCCTCGGGACTTCGAGCTACGGCAAAAAGATGGTGTCCTCGGGCGAGGTGAAAGTGACCCTGGACATCAATGATCCGCTCGAGAACAAACATGTCATCGTATTCGAAGACATCATCGACACCGGACTCACGCTCCAGTACCTCATGAACGCGTTGAGAGCGCGCAAGCCGGCATCACTCAAGTGCTGCGCGCTGCTGCTCAAGAAGGATTGCCTCAAGACCGATATCGCGGCTGATTACCTCGGCTTCAAGATCGGCAGCGAATTCGTCGTCGGCTACGGGATCGACTACGCGGAGAAGTACCGCTCGCTCCCCTACATCGGCTACATCGAGCATGACCACTAAGACAGCGGCAGGCGGAACGCATCGGCGGATCCACTCGCGCGCCCCGACCCGGATCGATCTGGCCGGAGGCACGGTGGACATTTGGCCTCTCTACCTGTTCCTCGACCGTCCTCTGACGATCAACCTCGGCATCAGTCTTTACGCCGAGGCCACCGTTGAAGAGACTCGCGAATCGCAGGTCATCCTGCGCTCCGAGGACCAGGGCACCGAGTTCCGGTGCGACTGGGACGGCATCGGCCATGTTTCAGCGCCGCCATCGCTTGAGCTTCATCTCAAACTTCTCCGCCACTTCGTCGGACGGAAGCATCCTCACACAGGTCTCCGGATCAGCACGATCGCCCGCAGCCCTGCTGGCGCAGGATTGGGCGGTTCTTCCACGTTGAGCGTCGCGCTGATCGGCGCGCTGGCGCAGTGGAGCCGCGATGAAGGACTGGGCTCCGTCGATCCGTTGAAAGAAGGCGAAAGCCTGGTCGAAATCACGCGCGACATCGAAACGACCGTGATCAAGGTGCCCGCGGGCATTCAGGATTACTACGGCGCGATGTGGGGCGGCCTGCAGGCCCTGAAGTGGTCCGTCGCGCGGCACGAACGTGAGTGGTTCCCCGAAAAGACTTTGCGAGGCCTCGAAAAGCGCCTGCTCCTCTTCTACTCGGGACAATCGCGCAACTCCGGCATCAACAACTGGGCACTCTTCAAGGCCTTCATCGACCGCGACATCGGCGTCCGTTCGAAGTTCGAGTCGATCGTCGACGCGACGAAGGACCTCTACGCCGCGCTGAAGGAAGAGGACTGGCAGGCCGTGGGACAAGCCATCGATCGCGAGTGGAAGACCCGCCGCGAGCTGGCCGCGGGCATTACGACTCCTGAAATCGACGAAGCGTTCGCCACGGCCATGCAGGCTGGCGCGTCGGCAGGCAAGATCTGTGGCGCGGGCGGCGGCGGCTGCTTCTTCGTCTATCTGCCGTCGGATGATCCGGCGCTCAAGAATGAAATCCAGAAGCGGATCGCAGGAAGCGGAATCCGCCCATTGCCGTTCGAAGCGGCACCTCAGGGACTCGAAGTGCAGGTGAGTCGTGCGGGAGATTAGCAGTCTCTTCAAACCGCGCCGGTATCTCGGCATCGAGCTCGCAGGAGCGAAAAACCAGAAGACCGCCCTCGCAGCGATCGAGTATTACCCGAAGGAAGAGAAGATCTTCCTGATCGACATCTATGACAAGATCGCCGGTCACGAAGACGAAACGAACGACCAGGCTTTGCTCGGCACCCTCGAGGAAGTCAGCGCCGGCGCGGAGAAGCTCGCGGTCAACGTCCCCTTGACGTTGCCCCCTTGCCTCGAGTGCACGCGCAAGAAGTGCCTGCACCCCGAGAAATGCACCGCGCCCGCCGTGAAGTGGATGCGGGAGATCACGCGAAAGGCGGCCAAGAACACCGCTCTTGACCTCAGAGTGAAGGACTTCACGCCCTACACGCAGCGACCGGTGGAGCTCTGGGTGCGCTACCACGTCATGCCACAGCTCCCCCGGAAGATCCGCTTCGAGGTGGACGAGACGCTGGGCGGGAACAAGGCTCCCCTTACGGCCCGAATGCACTTCCTGGCCCGTCATCTGCGCAAGCTGGAGCTCGTTGAAGCCTGGCCGAAGCTCACCTTGGCCGTGCTGGCCAAGCACCATCTGGCGCCCGACGAAGTAGTCATGATCGGCAACTCGCCCATCAGTGACATCAAC
>CAYOWB010000013.1:3571-6572 GCA_964407515.1 uncultured Bacteriovoracaceae bacterium
GGCGCCGAGGCACGTGCCGAGATACTGGAGACGCTCGTCGAAAACGAAGGCGTCTTCATCTACGAGCGCGACCTCCGCAAGCTCTCGCACAGCCTCCCCGCCTTCGACGCCTTCATCTGCGCTTATACCGCTCTGATTTGCGACCAAGGCCGGTGCACCAAAGTGCCACACGGGTTTCCGGAGTCGTCGGGTTGGGTCATCTATCCTCAGATCGGTCGGGAGTAATGCTGAGCTACATCGTCCGCAGACTCGCCGGCGCCATCCCCACCCTGCTGCTCTTCGCGGTGCTGACCTTCTTCATGCTGCGGCTCGCGCCAGGCGGACCATTCGATACGGACCGCGCGCTCCCGCCCGAGATTCAGGCCAACATCAACGCGCGCTACGGACTCGATCAGCCATTGGCCGCTCAGTTCTTGAAATGGGCCGGAAACGTCGCACGTGGCGACCTCGCGGAGTCGTTTCAGTATCTGGGCAGGCCCGTCACGGAGATCATCTCGGAGTCCCTTCCCGCTTCGCTGCTGTTGGGCGGCCTCGCGCTGCTCTTCGCGGTCGTGATCGGAATTCCCCTGGGAAGCATCGCCGCCTGGAAGCGCAATACTCTTTGGGACTCCTCGGCGATGTTCGTCGCGGTGAGCGGCGTGAGCCTGCCCAGCTATCTAGTAGCGAGCTTTTTGATTCTGGTGTTCTCGCTGTGGCTCGGCTGGCTACCCCCGGCACTCTGGGAAGATCCCCGGTCACTGGTCCTTCCGGTCCTGACATTGGGCTTTCGCCCCATGGCGATCATCGCGCGCCTGACCCGCGCCTCGATGATTGAGGCGCTGTCAGCGGATTATATCCGCACGGCGTATGCCAAAGGACTCGCGACCTCCCACGTCGTCTTCAAACATGCGCTGAAGAATTCACTGATTCCCGTCGTGACGATCCTCGGCCCGATTGCCGCAAGCCTCGTCACCGGGTCATTTCTGGTGGAGACGGTCTTTCAGATTCCCGGCCTCGGCAAACACTTCGTCACCGCGGTGATCAACCGCGACTACCCGCTCGTGATGGGCGTGAACCTCGTTTATGGAGCGATCCTGATCGGATCGAATCTGGCGGTGGACCTGTTCTACGCCTGGATCGATCCGAGGATTCGGTTGCACTGATATGAAAGCCTGGCGGCAACTTCTGAAGCATCGACTCGCGACCATCAGCCTGGTCTTCCTCGTACTGATGACCCTGCTGGCCGTGGCCGCACCGCTCGTGACGCAGTATTCGTACGAGGAACAGAACGTCGCTCAGAAGCTTGAAAGCCCCTCCCTCCAGCACTGGATGGGGACGGACTCGCTCGGCCGCGACCTCTACAGCCGCATCGTCTACGGCGCACGCATGTCACTGGCAGTGGGAGTACTCACCGCGCTCTTTGCCTTGGTGCTCGGAACGGTGACGGGCGCGACGGCAGGCTATCTCGGAGGCTGGGTGGACCACCTGCTCATGCGCGTGGTGGATCTCTTCTACATCTTTCCGTCGCTGCTCTTGGCGATTCTGCTCATGATCGTGTTCGGACACGGAGTACTCGGTATCCTGCTCGCCCTGGGAATGACCGCGTGGGTCACTCAAGCCCGACTCGTGCGCGCGCAGGTGATGCAGGCCCGGCAACTTCCCTATGTCGAATCCGCACGAGCCGTGGGACTGCGCGGCCTTCCGATTGTCGTCCGTCACATTCTGCCCAACATCTGGGGTCCGGTGATCGTATCGCTGACATTTCAGATCCCGACGAACATCATGGCGGAGAGCTTTCTCTCGTTCATCGGCCTGGGCCTTCAACCGCCCTATTCGAGCTGGGGGACTCTGGCGAGTGAAGGCTTCCGCGCCATGCGCAGCTACCCGCACCTGATTCTCTTCCCGGGCACAGTGCTCTTCTTCACAATGCTCGCTTTCAACTATCTCGGCGACGGACTGCGAGATGTTCTCGACCCGCAGAGCCGGAATCTGACGCGGGAGTGAGGGGCGGTTCCCCTGCGCTGGAGGTGCTGCAGCCACAGCCGGCCTGACACGCAAGCACTGGAATTCCCTAGCGTTGTGGATGCTGGGGCGGGCAGCCATTCAAGCAGACAGCGGTACTGGACGATAAGAATGAGAAAAGGGGTCCTTCTATGAGTTCAGGTCACAAGAACTTATCACTAGTGGCGTGCCTGCTTAGCGGAATTCTGGGAGCGCTGCCGGCTATGGCGGAAACTCGCTTTCGTTCCGTGCCGATCTCACTACCGGAAGGATGCACTGAGGTCACTCGGCTCGTGGTTCAACACACCAACGATCACCACGGGTCTGTCTACGGGAAGAATACATCCGGAGGACCCGTATCCGGCTTAGCCAGACAAGCGACCTACCTGAAACAACAACAGGAAGAAGACATCAAGAAATTCGGCTGTCCGGCTCATCTTACGCTAAGTTCGGGCGACGTGATGTCCGGGGATATCGCCTCTGACGTACTCGATAACCGTCCCGATTTTGGAGCAATGGCCAAGCTCGGTTACGACGGAATGGTCCTGGGTAACCATGAGTTCGATCGGGGCCTGGATACTCTCAACGGGCTCATATCAAAGCACATTCGCTTCCCGGTCCTGAGCGCCAACGCGTATGACCCCCGCACTGGAAGGAATCCCTATGAAGGGTACGTGCTCTACAAACTTCGCGGCAAGGATGGCAAGACGATTCAGACGGTAGCGGTGATCGGTCTGACGACTGACTCGACCGGAAAAGATGCAATCACGGCGGCAGAGAAGAAGCGGCTTCAATTTCACGACCCGATCTCCACAGCCAACAACGTGATCGACGAAGTGAAGAAGAAGCACCAGCCGGATCACGTCATCATACTTTCGCACCTTGGCGGCTCTCAGAAGAAGGACTACAAAGGAGCTGTTTCGTCACTGGCGCTCGCCGAGGGCCTCAAACACGATGTCGACCTGATCATTGACGGTCACGAACATGAGAAAACTGAAAAGCCGGTGAAGGTTGATCGACC
>CAYOWB010000013.1:6638-10924 GCA_964407515.1 uncultured Bacteriovoracaceae bacterium
CGAAGTGACTGCGGAGCCTGTGGGGTATTCGTTAGCGACGATCGATAGCAGGTACTCCGAAGACCCTGCCATAATGAAGTACCTGGACACCTATCGAAAAGACTGGCGCGCAAAGCGGTACTTTCAAACCGTATTTCGGAACAGTCCGGTTCATTTCGAGGGCGACAGGTCAGTTGTCCGCAAGAAGCCGACGAATCTGAGCCGATTTCTCAATGACGCGGTCGCATACTGCGGCGGTGGTGCAGACGTTTCGATGATCGCACCGAGTTCCGTGCGGACGAGCTTGTTCCCCGGGAAGCTCACCGAAGGCGATATCGCGAACGTATCTCCGTTCATGAACGAGAACGCGATTGTCTCGGTTGCGACTGTAACCGGTTCGCAGTTGGCGGAGATTGTGGCGTTCTCCGAGAAGAAGTCCGAAGGAAAAGACCCGTTCCTCTACTTCTCTGATGCGCTTAAGAAGTCGGAGGACGGCATCTTGAAGCTCAACGGCGTCCCCGTAGACCCAACGAAGACGTATCGGGTTGCCGGCGTCTATTGGCTGTTTAACGAGGTACTTGGAAAGAAGTACCCTTGTAAAAAGATGCAAAGCGGCCCGTCCCCCTACTACATCGCACATTGCCTGCCCGACTACGCGAAGAGCTATCAGAAGTTGAACAAAGAGGAAGAGTTCTTTGCGAAGTATACGCTCCCACCTTCCGCCTCAGCGGATAAGTCGGGGGCAGCAGCCGTTTCTGTCGCGAAGACCAAGGTTAACTCCATTCCTCAGCCGGCATCACCGCCGACAGCGAGGGAGATCGGCGCGAAACTCGCGAAGTAGCCGGTCCTGCGGACTGATCGCACTTACCTGACATGCAAGTGCAGGCAGCCACCGTGAGCAGGCACCTCTCCCCGCGGAAGATCAAGGCGGGCACGGTTCCCAGCAAAAGGATACTTACTTCAATACCACACCCTTCAAGAAGAGGTAGTTCAGCGGACTCAGCACCAAGCCCTGCACCCGCTGCGAAACAGCCGCCTTATTCACGCCGTAGTAGACCGGCATGACGACCGCCGCGTCTTCCTGAAGCAGCTTCTGGGCCTCGACGTAGAGCTGCTGGCGCTTGGCCGGATCCGTCGCGGCACGTGCCTCCAGTACGCCGGAGTCATAGCGGGCGTCTTTGAACCCCGGGAAGCCCGTCAGATTATTCCCCGAGTTCGAAAGGAACATCGAGAGGAAGTTGTCACCGTCCGGATAATCAGCGCCCCACGAACGGAACATCAGCGGATGCTGCATGCGATCCATGTGCCCGCGATAGGTGCGCAGGTCAAAGGCATCGAGGGTGACGTCGATTCCAAGATTCTTCTTCAACTCGCTCTGAATGACCTGAACCATAAGGAGCTGCTGCTCGGTATTCGGCGTCAGCAACGCGAGCTGCAAGCCCTTGATCGGCACCTTCGCCTTGGCCAGCTCCGCGCGGGCACGAACCGGGTCATACGGCAACCCCACAGTCTCGGCGTGCCCGGAGATCCCGGGTGGCACGAAGCTCTTCGCGGCGCGATAGCCGGAGGGCAACGCCTCCAGCACCTTGGCGCGATCGATCGCCATTTGGATCGCGCGGCGCACGTGAACATCATTCGTCGCGACGGGGCCCGACTTCGGCGACACGAAAGTCATGAACGCGGTCTTCAAGTACGGGAAGTCCCTCAACTCCGGCCGGCCCGCCAGGCGTTTCTGTTCCAACGCGGGCAGGTCCGTCAGGAAGTCCAGCTTTCCCGTCTCAAAAAGATGAATCGCCGAGGAGTCGTCACGCACCACGAGCGCATTCACTTGCTCCACGTTTCCGCGCGGACCGTAGTAATTCGGGTTGGCCTTCATCACGATGCGCGACTCGATGTCATGCTTCGCCAGAGTGAAAGGGCCGACGGTAACCATCTTGCCGGGCCGCGCCCAATGAGCACCGTATTTTTCCACAATGTCGGACCGAAGCGGGAAAGTCACCCAGAACGACGGGAGGTACGCCCAGTACGCGATGGGACGCGCGAGTGTAACCCGAAGGCTGCGATCATCGAGCGCCTTCACCCCCACCCTGGAGAAGTCCTTCTCTTTGCCCTGATTGAAAGCTTCAGCGCCTTCGATGTCATACAAGAAATACGCATAGCTAGCGGCCGTCTCGGGGAGCAGAAGACGCTTCCAGATGAAATGTTCAGCTTTGAGAGGCACCCCATCCGACCACTTCAGCCCCGGCCGAAGCATGAACGTGTAGACCTTGCCATCCGGACTCACCGTCCAACGCTCCGCGAGCGCCGGCGCCGCCTTCAGATTCTCGTCGATCCGTACGAGGCCCTCCATCAGATTCATGAGGACATAGCCCTCCGCCTGCGTGCGGGCACGATTCCAATCGAGCGTTTCGGGTTCGGCCGGGAGTCGCAGGCCGAACGTTTTCTCCCGCGGCGATTCTTTGAGTGAGCCCACGCAGCCGGAAGCGGCTAAAACAACCGCGAATGAACCCAGTCCGAGAATCGCGGCCAATTTAAGAACAGTTCTGCGCCCCAGAGGCCGATGAATGAGAGTCATCTTCAAAGAATAGCGCGAGATTCCTTTCAGTGCGAATCGGAACGCACACGCTTCTAAGGAGCCTCATACAGATAGCCCCACCGCCGCGGGCCACGGCTACCTCAGGAGCGGGAACCCTTCTACTTGCGAGGCTCCAGGTTCATCACCTGAACCGTCACATCACCGTGGACCTTCGCCCGGCAGGCAAGGCGGGAATGCAGGGTCAGGCCCGCGGCCCGCTCAAGCCGCTCTTCTTCCTGGTCATCCGGCTCGGACAGGTTGTCCTGGCCCGCCTTCACGATCACATGGCAGGCCGAGCAAGCCCCAAAACCTCCGCAGGAGTGCAGGATGTGGATCCCGTTGCGAAGAGCACAATCCAGTACGGACTCCCCTACACGGGCTTCAAAGGTCTGATTCATCGGGAGGAAGGTGACTCGAGCCATGGATATCCCCTATTGCTTCTCGGGACGGGTGCCGCCCCTGACGGCTTCACTCATCAGGATTTCGGCCAATCGCAGAGTCACTTGGTTCAGCTGACGCGTGACCTTCTGAATCTTGAGCGAGTCCTCGGTCTTGAGCACTTCCTTCAGCTCCGCGATCTTCAGCTCGATCGCTTTCGCCTCCTCGGCACTCAATAGACGATGCGCATCAGGAAGCGTGCGTTCCGCCCCCTGAAGGATCGGCAGCGCGTAGTTCCGAGCATCCACGACTTTGCGATACTCGATGTCCTGTTCGGCATAGTCCGCGCTCGCGCGAAGCATGGCGTCCACCGCCTCGTCGGACAGACCGTAGGTGGGCTTCACCTCGATAGACTGTTCGTTCCCGGTCAGAAGGTCCGTGGCCGTGACGTTCAGGATGCCATCGGCATCGATCAGGAACGTCACTTCAATGCGCGCCTTACCGGCAGGCATCGGCGTGATCTTCGCGAGCTTGAAGCGAGCGAGGCTGCGGTTGTCCTCGACCTTTTCGCGTTCCCCCTGAAGGACATGAATATCGACGCCGGTCTGGTTATCGGCATAGGTCGTAAAGACGTCGCGGGCAACCGTCGGGATCCGGGTGTTGCGGGGAATGAAGATCGACATGACGCCGCCGTAGGTTTCGAGGCCCAGCGAAAGCGGAACCACGTCCAGAAGCAAGAACTCCTTGTTACGCCCGGCGAGAATATCAGCCTGAATCGCCGCACCGAGCGCGACCACTTCATCCGGATGCACGGAGGTGTTCGGCTCACGCAGGAACAACTCGCGCACGAACTGCTGAACGATGCCCAAGCGCGTGGGCCCGCCGACCATCACGACATCCGAGAGGTCCTCCGCGCGGATACCGGCGTCTTTCAGAGCCTTGAGACACGGTTCACGGGTGCGTTCCAATACGCCTCGCGCCAAAGTCTCAAACTCCCCGAGAGTCCACTCCCGCACAAAGCGCCGGCCATGAACGTTCACCTCGAACGTGGCACGATCCTGCTTCGAAAAAGCGATCTTCACGGATTCGGCCGCCTCGATCAGCGCCGCATGAAGCTGAGTTTCCTCGCGGGAATTCACCTTGAACTGAGCCGCGATCTCCTCGGCCATCCGAGCCACGATGGCCTGGTCGATATCGTCGCCGCCGAGCGCGGTATTTCCGTTGGTGGAGAGCACCTCGAAGATGCCGTCATGGAGCTTCAGGATCGAGATGTCGAAGGTACCACCGCCCAAGTCATATACGGCGATGCGGCCTTCATTCTTGCGATTCAGTCCGTAAGCCAAAGAAGCCGCCG
>CAYOWB010000013.1:10997-24912 GCA_964407515.1 uncultured Bacteriovoracaceae bacterium
GGCACCGTGATCACGGCGCGATTCACCGGAACACCGATCGCCTCTTCCGCCGCCGCTTTGAGTTCCTTGAGGATCATCGCGGAAATCTCGATCGCGGTGTACGAATGCTTCTCGTCCACCTGGATACGAAGCTGTCCGTCCTTCTCGATCAGCTTGTACGGGAGAGAGGCCTGGACTTCCTGAAGGTCTTTCAGGCCACGCCCCAAGAGGCGCTTCACCGAAAACACGGTATGGGAGGCATCTCGGACTTTGCGCAGTTTAGCAGAATAACCGACGACCGGCTTGCCGTCCTCAAACGTCACGACGGACGGCACTAGGTTGCGCCCTTCGCGCGAGGACAAAACCATAGGTTGATTCGTTTCCACGTCAACCCAGGCCACCAGGCTATTCGTCGTTCCCAGATCGATTCCGACAATCGGACCCCCCTCCATACGGGAGGTCGGCAACTGAACCAGCGTTTCCATCGTTTGCAATTCCTCTTGGCGTTATTCTTCTGGACAGCCGCTGCCCGGACGCCCTAATCGTTCCACTTGGCGTGCCAATGACTTCAGATAGTTCAGCCGTTGCATGCGGACGGCCAGCCGCTCGAGAGTCTCGCGGGCGCCTGTTTCATCGAACGCCTTCTCGACCACGCGGATTTCCTCCTCCAGGGAGGCCATGACCCGCGTGAGCTCCTGATCAAACTCGACGACTCGACTCTTAGCCGCCGCGGGGTCCTCACTCATCGCGTCCTGCAATTCAAACCACGACTCCGCGAGTTCCGCAGGCAGCATCTGTCCTCCCTGCTTTGGAGCCTCGACGCCATTGAGCGCCAGCATATAGGTCCGGAGGGCCGCCGGATCGCGCAGAGTCGCGTAAGCCTGGTTGACGAAACTCATCCGATCGATCGACGCCTTACGGGCCTCCGCGCTCATCGCGAGAAAACGATCGGGATGAAGCGCGCGAGAGATCCGGTAGAACTGTTTCTCGATCGCTCCGAGATCCTGTGAGAAAGCACGCGGAACACCGAACGCGGAGAAGTAATCTTCGCGCGAGCGGTCGAGCGGCTGCGGCATTCCGCAGCTCCCGCACACGTGGGGTGCCGACCCACCACTCAGAGTCGCTTTACAGGAAGCGCACTCAGACGTTGAAGCTGGTGCCGCATCCGCAGACTTCTTTTGCATTGGGATTCCTGAACACGAAGCCGGAGCCATTGAGACCGCCGGAGTAATCGATTTCCATGCCCTTGATGTAGATACCCGTCTTGGCATCCACGACGATCTTCACATCGCCGCAATCCAGGACCTTGTCGCCCGCGGTGGCCGGCTTGTCATCGAAGCTGAGCTTGTAGCTCATACCCGAGCACCCGCCAGCCAGAACCGTGATCCGCAGCATGGAGCCGGAACCGGCCCCCTCTTCGGTCTGCATTCTCTTCAAGGCCTCACGGGCCTTTTCAGTCATCGTAATCATCAGGCGCCCTTATTTCTTCTGCTTCTTCTGCAGATAATCGTTAATCGCCGCCTTAATGGCGTCTTCCGCCAAAACGGAGCAATGGATCTTGATCGGCGGAAGCGAGAGCTCCTCGACGATATCGCTGTTCTTGATCTGGAGCGCCGCCTCGATCGCTGTGCCCTCGACGGGCCCAGGCGCCAGCGAGGAACTCGCGATCGCGCTGCCGCAGCCGAACGTCTTGAACTTAGCGTCCTTGATAGTCTGCGTCTCTTCGTCGATCTCAACCTGCAGCTTCATGACGTCGCCGCACTCGGGCGCGCCAACCAGGCCGGTACCGACGTTCGAAGCGTTCTTGTCGAGCGCTCCGACGTTCTTGGGGTTCTCGTAGTGATCAATGACCTTTTTGTCGTATGCCATACTGCTTGACCTCGAATCCTGTTCTTAGTGTCCGGACCACTGGACCGATTTGATATCGATCCCTTCCTTCGCCATTTCGTAGAGTGGGGACAGATCGCGCAGCTTCTTCACCGCCGCGATCACTTTGTCGGCCGCGAACTCGACTTCCTCGTCGGTAGTCATGCGACCTACGCTGAAACGGATGCTCGTGTGCGCCAGATCTTCACTGACGCCAATGGCCTTCAAAACGTAGGACGGCTCGAGACTCGCCGAGGTACAGGCGGAACCGCTCGACACCGCGATCTCCTTCACTCCCATCATCAACGACTCACCCTCGACATAAGCGAAGCTCACGTTGAGATTGTTGTCGAGGCGCTCCGTCGGATGGCCATTCAGATAAATGTCGTCGAGTTCCGTGCGGAGACGATCCCAAAGCCGATCGCGCAGGCGCTTCAGACGGGCGCTTTCCTCGGCCATGTTCCTGAGCGCGACTTCCGCCGCTTTTCCGAAGCCCACGATACCCGGAACGTTGAGCGTGCCGGAGCGCATGCCGCGCTCGTGACCGCCGCCGTGAATAATGGGTTCGAGCCTAACGCGCGGATTCTTGCGGCGCACGTACAGGATGCCGACGCCCTTCGGACCGTAGATCTTGTGGCCCGAGGCGGACAGCAGGTCGATCCCCATTTTCTCGACGTCGATGGCGATCTTACCCGCGCCCTGGACGGCATCCGTATGGAACAGCACGCCCTTGGCCTTGCAGATCTTGCCGATCTCGGCGATCGGATTGATCGTACCGATCTCGTTGTTCGCTAGCATCACGGAGACCAGGATGGTCTTGGGCGTCACGGCCGCTTCGACGTCCTTCGGGTTCACCTGGCCATATTTGTCGACCGGCAGATACGTCACCGTGAAGCCTTCGCGCTCAAGGGCGTGGCAAGTATCGAGCACCGCTTTGTGCTCGATCGGCGTCGTGATGATGTGATTGCCCTTCTCTTTGTACATCCGGGCTGCGCCGATGATCGCGAGGTTATTGCTCTCCGTCGCCCCGCTGGTGAAGATGATTTCCTTCTCGCTCGCGCCAATCATCCTGGCAAGCTGCTCGCGAGCCTTCTCGACGGCCGCTTCTGCGGTCCAGCCATACTCGTGATTACGGCTAGCGGCATTACCGAAGTGCTCGGTGAAATAGGGAGCCATCGTACTAAAGACTTCGGGGTCCACCGGCGTGGTGGCGTGGTAATCCAGGTAAATGGGGAATCTCATGGGTGCATCTCCTTAGGCTGTTCGATGGCGAGTTCGATCTCGGGCAGCCCGTTTACGATTTCGGAAAGCCGGATTCCCGCGAGGAAATCGGTAACGCGGGAATTGAGATTGGTCATCAGGCCGCGAATC
The DNA here is from genome assembly GCA_964407515.1 of uncultured Bacteriovoracaceae bacterium. Classification (GTDB taxonomy): domain Bacteria; phylum Bdellovibrionota; class UBA1018; order UBA1018; family UBA1018; genus CAYOWB01. Next base: position 14,214 of record CAYOWB010000013.1, read on the forward strand.
TCGCAACGTGGAAGGTATTCGCAGCCACAACTCTTTTTCTTGCCGCCCTCGGCAGCCGGCGAGGAAGTGGACGTACAGGTCACGACCGCATGCGAGCCCTCCATCAAACGAAGGAACTCCGCCAGCGTGACTTCACTGAGCGGGCGCTTAAGCGAGTAGCCGCCGCGGGCGCCTTGTTCGGACTGAATGAGGTCGTAGTCTTTGAGCCGCTGGAGTGTCTTGGCGGTAATCTCGAACGGCAGACCATAGTAATCCGCGATCTCACGGGCGCTCGTCACGCCCCTCGGGTCGGTCGCATTTTTGCGAGCAATGTGCCGCAAAGCAACCAGGCCATACTCTGTGGTGCGGTTCATTTTGATCATTCGATGGTCATATACGACATTGAGAGTCCGACATCAAGAGCGAAGTACGACTGCCGTTATCGTATATCCAAGGCGGGCGGCCCGACCGAGCGACCGGCGGCCACGGCAAGTAAATGCGTTTAGTTGTTTGCAGATCGAAAACGACCGTGTCAGGTTCGCGCCGATGACTCAAGACCGTGAGCGAATGAAGGAATTACTGGATGCGCACCACACTTGGCCGACGAACTTCGCTTTCAAGTTCATCGTACCGGTTGCCCAGCAGGGCGCGCTGAGCGCACTCTTTCCGCCGGAATCGATCGCGGTTCGTCCGTCCTCGGGAGGCCGTTACGTTTCGCTGACGGTGACTTTGAAGATGGCTTCGAGTGAGGAAGTCCTCGAAGTCTACGCCCGCGCTTCCAAGATCCCAGGGTTGATCGCGCTCTAGAAGACTTACCGATACTGGCAATTCACGAAATCGTAACGGCCGTTGTAGAAGGTCGGCCAACGGTTCTCCCAGGGAAAGCATTCACCTCTCTATTCCCCAGCGCTGGGGAAGATGTCCAGCATGACCAAACCTCAGTGACAGAGTCGCTCAGCAACAACACTCTTAAACACCGACTTCCCCCTGTCGAATTCTCAGGCACCCATTCAAAGCGGATGCAAGACCTCCAGAAGGGGGGGGAGTAAGTCCTTCTAAAAACAACCACTTACATATTCACCCACATGGCACGCCAGCTGCTAATTACTGGGCATCACGTGAGACTACCCCCAGAGACTTCATCCAACTTCGCTCACGCTGAAAACCTAACAGAGAGAAGAGAGAGTAGTATGAAGAAGCAAGGAATCCTGATGGCGATTTTGACAATCCCCGCGTTCCTGAGCCTTTCGACGAACGCTCTAGCCAGCGAGACAGAACTGCAAGCCGAGCGTGCTTATGACAAGGCATACAATTGCCAGACGCTGCTGTCGGTCGGAAGCAAACGCCACATGTCCAAGTGTGTTTGGAAGTCCATGGACCAGCTGAAATTGAGCGACTGCCTTGAACTGTCCGACCGAGTGGAACGATTCTGGGATTATGGCGAGGCCGATGCCCTCCGGGTTGGCTGCATCGATTCCAGTTTGCGAAAGACTTCGTTCAGACAATGCATTGCCGCAGCGAAGACAATCTCACATGATGACGACCTCATGGAAGCTACGCTCATGAAGTGTCTTTCCGAGTTCTCCGGCCGTGTTTCTGCCCCGGAATGCATCCTTGCCTCGGAGTCTTTCGAGAACGTCAATACTGCCAAAGAACAGAGAGCCCTTAGAGCATGCGGCCTTTCTCAAGGCCAGATCATCCGCCTCAGCAGCAAGAACAATAAACGCGTTGAAGGCGGCCCGGATTATAAGGAATACGTCAAAGGCGTGCGATCTGGCGCAGGACCAACCGCGAACTACGCCTACTAAGCAGCAGAACGAAGCCCTTCATGCAAGGGGAGGACCGTCATGGGCGGCCCTCCCCTTTTCCCTTTCTTCCAGCACCAGGGTAGACGTCCTGACCTCAACGCCCTTTTCGCTCGTCGTGAGGGGCCCCCGGTTTCACCGAACTCTCGGACTGAATCAGCTCGTAGTCTTTGAGCCGCTGGAGTGTCTTGGCGGTAATCTCGAACGGCAGACCACACCCTGTGGTGCGGTTCATTTTGATCATTCGAGGGTCATATACGACATTCGGTGTCGTATTCACCCCTCTCACTCTCCCTGCCGCTTGGGCAAGGTCACCACAAAACAGGTCTCAGGGCTCTTCTCGTCATAAACCAGAGTCCCAGCATGCAACTCGACGATTCCATGAGAAACGCTCAATCCAAGACCGGTACCGACGCCGACCGGCTTGGTGGTGAAGAACGGCTCCATCAACCGGTCACGATTCTCCGGAGCAACCCCAGGACCTGAGTCAATCCAGTGAATCTCCACGCGGCTCCCCAGGTCCCGACTGGCAATTCGAATCCAAGGAGTCTCCATCCCTTCCACCGCGTCCAAGGCGTTGGAGATCAGATTCAGGAAGACCTGAGAGAGCTGAACCCGTTGGCAGTGAATAAGAATGGATCGATCAAAGGAACTGGTATCGAGTCGCACGCCGTTTCTCTGCAGCCGCGGATTGCAGAACACCAGGATGTCATCCAGAATCCCCCCGAGGGAGACTTCCTCGAAAGGATCATGGGAACCATCCCGCGCGAAGGCCCGCAACCCCCGAATGATCTTGCTCATTCGAAGCGCGACTTGATGGTTTCTGCGAGCGGCCGCGAGCATTCGCTCGGAAGTCAGCTCGCCTCGTGTCCCCAGGCTCTCAAGCACCTCCGCCTCGGCTGTAAGGACATTGAGCGGCGTATTGAGTTCATGAGCCACGCCCGCTGCCATCTGCCCCAGCAGGGACATCTTCGAGGAAAGGAAAAGTTGCGCACGCTGCTGCTCGATGAGCTTATCCGCCAAGCGTCGATCCGAAATATCCGTGCCGATGTACCCCACCCCTTCGACAGCTCCGGCATCATCCAACAGCGGAAACACACTCCCCAGGATGACTCGGTCGCCCTGTGCCGTCGGAATGCTGATCTCCTGCGTGATCACCCGTTGTGTGCGAATGACCTCCAGTTCGTCACGACGCATTCGATCGGGCAAAGGCTGCGGAAACATCAGCTCAAAAGGCCCCGTAATGGGGAGCGACTGGTCAATCCCCATGAGTGCAGTAAACCGGCGATTGACCATCATCCACTGCCCCTGAAGGTTCTTCATGTATACGATCGCGGTCGTATTCGCGAAGAACGCCAGAAGCTTTCTCTGGCTCTCACCCAGCGCTGCCTGTACCCTCAGCCGCTCCGTCTGATCGATCAGGGTCATCACGCCCCCCCGGTTCTCCGATGTACTCTCTCGAAACGCGGAAATCTTCACCAGGTAATCGCGATCATGAACGGGGATATGATCCTCGACCGGCTGCCCCGACTTAAAGACTGCACGAAGACGTACAGCCAAGGTCTCAAGCCCTCTCGGCAACACGAGATTCTGAAACGGCTTACCCATGCCTTCGATGAGATCCGGAACCAACAGCAATGCCTGGTGGTTGTACCTCATAACACGGAGCCTTTCGTCCAGTACGATCAACGGGTATCCGATGTAGTTCTGGATATTCTCCAGGATTCCGAGAGCCGATGACAGTTCGGAGGTTTTAACGTTCAGCTCTTCATTGACCGTAGCGAGCTCCTCGTTAGTCGATTGAAGCTCCTCGTTCGACGTCTCCAGCTCCTCGTTCGAGGACTGTAACTCTTCGTTCGCAGCCTGAAGCTCCTCATTGACGGACTGAAGCTCCTCGTTCGAAGTCTCGAGTTCCTCGATGACCGTTTGCAGATGCGCCCGATTCTTGCTGAGTTCGTTCTCCAAAGCCGCTAAACGGTCGGCCGCCCCCTGGGTCTTCCCGGCCTTTCTTCCTCGTTTCCCCGACGGCAACGCCTCCTGAAGATCCTGGAAACTCACCAGGTAGAAAGACCCCGCCGTTCCTCCCGGAAAGCTCGTCTTCAGAACCTCGGCCCGAATCGCCACGGTCTTTCTGCCGTCACGAACCGCGAGATCAGCTGAAATGCGCTTTCCCAGCTTGCGACAGCGATGAAGCATCGCCAGCAGATCCGCACGGATCTCAGCCTTCACCAGATCCATCAGTGCAAAGCTTGGCTTCCCTTGCCGGAATGTCAGAAAACGGTCGACGTTCCCATGAGTCCTGACAATCGTCCAATTGCCATCGACGAGAACCGACGGCGGAGCAAATCCTCCGATCAAGGCGACGCGGAGAATCTCATCATGGGGATCTTGCGGCAAGCCGTCGTTCCTCGCGGAGAGGGACTTTCCCTGAGACACCGGAAGAGGATCGGAGATTGGGTGACGAGGCATCTGCCCCTTGACCCCGTTCCTACGGAACAGCTTGAAACGTTTATCCATCACGGAAAAGCCGTCCGTCAGCCTGGGAATCGACTCGGACTTGCCAAGAAACAGAACTCCGTGCGGCTTCAAAGCATAACCGAAGATATCGAAGACACGCTTCTGAAACTCTGGACCGAAATAAATCAGTACGTTTCGGCAGGAAATCAGATCAAGCCTTAAAAAAGGAGGGTCACTGATGAAACTCTGCTTCGCGAATACCACCAGCTCTCGGAGCTGTTTCGAAACGATGAAGTCCTTTCCGTTTCGCTTGAAGTAACGCTCGAGCAGCGGCTTCGGCATAGAGGAGAGACTCTCCGCGGAATAAACACCCTTCCTGGCTAGACTCATCGCCTCTTCGTCCACATCGGTCGCGAAGATCTGAATATTCAACCGCCCCAAATCCCGGCGAAGCGCCTCGGAGACCAGAATGGCCATGGAATAGGCCTCCTCTCCCGTCGAACACCCCGCCACCCAGATCCGTAACTCCTCGCCTGGCTTCTTCTCTGAGATGATCTTCTGAAGTTCTTGATTGAGCGCCTTGAATGCGCCCTTATCCCGGAAAAAAGAAGTCACGCGGATCAGGAGGTCGCGAAGGAGCTCATCAAGCTCCTCCGGATGGCCCGCCACGTATTTGCAGTACTCCTTCATACTGGCACATCGAGTGGACACGACTCGTCGCTGGATGCGACGCCGAACCGTGTTACTCTTGTACCCGCTGAAGTCGACGCCAGACCGCTTCTTCAGGAGCGCGAATAACTGCTTGCAAGGAGCCAGCGCGAGAGGCTCCACCCCTAACGAGGCTGCACCACTGGAAAGCCTCCCCAACGCTCTCGCGATGCCTTCAGGGTCTAGGACGTGATCGACCGAGCCCATGCCGATAGCCGCCGAGGGCATTCCATCATACTTCGCGGAATCGTGATCCTGCGCGAAGGTCTGTCCGCCCGCCGCCTTGATCGCATTCATCCCCTGCGCCCCATCCGAGCCAGTGCCAGAGAGGATCACTCCGACGGAATACCGCTCCTTCTCCTCGGCTAAAGAAGTGAAGAACCGATCAATCGAAGGCTTCGGACCGACTCCCCTTTGGGGTGTCTCCAGATGCAGGCAATCCCCCCGAAGTACAACATTCCGATTCGGAGGAACGATGTGGATAGTCCCCGGCAGAACCTTGTGCCCATCCTGAATCTCCACGACCGGGAGCGCGGTCTCTCTCTTCACCAACTCGACCATCATGCTTCGATACTGAGGAGTGAGATGTTGAGCCACGATGTAGGTCATCCTGGGTGACCGCGGAAGGGAGGCAGCCAGACGCCGAAGGGCTTCCAGCCCTCCCGCCGAGGCCCCGATTCCGACATAAATCATTCGCGACTTTTTCATGCGCACACCCGCCCCCTTCCTCATCCCGCTAATCGCAACCCAAGCGACCGCCCGCCGGCTGCCGAAGCGACCTTATCAATTGATTCAGGATCACCATCAGCCTCGGTAACTCGACCGGCTTTGAAATCACATGTGAGATGCCGAGAGCACGAGCTTCAGCCTCTACTTCCTCTTTGGCATGCCCGGAGAGCACGAGAAAGGGCTGATTCATGCCCAACCCCCTCATGGCCCTGAAGAGCTCGAAACCATCCATACCAGCCATCTTAAGATCAGACACGACCACATCGATCCGGGAAACTCCCTGCAGCCGATCCAACGCAGTCAGGGCGTCATGGCAGGGAACGACATGCCAGTCACGAATCCGAAAATACTCGGATAGCACATCAAGTAGATCCGGCTCATCTTCAACTAGGAGTAGTCCAGGTTGTCCACACATGTCACTGCTCGTCTCGCTTGAATCTCTGTATATGATGGCGGCGCCCGATGCGTAAACAGCAATTCCGAAATTAATAACCTTTGCTGATCTCGAGTCGCTTGTGCCGAGAGGTGCGTCCCACATTTTCTTCACAATTGCAGCGTGCGGCCGAGCTGAATATCGTTATAATTGAATCCGGTGACACTAGCTCCCAGAGCGATCAAGAACTTCCTTCTACTCGCATGCCTGACCGGAGTACCAGGGTCGGTACATGGAGCCCTGAGAACTACGATCGCCATTCTGGACACGGGGATTGACGAGACTACGCGGCACCAGTATTCCGCGCGACTGGAAGAATCCTGGGACGCACGAACCCAGAGGCCCATCCCCTCACCCAACGCCAGCGCTGGATCTGACCCCGTCACCACAGGGAGCCACGGCACCCGCATTCTTCAAGAAGCGGCGAAGAGCTGCGCCGAATGCCGCCTTCTTCCGATCCGGGTTACGCAGCACGGCGGCGATGCCCAGCCTGATATCGTGGCCAAGGGGATCCAGCATGCCCTGAAGCGGGGCGCACGGGTCATTAACGTTTCGCTCGGACTAACGAGAACGTCGCCAGAGCTGCGCCAAGCGCTCAAAGCCGTGGAACGCGCTCGCGCAGTCCTCGTCGTCGCGGCCGGACGCGGAGTCGAAAACCCATTCAAGCCGACGCCACTCGATCAGCTCCATCCTCAGTCGTCGCCTCAAGCGATCGTCGTCGGTGTCGATCGCCCGAATACACCTGAGAGCGCCGTAGCAAACACAGGTCCTGAGCTGGACTTATTGGCCAGCGCAGAGTCCTCCAGTATCGCGGCCGGAATGATCAGCGGCTTCGCCGGGAAAGCTCTCGCCGCGCATCCGGAACTCAACTCCGCGGACGTTCGGTATCTCCTGAGGGAAAACACCAGACCGCCCACCTCGACTGCCTTGAACCAGACCGGCTACGGCACTTTCGATGCGGAAAAATTCGAGCTGGCACTTAAAGAAGCGCTTCCTCACCGAAAGAAAGCCCCGATCACCTACCGTTCCTACACGAGGGCCGAAGGCAAAAAGCTCGTCGACCTCAATTCGGCCCGTGACATCCTGGGCGCACGGCTCTGTGATCGGAAGCCCGCACCCGTCACTCTCAGTTTTGAGGCGCAAAAAAAGGGGCGGGCACGTCTCACATTTGACGTACCCGCCTCAGTGAACCGCCTCCAGATATGCCTGATTCTACCTGGGGGATCCGTTCATTCGCTCGCTCTTACTTTTTGATCTCCTTGTCATACGCCCTCTTCATGGGCTTCAGGATCTCCGCGACCGCCATGCGGCGAGGATGCAGGAACCATCCGCACGACTCCTTCTCTTTCTCAAGACGCGGATACGTTTCGGACAGGAGCGCTTTGCGTTCAGCACCCGTCTTGGAGACCACGAGGTTCACGAAGGCGCTCAAGCGGGTCTTCCTGGCCACCTTGCGCCAGAAGTTCTTACCCTTGACCGCTTCGTCATCACGGATCTCCTTCACCAGGTCGCGGAGGATCGCGTTCCTCGCCAACACCGCGCCGGCATTCCGGGCCCGGAGCATCGTCACATAACTGGTCGCCTTCTCCTGCACACTCTGCGGGAGCAGCGCGAAGGAGAGCAGCTTCGCCGCGAGATCCTGGACACTCTGGCCGGAGACCGCCCCACCGAACACAATCAACCTTTCGGAGTGCGCCCGGAAGAAGTTCCCCTGACGAACGGCCAGGCCTTCGAACACGCTCTGGCCCATGCCCTGGGTCGCAGCACCGAGCATCGAACCGACCGCGCCAGTGGACGAACCCAGTGTGAGCACCGCTCCGTCACGAGCGAGCACCGCACCTACCGCCCGAGCCGTCGAGTCGTCCATCATGCCCCCCTGAGCGGCGACGACGATGGTCTTCTCGGCGTAGCGGAGGGCGACTTCCTCGGTGAGCTGTCCTTCGATACGGACATCCCAGAGGTCGAAGCCAAGTGCGGCCAACCGAGCAGCGGCCTCCATCTTCTTCGCCGTCTCACCATCCGAGACCACGACGAGGCCGGTAGCGCCGGAGTTGAACGCCCACCGCTTCGTGGAGTCCACTCGGAATTCGCCACGACCGAGGACGATGCCGCTCTCCACCACTTCGATCCCGAAGCTCATCAGCTTGTAAGCTTCGCGGAAGCTGAAGGAGAACTTGCCTTCACTGACCGATCCCGCATCGATCTTACCCAGAGCCACTTCGGACTGGGCGATCGTCGCGAGATTATCCAATGAGACGAGACGGAGAGTCACGTCCGAACTCGAAGCCTTAGAGCTGATATTCTTCACTTCGACGCTCACCGGGACCTCTTCGTTCGGCACCACGAGGTCGGGCGTATGGACTGCCATCACTGCATACGGATGCTGAACCGTGAAACTCAGTTCCTCGGAACCCAAGGCCTCCCCGTCGTGCGTGACGGTAACCGACACGCGTTGACGTGAGCCCGGTTGCGCATCCGCGGCAATGCGAAGTCCGGCAACCTGGGTCACCACGGCGCGGGTCTGTCCCGGGATTCCGACGAGAACGTCGCGCTGACTTCCGGTCGTCACTTCGATCGGCTTCTTCTGGCTGACCTTGCCGAAGTTTTTCATCGCGACCGCGAGAGTCACGACTTCACCCGGAGCGAAGATCCCATCTTCGTTGCCGTCGACAAGGACGGAGCCATCGTAGTCGAGAACCGCGTTTGAGGCGAAGAACTGATGAGCCTGCTGCTGTCCCAGCTTCGACGCCTGTTCGTACACGACCGGGTAAGTCTGGTCATAGCCGGCCTTATCGCCCTGAGCGTAGCCCCTACTGTAGTCGGCCTGATATGCCTCGGTCTTGCCACGTTCGAAGCCGACTTTGCGGCCGTCGCGCACGCCCTCTGCCCTGCGAACCGGCAAAGCCTGGGCATAAGCCTTGTCATACTCCGTTTCGTACGCCGCCTTGTAAGCAGTGTCGAACTCACGCTGATAGGCTTCATCGTGAGCCGAACGGTAGGCAGCATCGTAGGCCGCCCGCTCTTCACGGGAATAGTCTCCCCGGAGCGCTTGTTCCTCCGCTCGCTGGAAAACGTCCTGATAAGTCCGGGCGTACACCTCGGAGTAAGTCCTCTGGTAGGACTCCTGAGCCGATCGCAGAAAAGTTTCCCGATAGGAGTCCTGGTACGCCTGGTTCAAGTACGGCGATACGTAGGAACGACGCGGACGGAAGTTGTCCCACCGCATGTCGTCGAACAACTCAGAGACCGCCTTCCTGCTACGGTTAGGAATCGTGGCATCCTGGAGTTCCGCATCGAGGTACTGAGCCTCGACCTGGCGATACCCGTCGTCACGACCTTTCGCCGTCGCCTCACGCGTGGCGCGTTCCTTACCGGCAGCCGTTCCGTCAGCGAGGCCCTTCTGCAGGCCGCCCATGGCGTGTCCGGCAGCAGTGCCTTCTTTGAACCCAAGGGCGTCGCCTTCCTGCTTGCCGGCTTCATAACCAGCGGTAAGGCCCTCTTCACGTCCTTCGCGTTGACCATCCGAAAGGCCTTGCGCCCGGCCTTCCTTTTCACCCTTAGGTGCGCCGGCAGCGGCACCGTCACGAGTACCGCGTTCACGTCCGGATGCCTGGGCCAGCTCGATGCCGCGCCGAGTTCCGGCTTCGCGCCCTTCGCGATCGCCCACCTCAGCGCCGTTGCGCTGACCGAGCATCGCCCCCTGTCGCGAGCCTTCGTTCGCGCCGTCCATGCCTCCATCGCTCCGCCCCTCGCTGGAGGCGATTTGAACTCCCTCGCGGACGTTCTCGCGGACCTGCTCCAAGCGGGCCCGAGCGTGCTGAGTCTGGCGGCGGTCTTCCATCACGATGCCAGCTGCCTGATTGCGGTCACGCTCAGCGATTTGGTACTGAACGGCCGCGGCATCCACCTGGCGACGATGGCGTTGCAACTTGTCGTGAAGCTCCTGGACACGCGCCACGAGATTCCGAAGTGCCTCACGCTCATCCTTCAGTCGCTTCTGATTCTCCACCAGAGCCTTCTGGAAGGACTGGAGGCGCTCACGTTGCTTCGCGAGCCTGTCCGTGGAATCGTCCAACCCCTTCTTCGCGTCGCGGACCACGCCGCGCATGGTATCGGCATCCTGTTTCGCCTTGGCAGCTTCGGCCTTGGCCGTCGCGGCTTCGCGCTCCGCCGGCGCGAGGCGCGCTTCCGCGTCACGCTTCTCAGCCTGAGCTGATTCGAGCTGTGACTGAAGCGGAGCCAGCTCCGTCCGAGCCTCCTGAAGCTTCGCGCTCAGGCGGGAAATCTTTTGTTCGCCGTCCTGGATGCCTTTCTCGGCACGGGCCAGTTCAGCTTCCTTCTGATTCAGTTCACGGCGTGCGGCCTGTAAACTCTGTTTGGCCTGTTCAGCATCGGCCTTCGCCTCATTCGCCTTGCGACGGAGCCGTTCCGCCTTCTTTTGTAACTCTTCCTTATTGGGAGCATTATTCGCAGCGGCCTCCTGCGCTTTGCGTTCGGCTTCAACCGCATCCGCTTCGGCCGACGCGGCCTTCTCTTCCGCGGACTGAGCCTGAGCCGCCAAGGTCTTCACCGCCTCCTTCGCGGAAGC
>CAYOWB010000013.1:24953-26996 GCA_964407515.1 uncultured Bacteriovoracaceae bacterium
CGGACTGGGCCGAGGCGAGCTCGGTCTCGGCGTTTCTCACCTGCCGTTCAAGCTTCTGCATCCTGTCCCTAAGCGTATCGATGGCCGCGGTCTTCTCCTGGACCACCTTCCGGAGAGCCTCGGCCTGCCGTTCTTCCTTCTTGGCCCTTTCGCTGAGGCTGTCGGCCTTCTCGTCAAGGGCCTTCAGCTGATTCTGAACCAACTCCAGCTTGCGGGTGTCTTCGGCGACGTCACGTTCGAGCTTCGGGAGTCTTTCATTGATCTGAGCGACCTCGGCCTGCTGCTCTTTGATCGCTTGTTCGAAGGCTACGATCGCCTTCTCAGATTCGCGCATGTCTTGGCGGTTCTTTTCCAGCCGATCGCGGACTCTCTCCAGCTCGGCCTGTTCCTGAGCCAGAATCGCGGAGGCTTGCTGGAATCTCGCCTCGAGGTTGGCTAGCAGCGCCTCCGACTGACGGAGTCTTGCCAGATTCTGGTCATGTATCCGTTCATACTTGGCGATGTCGTAATCATCCGGGTTGTTCGAGATGCTGGCCCAGGCGGGCAACGCGACAAGGGATAGAGTCGCGACGAGAACAGCTTGAAGTCTTCGGGTCAGTTGCCGGGAACGCTGGTTCATGGTTCTTCTCTCCCAGGGGAACACCCCACGGGGCGCACAGTGCGTGAAGTATGCCAGAGAGACGCAGGCGCGAGCCGCTTTCACTCTGAATTCTCAAAAAGAGATAGGCGAGATAAATAAACATGGTTCCAAATACTTAGGCAGTTCCTGAATACTTCATCCGCTTCCCAGGAGGCGTCGGTGGACCGCCCAAAAAGGGAAATTCAAGAAGTGGAGTCATCTCGCGACCGGGAAAATGCGGTCAGAGTGACACCATCCCCTGTCACAAAGTCAGGTCGCAGACCTCAGGACCAGCGCCGTGCTCTTTCGTCCGTCCAGGTAGATCTTGAGCGGATGATCGAGGCGAACATGACGAACGAACTCCGTCTCCTCCACAGCTGGCAGGGAGTCTAGCCAAGCCTGATTGAACTGACGCTTCGAATGCCCACTGCCTGACGCGCGCCCCGAGCGCGTCAGCGACAAGTAACCGATCTGGAAAGAGGTTACATTATGGAAGAAGTGAGTGCCCTGCGACGGTTCGACGTCCCGGTCATGGAAGTCTAGCTCCACGATGACCTTAGCACCGGCAATCTGTCCCCACTTCACCGGAATCCCAAGGCGAGGATCGGAGGTCCCCCACCTGCCCGGCCCGACCAGGAGGTAGGGCTGCCGTTTGGAGAAGAGGGCAGAGTTGAACTTGCCGACCTGCTCAGCGACGACCGGAGTCTCACCGCAATCGATATCCTGGCGTTTCACATAGACGACATCCCGGATACTCTCCACGACCCCGTGCCCCAGGGACTTGTCCGTACTGCACAGGACCTGCTCGGGCGCGTATCCGTCCGGATCCACCGCACCATCGAGCGTCTGAATGGATTGCGGACGGACCTGCAGGACATACAGGCAGGGTTTTTCGCCTCCGAGGTCCACGGCGAACTCCACCTCAACCGCATAGCCCTGACCTTCTTTGCAAAGGTCCAAGAGCTGCCTCATGGCCGGCGCGAGCGGCAAGGCTCCATACTTGAGGATGTTGTTGAAGGTGAGCACGCGAGGCCCGGGAAGCTGAGGGTTGTCGCGGATCATGTCGTCCTCGCGCGAATAAACACTGCTGATCAGGCGCAGCACTTGAGGATCCGCCCCGTCGACATCCAGAAGCTTGAGCGATGACTCGTAGTGTTCATTCTCCAGGATCTGATTGTGCATGAGGTCAAGCGCATAGAACCGGGCTTGGGAGTAACGCAGAAACTCCTGCGCACTGCCGTACTGAGGCTGAATTTGCGGAGTACTGGGCGAGAACTGCAACGAAGCGCCACCATGGACGATCGTATGACCGAGGCCGAGCGCGATCATGCAGATGCCTTCTTCGGCCTTCTGGTTCCCGACCGGGTAATAGTTGTAAGAGAGTCCCACGCCGGAAATCGCGGGATAAAAGAGCCCCTCGTGCT
>CAYOWB010000013.1:27006-29410 GCA_964407515.1 uncultured Bacteriovoracaceae bacterium
CCACCATCTCCATGATGAGGACCGCCATCTTCTCTTCCTCGATCGAATACGGCGTACTCGCGATGTAGGCGCGCGCATCTTCGGAAAACGTGGAGGCGAACACGCCCTTCACCGCCTTGCAGAGCTCCTGAAAGCGGACCTCGGGGTCCGGATGATTATTCGGAAGCATGTACGTCGCGTAAATGCCCGCGAACGGTTGCAGCTGGGAGTCTTCCAGAAGACTGGACGAACGTACCGCAAGCGGACCGTGCAGACGATCGATGAGCATCCGAAGGCCGTGCATGACGTCATTCGAGAGCGATCCGTTCATGCAACGTTCGTAAATCGTGTCTTCCGACGGCAGGTGTTGATAGTCGTCGAGGATGTGGTTCGCACGCATGAAGTAATCGAACTCCTCCGTGCCGATCACCGCGGACCGCGGCGTACGTATTCGCATGTCCGCGAAGAGGTCATGCATGCCCCGACTGGTGAGCAAAGATCCAACAAAGGCCACGCCACGTGCTTTGCCGCCGATCGATCCCTTCCGCAAACGGATGAAGTGATTGTCGGCGTAAGAGTGTCCCGGAATGAAATCGGTGATTGCGCCTTCCTGCTCCTGGATTCGAGCCTCCTTGAGCGCATCGAGAAGAAAACGACGGACACCCTCGGACCCACCCAGTGCCTCCACGCGATGCGGTCTGAGCGATTCCGCCAACGAGTACATGCTGCGGGCCATGAGCCACAGGGAGAAATGGTTCTGGGTCGCATGAAAATAGAGCGACTCCGCGGGAACAGCCTCGAGCATCTTCTCGAGCTCATACATGTCGCGGGCGCGGCCGACTTCCGTACGGTCCGGCAGGCGGAACACGAAATCCCCGAAGCCCAGGCTTTCGTTCACAAAGCGCTGAATCTGCCTCAGAAGGCTCGGTGAATTCTTCTCGGCGAAATGGACCTCCATCCGCTCCGCACGCGGTCCATTCGAGCTGTCGGCGGACTGAAGCATGATGGGGAGCTGTGGGTCTTCGTGCCGGATCGACTGCACCAGCTCGAAACCCGCATGGCGATCGACTTCCCCGCCCCTGGGAAACTCGACATCACTGATGACGGCCAGCACTCTGTCCCTGAAGCGGTGGTACCACGACATCGCCTCTTCGTAATTCGTCGCAAGAAGCACCTTAGGCCGTGTCTGTACGCGCATCAGCCGATGCAGGTCGTTCACGCCTTCGGCAATCAGCGACTCGGACTGCGCGATGAGCTCGGAATAGAGAAGTCCCAAGAATGACGAGTAGCGCCTGACGGAGTCCTCCACGACGATGATCACGCGCACCCCCGCCGAGCGGGCGTCATGATCCGCGTTCATCTGGTCTTCGAGCTGCTTGATAATGGGAAGCAAAATCCGGGCGTCCCCGGTCCACATCCACACGCGGTCCACGGCGTTCGGGTCGACTCCCCCCGGGAAGTTCTTGAGATCTGCTTCGGTAAGGACGAGGAGCACGACCGGGATGCCGGGATACATCTGCTTCACCTTGCGGCCGAAGTCGCTCACATCGCTGTCCGCGATCCGCACCATCGTCACGACGAGGTCGAAGCGCCGCTCGGAAAGAAGTTCCATCGCCTTGGCGCCCGTGGATACGTGCGTAATCCGTGGACCGGCTGACAGAGTCAGCTCGGAGTGTCGGGTGAAGATGCTCTCCGTGAGGCGGCCGTCTTCTTCGAGCGTGAAGGCGTCGTAGGGGGACGACACGAGCAGGATCTCGCGCACGCGAAACGGCATGAGATCGTGAAATTTGAGGTACCACGGACGGCGATCAGGGATGCAGCGGATGTCCAGCATAGGGGCAGCCTCATTATAGGTGATCGATGAAAGGATGAGGGAGAAAGTACGCTTCGCCCAAGAAAAAAGGGGCCGGCCCCGAAGGTCCGACCCCTGGACTCTAACCGTACTGGCAAACGCGAAGTACGGGCCGACCTCTTAGACCACGCCCTGGGCGAGCATCGCGTCGGCGACTTTGATGAAGCCGGCGATGTTGGCGCCATTGACGTAATTCACGAAGTCGCCATCCTTGCCGTGCTCGACGCAGGCCTTGTGGATGGACTTCATGATGTCGTGCAGACGGGCATCGACTTCGCCGCGGGTCCAGCTCAGGTGCATCGCGTTCTGAGCCATTTCGAGGCCCGAGGTAGCGACGCCACCGGCGTTGGCGGCCTTGCCAGGAGCGAAGGCGACCTTATTCTTCAAGAAGACTTCAACCGCTTCCGGCGTCGAAGGCATGTTGGCGCCTTCAGCGACGTACTTGCAGCCGTTCGCGACGAGCGTTTTGGCATCTTCGCCAGTCAGCTCGTTTTCACAGGCGGTCGGGAATGCGATATCGCACTTCACGCTCCACGGACGCTTGCCTTCCAGGAACTGGGCCTTCGGGGAGTT
>CAYOWB010000013.1:29420-33692 GCA_964407515.1 uncultured Bacteriovoracaceae bacterium
GAACTTCTCCAGGTACTTCTTCAGGCTGGCGCGCTTCACGAAGACGAGGTCCTTCGTGTACTCGAGCTTGTCCTGAGTGATGCCTTCTGGATCGTACACGGTGCCGTCGTAATCGCACATGGCGACGACTTTGCCGCCGAGCTGATTGACCTTCTCGATCGTGTGGAGGCCGACGTTACCGGCGCCCGAGATCACACAGGTCTTGCCTTGGAAGCCTTCGCCCTTACGAGCGAGCATTTCCTGAGCGAAGTAAACCGCACCGTAGCCCGTGGCCTCGGTACGAATGAGCGAGCCGCCCCAGGCGAGGCCTTTACCGGTGAGAACGCCGGTAAACTCGTTCTTCAGCTTCTTGTATTGACCGAAGAGGTAG
The DNA here is from genome assembly GCA_964407515.1 of uncultured Bacteriovoracaceae bacterium. Classification (GTDB taxonomy): domain Bacteria; phylum Bdellovibrionota; class UBA1018; order UBA1018; family UBA1018; genus CAYOWB01. The sequence goes on from CAYOWB010000013.1 coordinate 29,791, forward strand.
CCGATTTCGCGGCCGCCTACACCGAGGTCGCCCGCGGGGACGTCGGTATTCGGGCCGATGTGGCGATACAGCTCGCACATGAAGGATTGGCAGAAGCGCATGACTTCGTTGTCGCTCTTACCGCGAGTATCGAAGTCGGAACCGCCTTTGCCGCCGCCCATGGGCAGGCCGGTGAGGCTGTTCTTGAAGGTCTGTTCGAATCCGAGGAACTTGAGGATGCCGAGGTTGACGCTCGAGTGGAACCGCAGGCCTCCCTTGTACGGGCCGATGGCGCTGTTCATCTCGACGCGGAAACCGCGATTGACCTGAATCTGACCCTTATCGTCCACCCACGGCACGCGGAACATGATCACGCGTTCGGGTTCGACGATGCGCTCGAGAATACGAGCATGCTTGTAAGCGGGATTGCTCTCGACGATCGGGAGAATCGACTCAACGACCTCGCGCACAGCCTGATGGAACTGCGGCTCGGACGGGTTTTTGGCAATGACATTTGCCATGAATTCATCAACTGCTCTAGACATAAAGTCCCCTCCTAAGTGTCGCCGAGTGTTGCCTTCGACGACGATTTGGCCAGGAAATGGCCATGTGATGTTTACGAGGCATGTTCGGTCCGTTTCGGATGCTAGTCAAGGCATCTGTGAATGGATTAGCAGCTGATGGAAGCGTCGCATCAAACCATTCGCAAGACCGATCCCAACCACTTCAAATCCAAGAGAAAAGTTTCTAAAGACGCCCGTTACTACTATCAACAAAAGGCGATTCGACTAATGGTCATACCTTAGCTAAACTGATGGGTTACTGCGTCTCCGAGAGCGAGAAATCCACCGGTAACAGGAACTGAAAATGGCCTGTCGGAGGCGGCGGAATCACCCAATCTCGAACCGCACTCAGCGCCGCTTCATCGAGCGCGGAATAACCTGACGACTTCTCGATCACGACCGCACGCGGAATGCCGGACGCCCCTTCACCGAGCTCAACCCGGAGAAGTACCCGCCCCTCTTCATTCCGGTACCGAGAGGACCTCGGATACTGAGGCTTTGGATTCCGCCGGACGAGTTCAGACAGATAAGAGGCCGACGGCTGAGAGAGCACTTCCGTCGCGCCCTGCACTTCTTCCTCGTTACTTCCCGGGCTCGGCGGATCGGACAGCGCTTGCACCGACGTCTGTTGCGCCGGAAATTCCGAAGATTTCCGAATCCGTCTGCCGGATCCCCGGCTCATCTCGACCTGAAGTTCAGCTGTCCCTGGCAAATCCACCTGACGGGACGCCGCGAGTACTCCCGCAAACAGCGCGAGATGCACCGCGATCGAAGTCGCCACCGCTTGCTTCATAGCTGGAGCCCTAACCAGATCCCTCGACCCAGCAACGGATACCCGTCAGTAACATAACCCGACGCCTCGAAGAGATTCGTCAAACGAAGCCACGCGGTCCCGTGTCTCAACTTCATCGCAGCCGCGATGTCCGTTTCCGCATAACCTCCGACCTGCCGTGTGCCGGCCTGATTCGCGGAGGAGCGGCCGGTGAACCGCTCTTCAACCGTCAATTCGAGCGTCCGCGTCGGACGCCAGCCCACACTCATCGATGCGCGAAGCCACGGCTGATACGGCAGCGCAAGCGACGTCGCGAAGTCATGACTCTTCGTCAACTGCACCCAGCTCTGTACGCGCCAACTGGACGCGGGATTCCAGGTCAGCTCTTGCATCCATCCGGTCAAGTAGGCTTGGCTCACGTTGCGCGCCTGGGAGCGAGACCAGTCTCCATCTAACGGCTCCAGCACCGCACGGTTCCGCACTCGCCTGAAGTACCCCGTGCCGTGAATCGTGATTTCCCAGAAACGCAGCTCATGTTCGAGAGAGAGCCAATGCGAGCGTTCCACCTTCAGATTCGGGTTTGAGACGATCGTGAAATCACTCGAAGCGAAGCCCGTGACGTAAGGAAGATCCGGATAGGCATGAAGGTAACCATACTGAAGCGAAAGCTCATGATCTTTGCCGAGTCGGTATCCCGCACGCAGGCTGCCATCTGCCGACCACCCGAAAGCAGTGGCATGTTCGAAGCGCGTTTCCGGAACCAGCCGGAAATCGCCCAGCATCTTCTCGGTCGCCACCGTCGCAGCGAAGCGGTTGCGCGAAGTCCTCTCGGAGAATTGCTTGAGATCCGCATAACGGTCTTCCAAACCGAACGTCACACGCCCTGCTCGTGACGCTGTTTCCCCGTGATGCACTTGAGTGAGCCCGTAAAGGCCGCGCACTCGCGTATCCGGATAGGTTGCCCAGCTGATGCTGGCGGCGGCCGTACCTCCAAGGTGCGCACCGAAGAAGGTCGGATCATGCGCGCGCGCACCAGCCAATGCATTGAAGTCCGTCTCGGCCTCCCCATCCGGAAACGACAGCATCCCGGGCTTCGTACGGCGAACGGCCGAGACCAGCTGAAACGCCTGCCACTGCCCCTCTCGTCCAAAGCGTCCCTGCTGCTGAGTCAACGCGCTCGTCCCACGCGAGTCATTCTTTTCACGGTAACCGATGATTCCAGTGTCCGGATGTTTGAAGCGATAGCGCCCATCTGTTCCGTGAGCAGTCACCACGGCGCCCCAACGAGTGGGACCTGCAAGCGAACGGTACCCGAACGAGGCCGCCCCACTCGGCCCCGCCCCGGCGGACATAGCGAAGCTCCAAGGACGAGCCGTCACTGGCCCCTCGAGTGACAACAGGCGCAGGCCGATTTGACCACGTCCGCTCTCCACAGCCTGCAGAACGGCGGAAGGGAAGAGCGAAAAGTCCACTCCGGTACCGAGGGGATCAGGCAAAGGAATTCCCTCGACGGCAATCTCCGTATCACCGGCGCGGATCATTCCGGGGGCCGAAGCCGTCGTCGCGCTTCCCGGGCCAGCGTATTGCCTTACCGCCACGCCAGGAAGTCGAGCAGCCGTCTGACCTGCCTGCGTGTCGACGATCGACGGCACGGCCACTACGGCGCCACCCGATGCACGAAACACCTCGCCTTGCAGCGAAGTGGATCTCACCTCCAGCGGGGGAGCTTGCACCAGCGATGCACGCCCCTGGGCCTGGGTCATCAAGGTGGACAAGGATAAGGTTAGCAGAGCGACGAACATGGATCCTCCTGCTCGGGAAGCGACGGATGGCTCCGTCGGGTTAGACCTCCCTTCGGCATTCGGACTTACGGAGCTTCTCGCTCTCGATCACCGCTGCGGCACAGTACCGGGCTCTCACCGGTTTCCCCTGAAGGAAGACTGAAAAATGTAACTGAGAGTTAGCAGAGGCGTACGATGATGGCAACGAGCTTCGCTTAAAGCGAAACTCAACGTCCAGATTATCGATGTCACTTTCTTCGAGAGTTATTGTACCGAACGGCCTAAGCTTCTGAATGAGAATCATTCTTGCTTAGGAACACGAACGAATGGGACTGCTTCGGATCATCACTCTGAGTTTGCTCTGTTCCGTCCTTGGCAGTGCGCTGTCGATTCCGGCACGCGCGGTTCAGCTTTCATACATTGCGTCACAACAGGCCGTGTTGACGGAGTGTGCAGCCTCTCCAGGCGATGAAGCCCCCGCCCCCAACGACGAGACGCCTCAGGATTTCTCGATGGGAGCCGAACTCCTTGAGCTCGTAAAAACCGAGGAGCCAGCCCTGCTCGGCGCGAGGGGGCTCGGCGCGCCACCCGATACCTACTCCTTACTTCCCGCAGTCCTGCACGGACTTCATCCGTATCTGCTCGTACAGGCCGACATCCGCCCTCCCGAATCCGTGTCCCAGGGGCATCCCCCCTTTTCCGTGAACCGAAGAATTCATCTGCAGCGCTCCTGAAACGTTCTCCGGAACTCCATCGGAGCCATCTCTAGAAGTCTGAATCGCGCGCCCGAGGGCGCGCAGAAAGGGA
>CAYOWB010000013.1:33702-39095 GCA_964407515.1 uncultured Bacteriovoracaceae bacterium
CTATGGCTTCCAATAAGCCTGTTTCCACTACTGAAGCTTTGCGTCGTTTGGCCGAAGGAAATCGCCGTTTCATCGAGGGCCGCCCCTCGTCACCCAACGACTCCCTGCTGGCGCGCCGAGCGGAACTCGCTGACAAGGGTCAGCGCCCGTTCGCGATCATTGTTACCTGCTCCGACTCGAGAGTGCCGCCTGAGCTCCTGTTTGATCAAGGCCTGGGCGACCTCTTTGTCGTACGGGCGGCAGGAAACATCGTCACCCCCGAACTGCTCGCGGGTATTGAGTTCGCGGCACTTTCCTTTGAAACGCGTCTCTGCATCGTCTTGGGGCATACCGAGTGCGGCGCTGTCCGGGCGGCCACCCGATGCGTCACCCATGGCGAGCCGGCACCGACGCCGGCGCTTCGTCGACTCATCCAGGAGATCCGCCCGGCGGTGGAAAGAGTACGTACCGCCCTTTCAGCCGCTGCCGATCATGACTTGGTCCCGTCTGCCACGGTCAGCAATATCTTCCACGGCATCGATCGGATCACGGCCATGAGTCCCCTTCTCCAGGATCGGATGGCAAACGGCGAATTCGAGGTCGTCGGCGCGCTCTATGAGCTCCACTCAGGACGCGTGAACTTCGAACTGGGCCGCTCCAAATCGGTTCTGCATCTTTCGTCCATCAGAGAGGGCGATCGGTCAGAACAGGCCGTTCTATCGCAGTGAACCGGCTCTCATTTTCAAGGAGCGAAAAAATGAAGACATTCCTCAATCAAATCGGCACTCCGACCAGACAGGACTGGAGTGCCAGTCTAGTGGTTTTCATCGTTGCTATTCCTCTGTCGCTCGGCATTGCCCTGGCTTCCGGCGCAAGCCCGGCGGCCGGCATACTTACGGCGATCGTGGGAGGTATCGTCGCCGGCCTGTTCTCCGGCGCACCATTAGTCGTCACCGGGCCCGCAGCCGGATTGTCGGCGCTCGTCTTCCAATTGGTGCAGACCCATGGAATCGAGGGGCTCGCGATCATCACCGTGCTGTGTGGAATCATCCAGGTCATCATGGGGGCAGCAAGAACGGGACGGGTTTTCCTCCTCGTCCCACATCCTGTACTCGAGGGGATGCTCGCCGCGATTGGTCTGATGATCGTCATCGGTCAGCTGCATGTGCTCGCTGGAGCGCCCCTCCCCTCGGGCATCGGAGCCGCGTTAACCACCTTGATCCCCGCCTACGGAAAGCATCTGGGATCGATGGCGTTTGTCACGGGCGGAGTGGCCCTGCTCACTCTCTGGCTTTGGCCGCGAATGCTACCGAGGCTTGCGCCGGGGCTCGCTGCACGAGTCGGGTGGCTTCCGGCGGCGTTGCCCGCGGTGTTGATCGCCACTCTGCTCAGTCTTCCATGGGACATGCCACGAGTAGAGCTGCAGGCGCTTCTTCCTCTCGTAGGTGACGCCGGTGCGAGGTTCATGAGCGGCGAGTGGCTACGAGGGCTGCTCTCCTATATCGCTCCCGCTTTGGGCCTTGCCGCCGTGGCGAGCGCCGAAACGTTGCTGACCGCGCGAGCAGTCGACGTGTTGGCTGCGGACCACGTGCAACACCCGGCGCACCACCGACACGCGAAGCTCAACCAGGAGCTCGTTTCCCAAGGCGTGGCGAACTCCATCTCCGGAATCGTCGGAGGCCTTCCCATGACGGGAGTGATGGTTCGCTCGTCCGCGAATGTCCTGGCTGGAGCAAAAACTCGCTGGTCGTCCGTCTTTCATGGTGGCTGGATGCTGCTGTTTGTCGGACTGGCACCGGGCATCCTGAACCGCATACCGCTGGCGGCACTCGCGGCGGTTCTGGTGGCCACGGGCTGGCGACTTGTCAACTTCCCGAAGCTCATCGCGACCGTCAAGGCCAACGTCCGTGAAGGCTTGTCTTTGACCGCGACGGCCGGGTTCATCATGGCCACGGACTTGCTTTGGGGCCTCGTCCTGGGACTGGGCTTCCATGCAGCCATGGCATTGACCTTCAGAGTGCTGACTCAAACACGAAAGGAGCGCATCGCACAGGGTACCTCGAATGAGTCCGTGTAACTGAAAACAGAATGGAAAGAAGCAACATGCCGGTTGACCGGCTTCACTGGAAATGCAAAGGAGCAAGTATGATGTGGAAGTATCTTGGATTGATCGCGGTTCTGATGAGTTCCACGGCTTTCGCGGGCGGCAGAATTCCTAACCAGGCCGACTCTTGGGAGCTGATTCGCCATCACAAACAGCTGGATGTGCGCCAGGCCGAGGTCACGATGATGCATCAGTACGGAACCCATCGTGCGTCCGTCTTTGACCTCTGTCACAATGACACGACCCTGAAGCTTCAGGGGGAGGTTCTGCAGGTCTGCATCAAGACCAAGCAGCCCTTGAACCCCAAGCTTGGAAAGCCACGCTGTATCGAGTACGCGCAGGTGGTTCCTGTCGCGCCATTGGTCAAGAGCTGGATCGAATGTACCCAGTACGCCGCAGGGACGCCGAAACACCCCGGACGCTGCCTCAATTGGGAAAGACAGTACATCGACTACACCGCGCCCATGATGCTTCAGGTGGACCGGGTCACGCACCGGTCTTTCCCGTTCATGCGGACACCACTGTTCACGAAGGAATACCAGGTCCCGCGCTGCGAACTGGTGATCTAAGCGTTTGGGGTGGAGGACTTCGGTCCTTCACCCCGCTTTTTCAGGATTAGAGGCCCTTGGCCTTTCGAATCGCATCCGCGACTTCGCGGACCGCGCCGTAGCCGCCCGGAATCTCAGTCACGTAGTGAACTTTGGCGCGGACCTCTTCCATCGCGTGCGGGACAGTGGCGCTGAAGCCGACCTTCTCGAGCACGGGAAGATCGAAGACATCATCGCCCATGAAGGCGATCTCCTCGTCCTTGCAGCCGGTGAACTCCTTCACTTTCTCATAGCCAGCGAGTTTGTCTTCGTTTCCGAGGTAGATGTAGCGAGCGCCCAGCATCTCCATGCGGTGCTTGACGTCATTCGATTCACCGCCGCTCAGCACGCCGACTTCGATCCCAGCGCGCACGAGCATCTTGATCCCATGTCCGTCGTGCACGTGGAAGTTGCGGCACCAGCCATGGCCATCGAGATAGAAGACGTGTCCGTCGGTCAGAATGCCATCCACGTCGAGGAGCAACACCTTGATCCTGCGCAGCCGTTTCTGAAGGTCGTCCGTCTCGAGGAGTTTCTTGGCGTCGGTCCGGGACTCAAAAAAGGCGCGCTTCATGACGGAACTCCTTTGCCAGTAGGCGTATGATCGGCGTGGCCGATCTGCTTTTTCTCTGACTCAATCCGCTTCCGATAAGGCTCAAACAACTCCTGGGAAACCACGAGATCCACTTTATAGGGAAGCGAACTTTCCTCAAAGGATTCCCGCAACAGCCCCATTTCCACTGAGGTCAAAGCACGATTGAACTCGAGCAGCAGATCGATGTCACTAAACCGAGAATGCGTCGCAGTGGAACGAGACCCGAATAGGAAAACCGCCCCGGATATGTCGGAGGGAAGGGCTGAGTCGAAGACCCTTTGAAGCGTCTCTTGATCACGGGTATTGAGCCCATGACGGGAAAGATCAGCCGTGATTCTGAACATAAGATTCCAGGCGTTTCAGGTACGCCTTGGCCGCCCCCAGAAATCGCTGCACTGCCGCGAAGACCAGCACCGCCGTCTCCTCATTGTAGAGATGCGAGGTCTGATTTCTACAATCCACGAAATCAACCCAAGCTTGGGGATCATCGACCAGCCCCTGCTGTGCAAGATCCCTGAAAACCGACTTTGGAGAATTGGATGAAACTCCTTGCTCCTTGAGCACTTTTTGGCCCGTTTTCCAACAGAGCTCGAGCGTGTACTCGAACCGTTGAATCGCCCCGTCACGCTCGCGGTCGTTTGCCGGAGGAGGAATCAACGCCATCTCGAGGGAGTGAACTGCTTTCTGCAGTGCATCCAAACGAATCTTCACCGGCCCTCTCCTCTCGCTTCAGAAAGCTGCTTAGGCATGTCTTGAACGGCTTCACGGATCTTGAGCAGCTGACGGATGAACTCCCCGACCTGCGCGAGCGGGAACGAGTTCGGACCGTCGCTCTTGGCTTCGTGCGGACGCGGATGGCACTCCATGAAGAGTCCGTCGGCTCCGGCCGCCATCGCGGCGCGGGTCAGGACCTCCAGGTTCTCGCGCTTGCCGCCGGTGCTTTTGCCGCCACTGCCTGCGCCGGGCGACTGGATCGAATGAGTCGCGTCGTAGATCGTCGGCACGCCGTAGCGTTGCATCGTCTGGAAAGAGGACATATCGACCACGAGCGTGTTGTAACCGAACGAAACGCCACGTTCGGTGAGCCAAAACCAATCCGCAGCAGGCTTCTGCTTGAGCCAGCCATCGCGCTCGGCACGCGCTTCGACGGCGCGGACCTTCTCGACGATGTTCTTGGCATCCCAAGGAGCGAGGAACTGCCCCTTCTTCACATTGAGGCGACGCCCGCGACGGAGAGCCGCCTCCGCACCCGCGATGATCATATCTGTCTGCCGGCAAAGGAACGCAGGGATCTGCAGGAAGTCCACGACCTCGGCCAGGCGCTCAGCCTGCTCCGGCGCGTGAAAATCGGTACAGAGCGGAAGCCCTGTCTTGGCGCGAACACCATCCAGGATTTCCAGCCCCTTCTCCAGCCCCGGTCCCCGGAAGCCTTCGATTGAAGTGCGATTCGCTTTGTCGAACGACGCCTTGAAATAAAGCCGCACCGGGAGTCCGGAGAGCTGGCGCTTCAGCTCCTGCGCAATCTCATGAACCACGCCTTCGTCCTCGATCACGCAAGGACCGGCAATGAGCGTCATCGGTTTCTGGGTCATCGTCTCGGGGGCCATGGGAACTCCAGTTGCAGTCAAGCTTTCGAGGCAGCCTTCGCCTGGGACTTCGATGCACCAATGAACGCCGCAAACAACGGATGCGGCTCCAACGGGCGACTCAAGAACTCGGGGTGGTATTGGCAGCCCAGGAACCACGGATGATTCGGGAGCTCGACCACCTCGACCAGTTCTTCCTTCGTTTTCTCATGGAAGTACTTACCAGAAACGACCAGGCCGTTTTCTTCCAGGCGCGGACGGAACTTGTTCGACACCTCGAAGCGGTGACGATGGCGCTCGGAGATTTCAGCCCTACCATACGCTTCGTAAGCGCGCGTCGGCTTGCCATTGAGCTCCGTGCGAATCTTGCACGGATAGGCCCCCAGTCGCATCGTCCCGCCCAGGTCGGTGATCCCCTTCTGGGATTCCATGAGGTCGATCACGTTCTCATGGTTATCGGGGCGGAACTCCGCGGAGCTCGCATTCTTGATTCCGCAAACATTGCGCGCGTATTCGATCACGGCGAGCTGCATGCCGAGGCA
>CAYOWB010000014.1:0-7054 GCA_964407515.1 uncultured Bacteriovoracaceae bacterium
AATGCTCGCGCCCGCGCTCGTCGCGTTCGGGACGCTCCTGGCGCTGAGGGCGCTCGGACTTCATGCTGAGCGAGATCTGATTCTTCTCGAAGTTGACGTCGAGAACGCGGACTTTCACGCGCTGACCGGGTTGCGCGACTTCTTTAGGATCTTTCACGAAACGGTCAGACAATTGTGAAATGTGCACAAGGCCGTCTTGATGGACGCCGATATCGACGAAGGCACCGAAGTTCGTGACGTTGGTCACGATACCCGGACAGATCATTCCCTGCTTCAGGTCTTTCACTTCGTGGATGTCATCGCGGAACTGGAACGGCACGAAGGAATCGCGCGGGTCGCGTCCCGGCATCTCGAGTTCGCGAATGATGTCCTGGAAAGTGAACTCCCCGACTTCTTCCTTGAACTGCTTATCCGCCTTGACGAGCGCGACGCCGTCTCCGAGCAAGTCCTTCACTTCCTTGCCGAGGCGCTTTGCAAGGCCTTCGAGAAGAGCATAGCGCTCCGGGTGAACGCCGGTGTCATCTAGCGGATTCTCGGAATTATGGATGCGCAAGAAGCCCGCTGCCTGTTCAAAGGTCTTCTTCGAGAAGCGCGGGATCTCGTTGAGCTGCTCGCGGGATTTGAACAACCCGTGAGCACCACGATACTCGACCACGGACTTGGCGAGCGCCGGACCGATGCCCGACACATGCGCGAGCAGGTGGTAAGATGCCGTATTAAGATCGACACCGACCTGGTTCACGCAGGAATCGACGACGAAATCGAGCGAGCGCTTCAGCGCCGGCTGGGACACGTCGTGCTGGTACTGACCGACGCCGATGCTCTTCGGATCGATCTTCACGAGTTCGGCCAGCGGATCCTGCAGGCGGCGAGCGATCGAGATCGCGCCGCGGACGGTGACGTCGAGGTCCGGAAATTCTTCTCGCGCGACATCGCTGGCGCTGTAAACGCTTGCACCCGCTTCGTTCACCATGACCACCGGAAGCGACAGATTGAGATCCTTCACGAGTGTTCGGAAGAAAATCTCGGTCTCGCGACCGGCCGTGCCATTGCCGATGGCGACGGCCTGAATGAATGGCGACTGCAGCACTTCTTTCAGAAGCACCTTGGCCTTTTCACGGCCGTCTTCGCTTTCCAGGTGCACGACGGCATCAGCGATGTACTTGCCGGAGTCGTCGATCACCGCGAGCTTGCAACCCGTACGAATGCCTGGATCGACGCCCAGGACACCTTTCGAACCGAACGGAGCTTCCATCAACAGCTTGCGAACGTTCCCCGCGAAGACCTGAATCGCCACTTCGTCGGCGACTTCTTTCAGCGCCTTTTGAAGCGCATTTTCCACACTTGGAATCACGTGCGCTTTGAGCGCGAGCCGCGCGGCCTTCTGCAAAACCGCCGCAGTCATCGAGTCGGGGTGGGTGCAGGCGAATTGCTCGAACGCCTTGAGCATCGTCTCGTCGAAAATGGTGTCGCTAGGCGCGCCACCGAACGAGAGCACCAGCTCTTCTTCGATCCAGCCGCGGCGAGCGGCCAAGTAACGATGCGAGTTCTCAGGCTTGAGCAGCGACGGAACGGCCTCATGATACTCGAAGTACTTATCGTACTTGCTGTTGGGTTTGACCTTGGCGCCCTTTCCCGTGCGCAGGAAGCCCTTCTCGAAATAAGCAGTGCGGACCATTTGACGCAGGTCCTGGTTCTCGGAGATGCGCTCGATCAGGATGTCCTGAGCGCCCTCGATCGCGCCCTGCGCGTCCTTGAATCCCTTTTCCTCGTTCCGGAAGGTGAACGCCCAAAGCTCCAGGGTCTGGCCTTCCTGCGGCTGCTCGGTCCCATGACCGATATTCCAGATCCAGTCGGCGAGCGGTTCGAGGCCGGCTTCCTTCGCAAGGGTAGCCTTCGTCTTCCGCTTCTGCTTGTAAGGCAGGTATAAGTCTTCAAGAATGTTGGGGTCGTAGGTATTGAGAATGCGCTCCTTGAGTTCGGGCGTCATCTTCCGCTGTTTCTCAATCTCTTCGACGATAAAGGTCTTTCGACTCTGGACTTGTTCCCAACGCTCCTTCGCGTCGATAACCTTCTGGATGCCGACTTCGTCGAGGTTCCCGGTCTGCTCCTTACGGTAACGGGCGATGAAGGGAACGGTCGCCTCTTCAGCCACAAGCTTCAGGACAGCCTGAGCCGATTTCAGAGTGATTTCAGGATGTGTAGACTGGAACCAGGTCTCAAAATTCATAGCTGGGACGATATTGCCTTGGTTCTCCCGCATTGACAAGTAACGCACTCGGAAATATCAAAGGAATCATGCAGCGCACCAAGAACTCGTTCGGCTGGGGTTTGGGTTTATCTTGTCTCGCTACTCTGGGAGGAGTCATCGCGTCAGCGAACGTCACTCCCGGCAAGTCCATGGTCCTTCCAAAGATGGAAGACATGGTGGCTCGCTACCCCACATTCATGAAATTCATTCGCGAGGCGACTTTCACTCCCGCACCGATCAGCGATCCCGGGCTGGCGAAAGTCATGTCGGCGAAGAAGGCCTATCGCCCGACGGCCGAGCAGTGGGACCAGTTCCTGAAAGCCTCCGTCGCCGATGGTCTAACCAACTTCCGCGCGTTCGCCTTGATGGGCCTCGAAGCCAAAGCCCGCGGCGTGACGCTCTGGGGCCCCGGCCGCGACTATGAGCAGGCCGTCGAACGCAACCAGATCGATCTCGGTTTGTCGCTTCCCGCGACCCATGTGATCGTCGGCATGTGGGAACCCGAAAATCGCCCCAACGAGCCGGACTTCCTGCTGCACATCAAGCTGATCTACGACCAGCCCTACATTCACGAGTTTCCGGATGAAGTCATGCCTGCCAACTTGAAGGTCGGCACGGGCGACGCCATCCACTTCACCTTCGAAGGCAAGGATCGCACGGGGTACGCGATGGAAGCGGACCTGTTCTATGGCAACGGCAAACTCGGCTTCCGCAATGTCAAAGGCGTCGGCGGCCAGAAGCGCGGCTTCCTCGGCGTGGTTCAGAAGATCATGTTCTTCGTGCCGGATGCCATCCACAGCATGGTTATCGACGACTCTAACGGCTCCATGCTGACTGAAGCCATCATCAATACGACGGTGGAAGATTTCGAGAAGAAGCCGATCTACAAGATCCATTACAGCAAGCGATAATTGCAATCAGGAGAGAGGGCTTCCCGCGTACCCTCCGACACACCTGCGATTCAGCCTTACGGCACGACAGTTCAGTCCTGCACCCCTCGCGTCCGCGCCAAATCGGCGGCAGACTCGTGAGTGTATGGCGAACAAAACTCTGTCGGTATATATCGCACTCGCTCTGCTCACGCTCACACTCACGGGAACTGCGTGCGAAGTAGCGGAAAGCAGCAACTCCTGCTCTGAAACGCAGACGGAGCAGATCGGGCGGGCATCTTCGCTCGCGACCCTGTCGTCCGGGGCCATCGCATTCGAAGCCGGCTCCACGGCGCGAATGAAAAGCTTCCATCTTTACGCCATGACCCCAGGTGTCTCGCGCATCGACGTCGCGCTCTATGAGGGGGGAACATCGCCCGAAAGCGGAATCCCTCTCGCCACCTCCAGCATCACGACAGGACTTGGCCACGCCCAGCTGACCTGGACGGAAATCCCCTTCCCGTCCGAGCCGACGGTACACGCAGGAACGAAGTACTACGTGGTCTTCTATTCGACCGGAAACGTGCAGGTCGGAATCGGCCCTGGCACGGGAACGAGGCGATCAGGCGGAACGTTGTGGATGAAGTCAGGCCTCATGTGGAGCGAGAACACGTCGACCGAGGCCTCCCTAGGTGCGACGTGGGATATGGGCTGCTGAGCCATTGCCCGCCGTCCTTTCCGGAGTGACGCCCCTCCCCGGAAGGGGCGGCGGGCTTTGCAAATCTCGGAATCAATCGCGAATGCCGTGACCGTATTCGAAGTAGGTCACCTGGCCACGGATGCCAAAGTGCTGCTGCACTTCACGGAGCGTCTTGAGATGCCGAGGAGTCCGGATCTTCGAAAGACGGGCGGCATCGAAGTCGATCTCTTCATTGTTCTCGACATTGGCGCCGATGCAGTTTTCGAAATCATCTCGGAACTCCACCACACCGATCGTGCGGTCACCATCGACCAGGATCCAGGTGAGGCAAGCATCACCGATCACGTACGGATCGACTTCGCCGTAAGCCTTATCAATCAGAACGCCTTCGCGGACATCCGACTTCACGCCGGCGAACGCGGTAGCTGCACAGAACATCAGGACCAGAACACTCACCATCTTTTTCATTCGATACTCCTTCTCGATCGGTTTGCCGCGACGGGGGTTAATGCAGGGTGAGTGCTTTGTGAAATGCGTTGTTACGCCATAAATATACCCAGTGCGCATGAATGACTCCGCGCTGTACCCCTGATTTTGTTCCGCTCCGGAACAAAGACGACGGTACAGCGCCACCTGTACCGTCCCGACTATTCCCTGACGGAACAAACCAGCGGGTACAGCAAGCCGCGGCCTCAGCTTGAACCGGAGCCTCAGCCGTCTTAAGCGCAGAACACGCGCTCGAGCGCACTACGGGAGATGTTCCCCTTCCCGTCTTCCGCCTCGATGTAGTAGCGAATATCGCCAACGCCGACGGGCAGCTGCGCGGTGAAGTACTGGGCGATTCGCTTCGCGCCAGTTTGGGTCGGATACGGACCGCGATCGCGCATGTCGATCCGGCTCTCACCTCCCGCGCCACGAATCACGAGCGTCACGCGCTTCACGCCGGAGATATCGTCCACGAAGGTATGGACCACGCCCTCAGGGGCGGCGTCCTTGAGGCAACCCTGTCCCCAGGTCTTTCCACCCGGATTCTCGGGAGTCACCCAAGGCGCGAAGATCGTCGGACCGCTCCGGTCCATGCCACTCGACATCACCTGCTCGAGAGCACCGCGCACCAGACCGAGCGCCGCATTCGCGGCATTCGTGACTTGCGTGTCCCAGACCACCTGCCCCGTCCAGTACCAGTAGCAACTGGTCTCCGCGGTCAACAACAGTCGCACCGCCTGTTCGAGTTCCGGCGACTGCTTGCCGCAATCTTCCAAGGTGTGCACGACATTCTGAAGCGCGGTCAGCACCGCCCACGAGTTCAGGTCGGGCGAATAGGCCTCATTGTAACGGCTGAACCACTTCATGAACTGCGGGTCACCGTTGTCGGCGCCACTCCATGAACCCGGCTCGATGTGGACCGCATTGGCGGGATCCGGCGGGAAAAGCTGCAGATAATCACTGGGAGTGATCAGTTCAAAGCGCGGATCCTGCTTCAACCACTCCACCAGACGCCCGGTATTGTGCATGTAGTAACAATCCGATCCGCCTCCGTGATTGTCGCCATCGGAGTGAAGCATGAAGAACGGCGGGTGCTTCGGATCATAGCTTCCAGTCTTCACGACCTGCGCATGAACCTGTCCCAGAACGTCCGGGTACTGAAGCGCTCCGAAGCCGCCGCGGGCGTCTTCATTTCCGATGTAGCGCTCGGCCGGGATCGCGATGATCTGATGAGTCTTTCCCTCCGGATCGACGTACTTCACGTACTCCGGCCTCAGCAGGGACGGGCTGATCTTCGAGCCGGCCCAGATGTTGTGCAACTGCAGCCAGTCGTTTACCGGCGGATTTTCCTGCTCGGCCCGATTCGGAGGAAGCATCCCTTCGGACAAACCCGCGTACGGGTAATCCTTGCACGCACGATAGCGATGGATCGAATCGTACATCACCGCTTTGACGCCCGCCTCGACGAGGGCAGGGATCATGCGGACGTGGAAGGCGGTCTCGGGCGGAAACATCACGCGCGACGCCTCGACACCGAACGCGTTTCGAATGGCGGTCCGATGCCACTCCACCTGCTTCACGATGTCGCGAGGAGGAACCAGCGCCATGAGGGGATGATAGAAACCGAAGGCCGCGAACTCCATGCGGGGATTTCCGAGCGAGGTCTTTGCCTGCGCCAACTCGCGAAGCTGGTGATTCCAGCCGGAGAACCTTCCGCCGCACAGACCTTCGCGCGCGCAACGATCCAGCTGCTCGACCAGTGTGCCACTCCAGGTTGTGGTGAGACCGCCGTGAGGGAGTCCACCGTCGGCGTACTGACGGACGGCGGCCGGAACGAAGTGGGTGTACGGGCCGACGCGAGAACCGAAAATCTCGTCCTTCTGACCGTCCCAGTAGCCGGGATCGGCCGCGTTGTAGTAGGGCTGATGCATGTGCTTGTGAATTCCAAAGTAAATCTTCACTCCGTCATTCCCGCCTGCCGAAGCGCGATCTCCCCCACTGACACGCGGATGCGCAATCTGAACCCCTTTGGCGCTCGGCGCTGTCCCGACGCCATGCCGGGCCAGCGACACGAACGGCGCGGGCCCCACCTCGAAATCGCGGAACTGCTTGATCCAGTTTTCGCCGCGAGCGGACGTGATGGGAATCACCTGGCAGCCTTCGATCTGCGCGTTGTAGCGGCCTGGACCGAAAGTCCCCGCCTCCACGTGGGCGATAAACCGAAAGTCGCCGTCGCGGGTGATCGTATTGTCGCGGAAGAGCTTCTCCATCCCGCCACCACGGATGATGATCTGGACGAACGGAACCTCGCCGTCCGTTTCAAACGTGATGGTGAACGCTTCGTTCATGCCATCGGGACGGCTGGCGATCTTCTCTGGACACTCGACGTATAGAATCTTCGTGAACATAGGCGGAATTCTATCAGAATCCGAGCCCTGAAATGCTGCGAAAATGTGACGACTTGCAGTTCCGATCCGGTCAGCTGATTTCCCCTGCCAGCGAGCGGGAGAACTCCCGACCGAATTTCTCGTAGGGAACCTTCCGAGCCAGCAGCTTCATCATCTTCACGATGGCCGCCTCGGACGTCATATCCCGGCCGGGAATGGCGCCCTTCTTCAAGGAAGTCACGCCTGCTTCGTAGAGATCCAGGCGAACCGTGCCGCGCAGCGCCTGACTGACGATCACGATCGGGACCCGTATTCCGCGCGCCAGCTCCAAGAACTGGCGATAGGCCGGATCGTCATACGG
>CAYOWB010000014.1:7064-13252 GCA_964407515.1 uncultured Bacteriovoracaceae bacterium
CTGACCCGTATGCCTCCATGACGACCCCGCGAACCGCACCGGGCCGCAACGCGGAAGCGAAAGGCTCCAAGTCCATGCTCGGGAAGAACTTGATGAACAACACACGCGGGTCGAACTCGCGATCATACTGCATCGCTCCCGTGCGCCGCTTCAGCAGCAGGTGCTGGTGCAACGAAATATCCAGCCCCACCTGCGCAAGCCACTCGTAGTTCGGGCTGTCAAAGGCACAGTACTCATCGATCGAAGCTTTGATGGAGCGGTTTCCACGGAGAAGGGCCCTATCGAAGAAAATCACCACCTCCTGAACGGCGCTCGAGGCCGCGATGTCCACCGCGTTGATGAGATTGCGGCGGGCATCCGAACGAATTTCCGAAAGGGGCCGCTGGCTCCCGGTCAGCACGATCGGCTTACCGAGGTTCCGGAACATGTAGGAGAGCGCCGCGGCCGTAAACACCATCGTGTCAGTGCCGTGCACGACGACGAATCCGTTATAATGGCGATATTCGCGGTGAATGGCGTCGCCGATCTCCTGCCAGTCCTGAACGCGCATCGAAGAGCTGTCCTTGTTCATCAGGACGCGCACGTCGATATCAGCCAATTCCTTCAGCTCTGGAACGTTCCGGTAGAGATCCCGAGTCAGGTCCGCGGCCTTTCGCTTCACCGTGATCGGTGAAAGGTTGTGCATCCCCAGAGTGCCGCCTGTGTGAATCAGAAGGACCTTGCTCGCCATAACGGCGAGCATAGCACTGCGGGATGAGGGCGCAAGAGTCGCCAGGAATTCGCGTTCACGGCAGAAACGGCAGCGGCGGATCCACGGTCGGTGACGGCGTGGCGTCTGTCGGCGTCGGTGAGGGAGACGGCATCTTCATGGGCGCTCGAGGTGCGACGGAGGGCTTCACCGGAAGAGGCGGCGTCTTGGCTTGCGGCTGTGGCTGGGGACGTGGCGTGAATTCGATCACCGGCGCCATTCCGCTCGAACGGTTCTCGAAGCTTCCCCCCGTAGCTCGCGCCAACGCGGCGAGTTCCGTCTCGGCACGGTCATTGAGATCGAAGCCGATGATGTCCATCGGGATTCCGCTGGCCCGCAGCTCACGCGCCGCACCCATTGCGCTCCCCAAACAACTTTCGATTCCGTCCGAGAAGAGAAGAATTTTGCGCTCTTGGTCCGGCACTTGAACCAGAGCCTGCCGAGCCTGCCTCATGGCCGCACTGATCGGCGTGGGACCATTGGGATTCACCCTGGCCACGGCCGCCCGGATTTCCGACGCACGACCAACCCGTGGTGGCACCACGAGTTCGATATCACTGCACGAGGCCGACCGATGTCCGTAAACCATCAAGCCCACGCCGGCTCCGCTCCTTTCGTCCAGTGCGAGCCTCGCGAGAAGGGAGTCCCTCGCGGCATCGAACCGCCGCGCCCCTTGCACGGTCGTGAAGTTCCCGTCATCGGACACCTCCTCCGTCTGCACCCCCTGCATCGGAGCCCGCATACTCCCCGATGCATCGAGGATGTAGAGAAAGGTCGCCGCCTGGGCGGAAGGCAAGCCGAACACTTGCAGGACGGCGGTGATCGCCATCCAACCCCCAAGAAGAGGTGAACAACTCCAACGAGAAGCGATGCGCATCTGACTTCAGGCTACACCCGTACACTGGGAATATGCGTCACTTTGGCAAAGGCTTGGTCGCGACTGTGCTGATCGCGGCGGGGGTGATCGGCATCGCCGCTGGCCTGTTCCACCGATTCACCGGCTCGCCCTCCGCGAAGCAGAACTCATCTCCGGCCGCACGCCCTCCATCGGTCGAATCCAATGGAGCATCCGAACGACATCCAGCATCTCCCTCTCCTTCCGTACCTTCACCTCGGAAGCCTTCTTCACCCGGAGCGAACGAAGCTCAAGACAGGAGGGACATCCCGGAGGAGTCGCCCTCCTATGCAGAAGCCTACGAGCGCTGTCCCTACCATGGGCCCTGCCGCATCCCTGGCAACCCGTGGGAGGAATACGAGAGTTTGAAAAAGACCTCAGAGCCCGGAGCCGCGGGTACAAGAAGGGCTCACTCCATTCTCACTTATCTCATGGGACACCTGGACCAAGTGGAATACCGCGCTCCTGCAAAGAGGATCATTGAGGCCGAGTTCAAGAGCACCTCGACGCTCTACCGGGACTACATGGGCCGCTACCACCATGAAACGGGTAACGACGTCGAAGCGAAGCGTCTCTATGACGACCTATTCAATAGCTACGATGGCACAGAGTTCATTCCCTGGATGAACCTGGGAAACTTCTATCGCGACACCGGGGACTACGAACGTGCATTGGAGTGCTTTGAGCGAAGCCGCAACCGCATCGGGGAAGAGCACGCCATCGTGGAACGCTCACACGAAGGCGAGAGCTATTTGGACCGTCAGATCCTGGAACTGCGCGAAAAGATCGCTCAGAAGCAACGTCAGTAGCCCTCGCGTTTTGGAAGCGGCGCTGTACCGCCCTTCTTCTACCGGCTTGGAACAAAACCGACGCTACAGTCCAGCCTGTGCCTAGACAATTGTTCCAACTCGGAACAAATGGATTGGTACAGGTTGGGACCCGGCCAAGAGCTCGGCCTGTACCGACCGATTTGTCAGTAAGCACAACAAAATCGGCGTTACAGCCCAGCCTGTATGGGCTGGATTGTTAGTACCGCTAACAAAATGAGGTGTACAGCCGGCCCGAGCACCAACTCCGCACTAGCACCCACTCCGCACTAGCACCTACTCCGCACTAGCACCCACTCCCAGCGAGCACTCACGCCCCGCCCAGCGCTCCACCGTCGGCTTTGCGTTCCGCGTACTGCTTCTCGAGCAGCTCATAGCGATCGATCACGCGACGGACGTACTTGCGCTTTTCGGCGTACGTGCCAGGGAAGAAGCTACGCTTGAAGCCGTAGACGATCAGATCCTTCAACGCCTCGGCATTCAGATTGAACGCCTTTTGCGCGATCAGGATTTCCTTCGTGGCGCTCGTCTTGCTCACCGTGCGGTTGTCCGTGCACAGCGTGGTGCTCAGCCGCGCGCCGAGCATCTTCTTGAACTCGTGGTTCTCGACCTTTCCGATGGACGGATTGGTCTGGAGATTCGAGGTCAGGCAAACTTCGATCGTGATCCGGCGGTCCGCGATGTACTGCGCGAGCCGACGAACGTACTCCTTGGGGTCCTTGATCGCCGGATCGGTGATCTTATCATCGGCGAAGAGATAGTAACCGTGACCGATGCGGTCCGCGTAAAGATCAGTGATCGCCTGGAAGATGCTTTCGGGGCCATAGGCCTCGCCGGCATGTACGGTCGCGTGCATGAAGTTCTTGTGCGCGAACTGGTACGCCTTCTTATGATCTTCAGCGGGATTGCCAGCCTCGGCGCCCGCCAGGTCGAAGCCGACGATCGGCACGCCGAGATCGTCACGGACCGCCACGCAAGCGCGAGCCAGCTCCAACGATGCCAAAGCATGAACCGTTTTCTCTTCGGAATACCGATGAGCATCGAGGAACATGTCGAAGTACTCGGAGAACCCGCGACCAAAGGCTCGCATCGCACAGACGATGAGGCCGTAATGGAACGGGGGCACCTCGCCGTTACAGACTTCGGGCCGCTGATTATATTCCATTTTGGCGCGTTCCATGCCCTGAGCGACGCTCTGAAGCACTTTCGCGACATCCTGATTCCGGTTCGTATGGAACTGCGGCGCAAAACGCGCCTCGACGTAGCACACACCTTCGTTGATGTTGTCCATCGCGAATTCGTAGGCGATTCGCTCGAGATTCTCGGGAGTCTGCATCACCGGAATGGTGCAACCGAAGCACTTCAAATACTCCACGAGATCGGCGTACTGATCCTTGAACAGAAGCTCGTTCAGACCCTCCTCCGTATACGAAGGAAGCTTGACCTTGGCCTGTTTGGCGAGGTCAATCAACGTTGCGACGCGGACGGAACCATCGAGGTGAACGTGCAAATCGCTTTTCGGAATCCTACGAATGAACTCTTCCATATTCTAAATTAACGCCGGTTTTCCATTCATTGTAAAGGTCTTCTCTGGTATACTATGCGTTACTCGTCATGATGCTTTTCTATAGCCAGATCAAACGTGAATTCGCTCCCAACCTCTGGAAAAGAGGCCAGACCTTCTTCAGGGAAAACCGCGTCCAGCAGGTTCGCCTGACGGGCGACCGCGTCTCAGCTCGGGTCAACGATCCCGAAGGCGCCCTGCATGACACCGGAATCACGATGGCGCGGGGAACATTGGCCAAGTACCGCTGCACCTGCGACACCTATCAGGAACAGGGCATTCCTTGTGACCACATCGCCGCGCTCGGAATCTGGATCGTCGAGCGGGGAAGCCTTCTCCGCTCCGGGATCGGTGGCACGGAACTCGGAATGGCCGAGGGATCGGCCGAAGAGGAAAAACCGAGGACGGTGGTGATCGACGGCGAACCGGTGGTCTATATCCGGCCTGCAATCGAAAACAAAAAGTTCGTCGCGATGATCGCGGAGTCAGCAGTTCGCTTCATCGATCCGCAGAAACGGACGATGCACGTCACCACGGTGAACTACCTCCGCCGCCAACTCGAGCCCAACACCTGGCAGGCCCCGAACGGATGCTTCATCAAAGTCGTCCAGAAGATCCAAGACGCACTTCCCATCATCCGCAACTTCAACGCCCCCAAGGTCACCTACGAAGGACGCGAGGCGCTGGATCGGCTGGTCGAACTCCTGCAGTCCCCGAAAGACGGCATGATCGTCCTCGATAAAGCGTTCCAGGGCGTCACGGTGGAGGAGACGCCGCTCAAGCTGATCTCCATCCGGATCGGCGAACGCATCGGGAGACACCGATCGCTCTATTACGAATTTCGAAACAAACAGATGAAAGTCACCTCGGTGGAGCTCGCCGAGCTTTCACGGCTGGGCCGCCTCAGCAGCCGCCACGCGTGGATCGATCACCGGATCTTTCGGTTCGAGACCCCGCTGACACTGCTCGCACGTTACGCGAACCGCACCGGCGCAGCGGCGGATGACGATGACGAAACGCCGCTGGACGCCTTCGGAACGATTCACGACGACGAGGAGAACCCGCTTCATCCCCTCACCGTTTACCGTCTGTGCCTTGAACTCGGCGTGAGCGATTTCACCGTCGATCCGGAGTGGACCGAATTCCACGACTGGCTCAAGAACTTCGAGCGTTCGAAGATCCCGCGCCTGCCGAAGGTCGCTTACGGCTTCGATCTGCGCGAGTATCAGACGACCGGCCTGACGTGGCTGTGGAGCCTCTACCACCGCGGACTCTCCGCTTTGCTCGCGGACGACATGGGTCTCGGTAAAACGCACCAGGTCCTGGCATTCCTCTCCAGCATCTACCGCGTGCGAAAGAACCGGCCCACGCACCCCTCTCTCGTGATCGCTCCCACCTCGGTCGTCGCGGCCTGGGTTCAGAAGCTGAAGAAGTACAACACGGGCCTATCGTGGTACGTTTTCCACGGACGAGACCGTGAGCTTCCCGCCGAGAAGGTTGATATAGTCCTCACCACCTACGGCATCCTGCAACGCGAGCCGCTGCTCCGGCAGAAGCAGTGGCACGTCACGGTGCTCGACGAAGCGCAGGCTATCAAGAACGCCAGCACCATCAGCTCCCGCGCTTCGCGCGTTCTCAAGAGCGGCTTTCGAATCGCCATGACCGGCACGCCGCTCGAGAACCAGGCGACCGACCTCTGGTCTCTCATGGAGTTCATGATCCCCGGCTATCTGGGATCCCTGTCCCGCTTCAAGCGCCTCTATGGCTCAGGTCGTGAAGTGCCCTCGGATTATCAGGCGCAGGCGCTTCGCCGGCTCCTCTCCCCGTTCCTGCTTCGCAGAACGAAGTCGCAGGTGCTGACCGAGCTTCCGGAAAAAACCGAGGAAGTCGTGCTGTGCGAGATGACTGCCACGCAGGAACGCGCCTATCGGATGTACCTCGACAGCGAGGACGCCCTCAAGGCGCGCGAGGACCTCGAAAACGGCAAGAAGATCGACTACGCGAGCATCCTCGCGATCCTCACGCGCCTCAAACAGGTCTGCGATCATCCGGGACTTCCTTCACTCACCATGAACGGAAAACGCAAGTCCAGGCACCTGAATCCTGAGGAAAGCGGCAAGTGGGAAGCGTTCTCCGAACTGCTCAACGAGGCTC
>CAYOWB010000014.1:13274-13567 GCA_964407515.1 uncultured Bacteriovoracaceae bacterium
TCAAGGTCGTGGTGTTCACGCAATACCTCGGCATGATGGATCTGGTCGGCCGCGCGCTCGAACAGATGAACGTCGGTTATACCGAGCTTCGTGGCGACACCCCGGACCGCGCCGCGCGACTGGATCAGTTCGCGAACGACCCGGACTGCCGCGTCTTCGTCTGTAGCCTCCTTGCCGGCGGCTTCGGTATCGACCTCACCTCAGCCAGTGTCTGCATTCACATGGATCGCTGGTGGAACCCCGCCCGTGAAAATCAGGCAACAGACCGGCTACACCGCATCGGCCAGACCCGA
>CAYOWB010000014.1:13620-16256 GCA_964407515.1 uncultured Bacteriovoracaceae bacterium
GAAGACCGCATTGCCAATATCATCGAGTCGAAGCTGGCTCTCTCCGATGCTCTCATCGAGGAGTCGCCCGTCGGACTCAAGGCGTTCTCGCGCAAAGAACTGCTGGAACTCCTCACCCCTCCCCCTGTTGAGACGATCAAATGAACCATCTCGAAAGCTGGAAAGAAGAAAAGCGCTCGGCTTATCTCTACACCGTCATCTCTGAGGTCGAAAAAGCCCCGGGCTGCAGACGCCTCTTCCGGCAACTCGGTGAACAAGCGGAATCCCAGGCACTCATCTGGGTGGAAGCAGCCAGGAAAGAAGGGATCGAGATCCCGACGAACTTCACGCCGGACCTCCGGAGCCGCGTGATCGCGCACCTCGTCCGCCAGTTCGGCGTGAAGCCCATGCGCCCCATTCTCGCAGCGATCAAAGTGCGTGGGATGTCGGTCTACTCCGCTCCCCAGGCCCTGCACCACGGGCATGAGATGCCGACGAAGCTCGAGCAGGTGACCCAGGAAAAGCGCGGGGGAGCGGTCTCCTCCGCTGGCGGCAATCTCCGCGCTGCCGTCTTCGGCGCGAACGACGGACTCGTCTCGAACGCAAGCCTGATCCTCGGCGTCTCCGGTGGTGTCGCCGGCGCGGCGGGGGATTCCCGGCTGGTTCTTCTGTCGGGCGCGGCGGGACTTCTCGCCGGCGCCTTCTCCATGGCGGCGGGCGAGTACATTTCCATGCGCTCGCAACGCGAGATGTTCGAATACCAGATCTCCCTCGAGCGGGATGAACTGAAACAGTACCCGAAGGAAGAGGCGGCGGAACTCGCGCTGATTTACGAGGCACGTGGCCTGCCCTCCGATGAGGCACGGCGCTTCGCGGATCTGCTCATCGCCAACCCTGAGAAGGCGCTCGACACGCTCGCGCGCGAGGAACTGGGCCTCAACCCTGACGAACTGGGCTCCCCCCTGGGCGCGGCCGTTTCGTCGTTCCTGGCATTCGCGATGGGCGCTATCATCCCGCTGCTGCCGTTCCTGCTTCTCCAGGGGCCGAACGCCCTGTATGCCGCGATCGCGATGACCGCGGTCGCCCTCTTCGGAATCGGCGCTGCCATCAGCCTCTTCACCGGAAAAAATGCCGGGTATGGCGGCCTCCGTATGCTCTTCATCGGCGGCATCGCCGGCGCGGCGACGTACCTGATTGGCCACTGGATGGGCGTGAGCCTGGGCTAAGATCTCGAAAACATAGTTTTCCCTACAAGAGGCTCAGGTCTTGCTCCCCTGCGTCCGATAAGACCTTGGGAGAGTCCGTTTTGATATTACCTTGGCTTAAACACCTCGGGTTAACAGCCCTGAGCCTCGTCGTACTCACGGTTGCCGCGTTCGCGGCTGACGAGGAGCCTTATGTCTTCGATGAAATCCGGCATTCCCTCGAGTCGGAGCTAGCAAGCCTCGAGCGCGTATCCTCCCCCAACGACGACGACTACACACGGCTGGTGACTTGGTACTTTGACGCCCAGGATAGACTGGCAGCCCTCGCGCAGTATCGGGACCAAGGTCGAATGAGAGACAAGGAGACGGCTCCGAAGTTTGAAGACTATCTCCGCTCCCGGGTGATTCCCGCGCTGGAAGCAACCGCGAAGAAGTGGAACCGGACTCTGGATCGAGCGAAGTACGAGGAACGGAGAGACCTCCAGGAGAGACGAGTTACCGAAAAAGCGGTCACCCTTCAGGCCGCCTGGCGCACCCTGCTTGAAAAGGCACCTGAAGCGGAGCGCATTCTCCAGCTCGCCTCCATGATTCGCTCCAGCACGCTGGGAGAGGGCAAGATCGGCTCGTGGAACCCTGCTTCAATCCAGGAAATCCAAGCCTCCGCAGTGCATGGTCTCGAAACCATCCTCCACCAGACACGAGCAAGCGCGGCGTCGGGAATCAAGCTCAACGTGGAAGAGGTCCAACGCTGGCAATCCGTCATGCTCGGAGCGGCTCAGCACCACTACAGTCAGCCCGGACAAATCAATGAAATCATCTACACGACCCGAGACGGCCAAAAAATTCATGTCCGGCATTGCCTTGATGATCTCATGAAACGGGTCAACCAGCCGAACCTCAAGGTGCAGGACGCCTTCGCGGCGTACTACGAGTTCCTGGACTACCATCCCTTCGGCGACTCAAACGGTCGTGCCGCCGAACTGGTGAAACAGGTCCTTCTCGCTAAGCAAGGACTCCCGCCCCTCATCACCCGCGAAAAAGCGTCGGCGGAGAACTTCTTCTTCCAGGACGCCTACGGCAAAGGAAACCGCGCCCCCGAGATCGAGGCGGCCATCGACGAAACGAGCGAACTGATTCGTGCCTGGAAGGACTTCATCGATGACGGATGGAAGATCGCCAACGTACGCCTCGCCGGAGCCAATATCTCGGCGGCCCTCACCCGTGGAGAAGACAAGAAGATCGTCGTCATGAACCGCAGCTACGTCTATCGCTCGGCCGATCCTGCGCCTCCAGTGCGCCATGAGATCGTCGTGGCGGATACGGACGCCACGGCCGTCAAGCTGCGCTACACACTCGACGGGTGGAAAACTCACGGGGACCTTAATCCCTCGCGCGTGATCAAGAATACCCGGATCGGGCGCGCCGGATCCTCCTACATCTTCCACGAGATAC
>CAYOWB010000014.1:16266-18960 GCA_964407515.1 uncultured Bacteriovoracaceae bacterium
GCGGCCGGAGTCCCTGTCGTTCGTCTTCTTCTACGATCATCCGACGGAGAAGAAACCAGTCTGGTTCAATAACTCCGGGAACAACTTCACCGTGCAGTTGAAGTTCGACACGTCGGATTGCCTCAATGACGCGCTCAAAAGCCTGACGCAGAATCAGAAGTCAGCGCGGAACTCGACGCTCACACCCGGGTGGTCCGAAAGCGTATTCGCGGTGGAGTACCAATCGTACCGGCCGAACATCGTGGCTTGCTGGGCCACGCTTGCATAGACCAGATCGATTCGGTCTCTCAGATCACAGGAACTACACCGTCCACCTCGAACGGCCTCATACACTGTTTCAGCGAGAAGCGTTTCTGCCGACACCGGAAGCCTGCTCAACCGAGTCACAGCCGATCGCGCCCGCCTTTCCGCTTCCGCCTCGTCTCGGATGGAAGCCCAGGCTTTGTAGTTCTGGCTTCGGTTCATGGAAAGCAGCTGGTCGACCAAGCGCCCCTGATCGAACCCGGCCTGCGAATTCAGCTCCCACGCAAGCGTGGACGGGTCGTTGGCGGATCCGCCATTCGGGCGGAAGAGTTCGGCGTTCATGTCACCGCCCACGATGAGTCCCGCGTAACGTTTCTGCGCGAAACGCGCCGCCGCGACATATTCCGCGATCTTCGCGCGAACGGCGACAGCCTGCTCGAAATGCCGGAGCTTGTGCCCCGCGTGCAGATTCACCACGAGAAACCAGCCCCCCGACCGATCCGAGGTCAAGGCCACCGCCTGGGCGAAGAAAGACTCAGAAGTGCCGGGGATCGGGAGGTTCCAGGTCTGATGATCGAGAACAGTCAGCGACTTGCGGACCAGGATAGCCGTCCCCTCGACGAGAATACCCCGGGGATAAGGTGCGCTCCCGAAGTCGAAGACCCCCTCGCGCCTGCCATCCTTCTCACGTACCACCCTCTGCTGACGGAAGAGATCCGGAGAAGTCACCCAGCCGGCGTTTCCGCGACAAGCGAGATACGGAGTATAGGATCCCCCCGCACGATTCAACCGCTCCACTAACCGGAGCGCGGAGTTCTTCCCAAACGGGTCTCCCGCCTCACTGCGATGGAAGTCGGCGCAATTCAGGGCGCCATCCGGCTTTCCGGCGGCGACTTCCTGAAGAAGGATCACGTCGTAATCACGGGGTGCGAGCTGCGCCGAAATCGAATCGAGCTGAAGCCGATGTCCCCGGTCGAGTTCATCCAGTCGGTAGTGAAAAAGATAGGACTGTGCCGCCTGGACTTTTCCGTCGCGACCTTCCAGGAGGCGCGCCGGCTCGTTCATCGGGTGATAGCCATGGAGGTTCAGCGAAAGAAGGGAGAAATCAAAACCGGCGGCCCCAGCGCTCGACGATAGCGTCAGAAGCGCAGCCGCGATGGTTCCACTGATCTGAAGAAATCCAGACTTCCCCATTCCAAGGGCGGTGGTAGCCGGTCAGCAGCGGAATGACAAGAGCACCGCATAAAAAGAGGGAACAACCCTGGCGCCATGCATCAAACGCACCCCAAATACTCTGCCACAATGCAGACATCGCCCTCTCGGCGACACGTCAGCACAATCGGCTCAAAATCCGGGTTCACCGGCGACAGCGTCACCTGTTGGTGCTTCCATCCTGCTTCTGAATCAGCCACTTTTACCGAGTGATAGACCTTGATCGTATACGAGCCACCCGTATCCGGATCCGCAGGGCCACGGTACTGCGCCAGAACAATCTTCCCTTGGCGGGTTCCTGTCGGATTTGCCCGAAAAACCGCTAAGGATCCATCGGCGATCTTCGGCTCCATGGAGCGCCCCACCACGCGGGCCACAAACATCGATCGATCGAGCTTCTTGAATCCATCGACCTGGATCCACCCTTCCGGTTCGATCTCGTGGCCCTGACCGAAGTGCCCGGCTGCCGCCTTAAGCGAGTAAACTGGGAGCAGACTCTTGTACGCCTCTCGACGAATCACTGCGGGATCATCCACGAGATTCACGCGTCCGCGTCGAGGCGTAGTACCGCCTCCCTCTTCCATCTCAAACGGAAAATCGAAAAGCTCCAGGGGCTTCACCCCAAGAACTGCCGCGTAACGAAAGACAGCCGAAACCGTCACGGCTCCGCTTCCCATCTCTAAACGATGGATCACGCTGGAACTGAGCTGCTCGCCTTCTTTGGACATTCGGTCGATCGAGTAACCCCTGTGAATTCGGATCTTGCGGCAATGCTCACCCAAGGCACGGAGGAAATCGTCATTCCGAAAATGAGAAGAAGCGCGGTGTTTGCGTTTTAACATCCTGAAAAGAATAGCTTTCGGATTCTACCTCGCTTTCTGTTCACAGAACAAATTCCTTTCTGTATACAGAAGCAAAAGGAGAACGGAGCTATGAAGGCAGGAATTGCGTCACATCTGATCTTGGCGGTGGAGGATTGCGATGACTTGCTCGAATTCTATGAATCCTTTCTCAGCCGTCACGGTTATCAAGTGCTACAAGCCCGCACCGGTCGGGACGGTTGGGAGCTGTTCAGGAAAAACCGGCAGCGAATCTCAGCAGTGATCACTGACCTGAGCATGCCGGACGAGGGGGGAGTCTGGCTGGCTCGGCAAATCCGCGAATCAGACACTCCTGTGCCAGTCATCCTGGCAACGGCAGAACGAACGCCGATGGCTCACGAACTCTTCACTGAAATCC
>CAYOWB010000014.1:18985-22414 GCA_964407515.1 uncultured Bacteriovoracaceae bacterium
TTCGCTCGCTGGAAAAGGCGGTCAAGAAGGCCTGTCTGTCAGAGTTCTGAGAGCACTGAAGAGGCCGCAGCCCCCCTGCAACCCGGCTGAGCAGAGCTTCGTTTGGTGATGCGTTCTAAGCGTGATCCAGGACTCCGAAGCGTGCCCGCTCCAACCTAGCCAGGCTTTCATCTTTATGATGCCGCTCATCCAAGCCGATCTGACGGAGCAGATCCGCTAGGGTGGCATAGTTGCCGTAGTCCTGCGCGAAGGCCGACTCGAAGGGTTCATTTTCGAACTGCGGATTCTCGCGCACAAACTCCATGTACTCGTGTTCCGCATGATCCTCGAAGTGCGCGTTCAACAGGTAGCTCAACCGCGGGCGGATGACATAGAGGATCCAGCTGATGTGATAATAGATCACACTGATGATTTGCGGGATCACCCAGTAGCGCAACCATCCTCGGCCGACCTTTCTCTTCTCAAGCTGCTCCTCCAGAATGAGAAGGTGCCACTGTTCGTTGTCTTGCTGACTGCGTGCTTCACGAATGTAGTCGAAAACCCGTCTCGCGAAACGCGGCCGGATATAGGAGTGCGTCACCGCGATGTAGCCAACGTTCTCCCAGGCCTGATAAGGAACTCTCGCGATGATCTCCAGCACCTTGAACTTCTCAAGCGTTCTCTTCTTACCGTACAAGAAGTCCATTGTAAGAAAGAGCAGTCTGGCAAGCAGACCGTACTTGAGCCTCTGCGACTGAAGGGTTTTTTGCTGTTCGAGAACCAGTTCTTCATGGGACTTGATCGCGTGCATAAAGCCGCCCCCTTGGATTGAAGTGACATTCCCGATACCGAGCTTCCGGCACATCATGCCAGAGTTTCATCCGCGCGGCACGAGGATTTCACCGGGGAATGTGGGCCTTCACCGCCCCGACCAAATAGAGCGACCCGGTCACCAGGAAGAGTTCTCCGGGACGGCACTCACGCAAAACCTTCGTGAACGCTTCGATCGGATCCGTCCAGGCCCCCGCGGCACGCGACTGCCACTCTCCATACGAGGCCAGGGGCCGCCCCCGGAACGGGGTCTCGGTCAAGTAGACCGTGGCATCCGGGAGAGCAAACAAGGGCCCCAGGACCCCATCGCAATCCTTGTCCTTCCCGACACCAGCCAGTATCCGAAGATGCGTGCGGGGATAATGCGGCAGGATTTCCAGCAGACTTTGGACTCCTTGTGGATTGTGGTCCCCGGACGCGAACACCAGGCACGGAGCTCCCTTCACCTTCAACCGCTCCATTCGCCCCGGCCACCTCACTCGCGAAAGTGCATCAAGATGAGTCGATGGATCGAAGCCCAGCTCCGCGAAGAGAGCGAGCGCCGTGACGGCATTCTCAGCCCCTCGCTTGCCCGGCAACGCCAGACGCGCGCGACCCCACCGGGTCTCGACATAGAATCGCGGATCCTGCCCTTCTTCCACGCTGACTTGGAACTCAGGCGCCGCCACCCAGCGACTCCGCGTGCGTCGCATGGTCTCGGCCATCAGCGGCTCGACGATCGCCGGAAGCGGTGAATGCACCACCACCGAGTCCATTCCGACGATTCCGAACTTGTTGAGCGCGATCTCAGAAAGGGTGGAACCGAGAAGATTCTGATGATCCAGTCCGAGCGCGGTGATGGCATTGACCTGGTGAGGAACGGCATTGGTCGCATCCCACAAGCCGCCGAGTCCCACTTCGAGAATCGACCACTCCACGTTCTCACGCGCGAAGGTCCAAACCGCCATGAGCGTCAGCATCTCGAAGTGCGTGAGAGGAAGATCGCCCGTCGCGGCGACGACGGCTTCATAGGCCGCGGCGAACTGCTTCCAAACCACATCACGCCCGCTCAAGCGGATCCGCTCGGTGACCTCCACCAGATGGGGGGAAGTATAAAGCCCGACCTTCTGACCGGCTGAGAGCAGAAGCGCTTCAAGCACCGCGCACACACTCCCCTTCCCGTTCGTACCGGCCACGACAATCACACGCTTCGGGTCCAGTGAAATGCCTTCCCGATCACGCAGACGATCCAGCGCCTGCCGGACGAAATCGAGCGTGGGCGGACGCTCAGGCATCATTCCCCGCGATTCAAGCTCCTGCAGGATCTCTTCGTACGTCATGCGCGCCACGTGCAGCCTCCGCTCAGTCGGGCAGCGGCGCGAAGCGCCCTGTGAGTCGCCCCGGCATCATGCACCCGGAAATAGTCTACACCGGCCGAGGCCGTTTGCGCGGCCAACACTGCCGTCTCGAGATCACGCTCGGCGAACGGCAGGTCGGTAATCTCGGAGAGGAAAGACTTGCGAGAATGCCCCACGAGGATACGAACTCCGAGCTGCTGGAAGCGACGCAGATCATCGAGCAAACGCCAGGAACCACCCGGAGTCTTTCCGAAACCGATTCCCGGATCGAAGATGAGGCGCTCGCGCGCGATCCCGTCGGCCTCCAGCTCGGCGAACCGACGTTCGGCCCAGGCGAGAACGTCTCCCGCCGGATCACGACTGGAAAGCACGCGTTCACGGCTCGGCGGAACCCCTAGACTGTGCATCACCACGAGATCCACCGGAAAGTCGCGAACTGCCGCGCGCATCCGGGCATCCTGGAAGCCTTCCACATCATTGATCCAGTGAACGCCCAGCTCAGCAGCGCGGCGCGCGGTTTCCGCATGACGGGTGTCCACACTCAACATCAGATCGCCATCGACCGTGTTCAAGCCGCGAAGCACCGGCTCCAATCGCCGCCATTCGTCTTCGGGGGCGACCGGCGTCGCACCGGGACGAGTGGACTCCGCGCCGATGTCCAGCGCCCACGCTCCCGCCGCGATCAGCCTGCGCGCCTGATCGAGCGCAGCCTCGGTCTCGAATGCGCGGCCCCCATCGGAGAACGAATCCGGCGTGATGTTCAGAATCCCCACCACCTGCGCGAAGGGCCGACGGCCTTTCTCCAGAAGCCCCACTTCAGCAGCGTCGAAACATTCCGCCAGCTCGCGCGCCGTTTTGCCGCGCGCGGGGCCCTCGCCAGGATACCGCCACTCGGGCCATACTTCGGCGAACGGGATCATCACGAACGCGCGATCGAGCATTGAGGCGTGCGGTATCTTGAGCTGAGGCAGCACCTCATGAATCCCGTCGAGCGCGAGAATATCGATATCGATCTCACGAGGCGCCCAGTGTTCCCCGGCCTTGCGCCCGAGCGTCCTCTCCGTCTTCTTGAGCGCGGCAAGCAGCTCCGTGGGTTCCGCAGCCGAAGTCTCCACCACCGCCACGAGGTTCAAATAAGGTCGATTCCATTCGCTCGGAGCGCCTGGAGGACAAAGCGCGGCGTTCTCATAAATCGAGGAAGTCCGAACCACTCGTCCAGGAATCATCCGGAGCGCACGACGAAGGTACTCTGTCCGAGTGGTTCGGATGATTCCTGGACGAG
>CAYOWB010000014.1:22424-23913 GCA_964407515.1 uncultured Bacteriovoracaceae bacterium
GATCTCCCAGATTGCTTCCGAGCCCGAGGACCGCGATCATTTTCCGCCCCAGGGCATCATGCGCACCAGACCAGGCGCCCCCGTGATGAACCGCGCCGCCCCCTCCACTCCCGGAATGGGCGGACGTCGTTTGCTCACGCGAACGGCCAACTCACACCCGCGTGGAAGTTCCGCTCGAAGTGTCTCGTACACGACCGTCCCGAGATGTTCGATGAGCTTGAATTCCTTGCCGGTGGCGCGCTTTCGAGTCAGCTCGCTGAAGTGCGCGTAGCAAACCGTGTCGTTGAGATCGTCGGTACGGCAAGCCCGAGGCGGCCTCTTGAACCGTAGCGCGAAATCGAAGATCAGCGCCGCCGGTTTGGCACGCTCCTCACGACTGCAACCTACTTTGACCCGCAGCACCAGGCCCTCTAGGACAAGCACGGCTTCATTCATGATTCCCTTTTAGAAAACCGAACGGGCAGTGTAAAGCTGGGATTACTATGATCGAATCGAGACTCGTTCGCCGGATTGAAGCCGCCCAAGGAAAACGTGAATGTGACCTGACAGTCAAGAACGTCAGGTACCTGGACGTATTTTCGGGCCGATGGCTGACCGGAGAACTTTCGATCCTCGACGGAGTCCTCGTCGGCGTGGAGCCAGGATTGAAAGCGAAGCGGGTCATCGACGGCGGAGGCCGCAGTGTCGTCCCCGGCTTCATCGATGCGCACGTGCATGTCGAGAGTTCGCTCCTGGCACCGCCCTCGTTTCAAGAGGCCGTCCTCCCGTGCGGAACGACCACCGCGATCTGCGACCCACATGAGCTGGCAAACGTGATGGGCGTCGAAGCCATCCGCTACTTTCTCGCCGCGGCCGTCTCTCTGAAGCTCGACCTGCGCGTGATGCTCAGTTCCTGCGTCCCTGCTACCCATCTGGAAACGAACGGCGCCGGGACAATCACCGCGGCCATGCTGCATTCGCTCGCCTCGCACCCGAAAGCCTTGGGACTTGCCGAAATGATGAACTTCCCAGGAGTTCTCGGCTGCGCCCCGGAAGTCCTCGAGAAGATCGAGATGTTCCGAACCAGCGCGGTCGACGGGCACTGTCCGCTGCTGACCGGCCATGCGCTTTCAGCTTACGCCGCCGCGGGAATCTCGAGCTGCCATGAATCCACGCAGCTCGACGAAGCGCGCGAGAAGCTCGCCAAGGGCATCGCCGTCTGGATCCGAGAAGGCAGCGTCGCGAAGAACCTGCACGCGCTCGCGCCCCTTATCACGCCCATGACCTCCGCCTGTGTCGGCCTCTGCACCGACGACCGCAACCCGCTCGACATCGCCGAGGAAGGCCACCTGGACTACATGATCCGCACGGCGATCTCGCTCGGCTGCGAGCCGGAGGCCGTGTACCGTTCAGCCTCATGGAGCACCGCCCGTCACTACGGTCTGCGTGGAAAAGGCGCGATCGCGCCCGGTTACGAGGCAGACTTAGTACTTCTCGATGACGTCCGCAC
>CAYOWB010000014.1:23979-28652 GCA_964407515.1 uncultured Bacteriovoracaceae bacterium
CGCGCCAGTTCCTGTCCACAACACGATCGTCGCCAAGATGCCCGAGCCCTCGGATCTCGAAGGTCCGAAGGGGAACGTCCATATCATCGAAGTGCAAGAAGGCCAGATCCTGACCGGCAGGTCCGTCGGCGCGCATGATACCCCCGGAATCGCGCGCCTGAGTGTGCTCGAACGCTACGGTCATGGTTCCAAGCCGGCCAACGGTTACGTGCGCGGCTTCGGAGAGAAGTTCCGCGGAGCGATCGCTTCGAGCGTCGGCCATGACAGTCACAACCTATGCGTGGTCGGTTCCAATACCGGCGACATGAAGGCCGCGCTCGCGGCCCTGGCGCAGTCCGGCGGCGGTTTCTGTGTCGTGCGCGACGGCGCCGTGAAAGCCCTGCTGCCGCTGCCCTTCGGCGGCTTGATGTCCGATGCTCCGCCAGCGGAAGTAGAACGCTCGCTGCGCGACCTGCACCGCGCGAGCAAGGACTGCGGCTGTACGCTGAAGGAGCCTTTCCTTCAACTCGCGTTCCTGAGCTTGCCCGTCATTCCGTCGCTCAAGCTGACGGACAAGGGCCTCGTGGACGTCGATCAGTTCAAGATCATTCCGGTGAGCGCATAGCCGTCACTTGAATCGATAACGAGCCAACGCTCTGTCACCTTGCGCTCGACTCGCATGGCGCCAGCAAGGCCCTCATAGCGACCGAGAAGCCGCGTGATCTCACCGCTGGAATTCAGGTTATTCTCGGTAATCGTGAAGCGGCTGGTCTTCATGCCATGATAGTATCATAACGATACTATCAATCGCATCACTCCGTTGTGTCACGCTGTTTGCGGCTTTGCGGAGCTGACCTTCGGCTCGATGTGAAGCGCGGTCAGGATCTTGTCGAGCAGATCGACATCCGGAATCTGCTCACCCGACTCGATACGAGCAATCGTAGTCTTGGAACGGTAGCCGATCTTCTCCACGAGCTCCTGCGCCGAGCACTCACGTTCCTTGGAAATAATCACTGAGAAGACAGCGGAGGGCCGATCCGTTCGGATCACGAAGCTTTCGTCGCTCACGCTCTCAATGGAGGCACGGAAGTCCATCACGCCCGTCTGCACTTGAACCAGCCGCTCCAAACCGTTCACCAGTTCGCGAACCGCTTCTTGGCGGTCGGCTCCATACATTCGCCATTTGCCCAGCGGAATGTGAGCCCAAAACGCGCCATCCTTCTGATAAAGGACACCTTCAAAGTACATTGATTCCCCACCTTTAAGAGGGATTCAACATAGCATGAAAAGACAGGTGCGCTAGGCCACAGCTTGTGACTCATTCCAAAACAAATGTTCAGCAAATGTTGGACTGAAGACTCGGACGCCTGCTTCAGAGACGTATGAATACCTTTAACGCTCCGTTACGGACCCGCGCCGACCCACACGTGCTCGATTTCAGAGCGAGCCACGTTGCCCTTTGAGTCCGTCGCTTCGATGTAATAATCGAGCAGCACATTACGGTAGCCGGTAATCTTCGCCCACCAGTGCTCCGCGATAACTTCAGGCAGAATGAAGAAGTTCAGCCCGCTGCTCGGTGGATCTCCGCGGAAAGTCGGGTCGATCACCCGGCGATTCATCGGGTACTTCACCCACTTCGTAACTGACGGTCCGCCCGCATCAGTTTCGTTGTCGTTGTTATCGAGCGCGTTCACACCGGTCTTGCTCGTCCGGACATAAACGTTCGCTTCGCTCACGTGCGAAACATCATAGATCAACGACCAAATATGGAAGTCGCTGGAGTACGGAGGCCGCCCGTTCATGCCGACATCCTGATAGCGCGTCGTCACGCCCCAGCCGATGCCACCCGGATTATGTGGAAAGCGCTGTGCCTTGAGCATCGACGGCGGCGTGAAATCGCCGCTTCCGTCCTTCACTACCTGCTTGGCGTAAGGGAGCGCGTGATTCACGGCTAGCGACTGCTTCACCTCATCGTCAAGCGCATCGCCGTAATACATGAAGCCACTATCCAAGCCGGATAGATAGTAGTGCCAAGCCTGCTCGGCCGCGTTGGGCTGATTCGAAACGCCGTCCTTACGAACCGGCTCTTGAATCTTCCACGCCTGAACGTTAGCCGGCCCGATGATCTGCTCGGCCGTTTCCACCCAGTTGGCGCCGGCAATGATCACCGCCCAGCTGCGCCACGCCGCCGCGAAACCGTTTTCGATATCAATGAACGTGCGCGGATCGCGCCAGTCGTACTTCGGATCGTTCGGAGAACGCGCCGGCGGATAGAGCCACTTCACGTACTGAGGATCGCCCCAGTCGCCTTCCGGGTTGATCCAACCGCCGTTTTCGATGTGCACGAGATCGCTCTCGGGCACCGGATGATGATCCAGGAATTGCTGGATCGTCGTCATGTGATAACCCTTCGAAGTCGCCTCGCCCGCCAGATTGGGAACTGACTCCTGATAGTAGCTGTGACCGCCGCCCCACGCATTGTCACCGTCATGCGCGAAGAGCACCATGCTCGGGTGCTTAGGGTTATTGAACGGGGCGATCTTCTGATCGATGATCCCTGTTCCCATCGTACCGAAGCCGTTCATGTAGCTCAGCACTTCATCCATCGGAACGATCGTGAGTTTCGTCTCGGCTCCCGTGTTCGGATCGACGTACTTCACACGGTGCGCCTGATAGGCGAACGGAGCTGGAACCTTCGCCCCGCGCCCATCGAGCGACCCTTGCCACCACTGATTCGCCGGGACAGCCGGATTGATCATGTCCGCTTTGTTGGGCGGGTTCGTATTCCAGGTCGAGTTCGAATGATTCGGAGCCACATCGGCATCGAGATAGTTGCTGCAGCTGCGAGCCAGGTGACCGTTCGCGACGATCGACCAGTCGTAGCCGAGTTCACGCAACACAGGAATCATCGTCGTCGAGAATGCCGCTTCGGTCGGAAAGTATCCCTTCGTATGGTCCGTCTTGTCGGAACGTCCGCCCCAAGCCTTCCACCAGGCCTCCTTGAAGATCTGGAGTTCCTTCTTGAAGACGCTCTTGGGAAGAAGCGGCGCAAGAGAATGATGATAGGTGAAGCCCACCATGTCGGCGCGGGGCGCACCACCACTCGTCTTCCAACGCCGGGCTTCGGTATAACCCCCGTTCCAGTTCGGCGAGTAACCCATCCGGTGATCCTTGCCCCAGCTCCAAACGTTCTCCATGAGAGAACCGCTGTAGGAGACCTGTGCGCCGGCATCCGGATATCCAAGCAACGTTGCGAGCGAGTTCTTGCCACCCCACTGGTAGACATTGACCCGATCCTGCACCGAGAAGATGGCGTCGTAAGAACCGATGTCACCGTGGGCCAGATTGTTTTGCGGGTGCGGAACATTGCTGCCCGGATAGAAGCCTCCGCCACGAGTCTTGATGTCGTAGGAGTCGGCCGCGAACTGAACCCGGTTCAACCCCGGCTTTTGGGCCGGCCAATAAATCGGCTGATGCAGGTGCCAATGGTAGCTCAGGTGAACGTTCCCGTTCGCTAACGCACTTGGAACACCCCACGTTATCAGGCCCCCCAGAACGACCACACCCAGTTTGAGAATTCGCATCGTCCAGGGTTGTAAGCCGCCGAACGAGCTAATTCAATAAAGCCTTTTCGATTTCAGCCTCTCATTTCAGATAGATACCTCGCATCGCGTCAATCCCCGGAACGAGACCGGGGCATGACTAGGGTATTACTTGACAAAAATGATCTCCTGTTCAATAACGTGCCCCCTGGAGGCCGAATGATCAAACATCGCACGACATCCTGGTTCATCACCGCGGTGATTCTCACCTCACTCCTCTTGGGCGCCGCCCTCAGCCGCGCATCTTCATCCATCGAACTTCAGATCTCTCTGATGAATAGGCGGGCAGGAGGATACGAGCCGTGCTCGACCGAAACGATCATCGTACTGAACGGCGAACAAAAGATCTGGGAACGAGGCTCCTCGTTCACGATTCATGCGGACCCCGGCCAACAGGCGCTCGGGATCGGAATGCCGGATCTTCGCGCGCGTGAGTGCGGCTTTGCACTGATCAGCAGAAGCGGACACCCCGACCTTTTGATCCCGCTCACGGGAAGAATGTTCCTGGGACACCTCGAACTCAGCGAGTAAAGTCTTTAAGATCGAAGTATTGCCACAGATCTGTTGCAACTCCCCCCTGTCTAAAAAATAACAGGTGAGGCGATCGCTCGCGTATACTACCATTCTTACCTGGTACGCTCAGCCGCATCACTTGGGCGTACTTCTTAACCCGACGCATCCAGGGTTTCTCAACGAAGTCGAGACTGAGACGAGTCGCATATGAGTATGAGACGGACATTCTATTTTCTAGCCCTCGCGTACGTCGCGTCCGCTGGCGCGGTCTTAGCGGACGAGTCCTCTGAGAAGGAGCGACGGACCGAACAGGTCCTGACATGCCTGATGACCGAGCGCACAAACTCAGACCAACCCAAGGAAAAGATCTCGGCGTACTGTGGGTGCAAGGTGGACCTGACCCACAGGACACACCTACCGGAAGAAAGGATTCAGTCGTTCTGCCGAAAAACTCCCTCACTCGCCAAGATCTCCTGCATCGCCAAGCTGAGCCGCGAAGCGTCGATCGGACGGGACGAGGTCCTTTTCGGGTTTTGCGGGGCAACGCCATCGAACGAGCAACAGAGTTGCGCCGTGCGG
>CAYOWB010000014.1:28676-36212 GCA_964407515.1 uncultured Bacteriovoracaceae bacterium
AAGACCGTTCTCAAGCCGGCGGAAGTCACCGATTTCTGTCTGCGAGACGGAGACCGCTGGAAGCGCGACTGCGCGCTCTACTGGGCCGATACCGTCTTGTCGGGCGCGGGATTTATTAAATGGCGTTGCAGGATCGGTGAGCCCGGAGAACCCAAGGATCAGCGGCAGGCAGATATCCGCTCCAACGGCTCAATGGGTCTGAAACTGCCGATGGAGCCTGACACCAACGACACCTATCCTCAGCCAGCCGCCCGGTACTCCACCGAGTTCGCAATTTGACCTCATTTGGCTTTCTGATACGTTGAGGGTCTGGGGAGGGGAACCCATGACCGCGCCAAACCGGATCGACGGCCGAGACAAAGTCACCGGCAAGTCTCGCTACGTCGACGATCTGCACTTTCCGGGGACGCTCTACGGCGTCACGGTCCGCAGCGCGATCGCCCGCGGCCGGATCAAGAACATCACCTTCGGCGGAAGCATCCCCTGGAACGAAGTTACCGTCGTTACCCATCACGATCTGCCTGGCGCCAATATCGTCGCCCACATTCTCAAAGACCAGCAATGCCTCGCCGGCGAAGTCGTCAACCACCCGGATGAAGCGATTCTGCTGCTCGCTCATCCTGACCGTTACATCGCTGAAGAAGCACGCAAGAACGTCCTGGTGGAATACGAGCCGATCGAACCGGTTCTTTCCCTCGAAGACTCGCTCGCTCAGAAGCAGGTGATCTGGGGCAAGGATAACGTCATCAAGTCCATTCTCATCGAGAAGGGCGACTTGGCGACGGGCTTCGCCACGCCTGACGTGATCATCGTCGAAGGCGAATACCGCACCGGTGCCCAAGAACAGCTCTACATCGAACCGAACGGAATGATCGCCGTGGCATCACCGGACAAGGGCATCACGGTTTGGGGCTCGATGCAGTGTCCTTATTATGTTCACCACGCGCTCGCGGATCTCTTCGGAATTCCAGGAACGCAAGTGCGCGTGATTCAGACGGAGACCGGTGGCGGATTCGGCGGCAAGGAAGACTATCCTTCGGTCCTCGCCTGCCACGCCTCTCTGCTATCCTGGAAATCCGGCAAGCCCGTGAAGATGATTTATGACCGTGCCGAGGACATGGCCGCGACCACGAAGCGGCACCCTTCGCGCACCCGTCACAAGACGGCCGTCACGCGCGACGGAAAGATCGCCGCGATGGACATCGAGTTTCTACTCGACGGCGGAGCCTATTCAACGATGTCGCCGGTCGTATTGTCCCGTGGATCGATTCACGCCGCGGGGCCGTACGAATGCCCCAACGTCCGGGTCGTGGCGAAGGCGCTCGCCACGAACACCCCACCCCATGGCGCGTTCCGTGGCTTCGGAGCTCCTCAAAGCATCTTCGCGCTGGAACGTCATCTCGATGAAGTCGCTGCGAGGATCGGCATGTGCCCGGTCGAATTGAGGCGTCGCAACTTCCTGAAAAAAGGTTCGCTCACGGCCACCGGCCAGACGATCCGCGAAGACGTGGATCTTCACGGGCTCCTCGATACAGCGCTACGCGAGAGTCAGTTCGAAAAGAAACGCGAAGAGTTCGCACGTCTCACCGGCCGGGAAAAGAAAGGCATGGGCCTCGCGGTCTTCATGCATGGCGCGGGCTTCACGGGCTCGGGCGAGAAGAACCTCGCGTCGATCGCCGCCGTGGAAGCGACCACCGACGGCCGCGTGCGCGTACTCGCCTCCAGCGTGGAGATGGGACAAGGGGCACGCACCGTATTCGCTCAGATCGCGGCGGAGGCCCTGGCGCTTCCCATGGACCGGGTTGAAGTCGCGCAGCCGGATACTTCGGTCGTACCCAACAGCGGTCCCACGGTCGCCTCGCGCACGACGATGGTGGTCGGCAAGCTGGTGCAGGACGCCAGCCTCGGACTACGCGACACTCTGATGCAAGCTGGCCTCCTAAAGGCGGGATACACGCCCGACGAGTTCGCCCAAGCCTGCGCGCAGCATCTTTCCAAGACGGGCTCCCTCAAAGTCTTCAGCCAGTACAAACAGCCGGGCTGGATCCAGTGGGACGATCAGACGTATCGCGGAGACGCCTACGGCACCTACGCGTGGGCGGTTTACGTCGCAGAGACGTCGGTCGACACGACGACTTACGAGGCACGCGTCGATCGCTTCACCGCGGTCCAGGAAGTCGGCAAGGTCGTGAATCAAGTCCTGGCCGAAGGCCAGATCGAGGGCGGTGTGGCGCAGGCAATCGGTTACACGCTTTACGAGAACTGCATCTATCGGGATGGACGCCTGGTGAACAATCGCATGGCGAACTACATCATTCCGACTTCCGCGGACATCCCGCCGATCCGGGTCGTCTTTGCCGAAAACCCCTATCCGCACGGACCTGGCGGAGCGAAAGGAATCGGAGAGCTTCCGATGGACGGCGTCGCACCCGCGGTGCTGAACTCCGTGAAAGCGGCCACGGGAGTCTCCTTCACGACGATCCCGCTGCTCCCCGAACAGATCATGAAGGGACTCAAGCCATGAGTACACCCAAGACCGAGAACAAGATCCGGCTTCGGTTCACGCTGAACGGCAGGCCTCAGACCTTCGAAACGTATCCAATGGCCCGGCTTCTCGATGTGATCCGCAAGGCGGCGTTACTGACCGGAACAAAGGAAGGCTGCGGCGAGGGCGAATGTGGCGCGTGCTCGGTCATCATGAGCGGAGAACTCGTGAACAGCTGCCTCGTCCCCGCGATTCAGGCGGAAGGCGCCGATGTCGTGACGATCGAGGGAATCGCGCCCGGCGATCGCCTCCACGCGGTACAAGAAGCGTTCATCGAAGCCGGAGGCGCCCAGTGCGGGGCCTGCACGCCGGGTATGATCGTGGCCACGATCGCGCTCCTTCGTAAAAAGCCCAATCCGACGATGGATGAAATCCGTGAAGGCCTCGCCGGCAATCTCTGCCGTTGCACGGGCTACACCAAAATCTTCGACTCCGTGCTGGCCGCCTGCAAGAAAGCAGGGATCCAGCCATGAGAGGATTCATCCCGGCCTACGAGGTGAAGTCACCGGGCACACTCGCCGAAACGCTCCAGCTTCTACACGACGCGCCTGGCACCTGGAAACCGCTCGCCGGCGCGACAGACGTCATGGTGCTGCTCGATGCGGATCTGCTCAAGCACCGGCGCTTCGTGAACCTTCAAGCGCATCCCGAACTGGCCACGATCGAAGAGACCGCCACCGAGCTTAAGATCGGGGCGGCGACGACCTTCGGGAAGATTCACCAGCACCCCGTCGTCGCGCGGGAATTCCCGCTATTGCATCAGGCGGCTTTGTCCGTCGGCGCGGTGGCGATCCAGAATCGCGCCACGATCGGCGGAAACATCGCCAATGCGTCGCCCGCCGCGGACTCTCCGCCGGTCCTGCTGGCCTACGATTCCCGCATCGAGCTTCAGAGCGCGAGTGGCTCACGGGTCATCCCCTACTCAAGCTTTCATACCGGCTACAAGACCATGCAGCTCGCGCCCGACGAGATCATCCGTGCTCTTATCCTGCCTCGCACATCGGCGACGGAGACGGTTCACGGTTACTTCCGGAAGGTGGGCCCTCGGAAGGCGCAGGCGATTACGAAGGTATCGCTTGCGGGCCTGCTTCGACTGTCGCCCGATGGTACAGTCAGTGACGTTCGGCTCGCATTCGGATCCGTCGCCCCCGTCCCGCTCCGTTGTATTCACACTGAGGCGATTGTTCGCGGACAGAAACTGACCGACTCAGTGATCTCACGAGCCAAGTCCTCGCTTCTCACCGAGGTCACCCCTATTGACGACATCCGCTCCACAGCGGAGTATCGGATGACGGTGGCGACCCATCTCCTTGAGGAGTTCCTTCGTACCGCCCCAGGAACCTCCTGAGTCTGCGCTATCGTCGAATTCTTCGCCAGTGAGTGATCTTCTCGACAGGTGCAGTTAAAATTATCTAATAATTTCAACATCGTGGTTGGCACCTGCCGTGCACCCTTAGAAACTAAACCAGGAGCACCTATGAGATCCGGAATTCAGTCGTTCGTCACGATCACGCTATTGGTCCAGGTCAACCTTCTGATCCTTGGCGTCCGCATCTCCTTCTCGAAAGATTCCCATGCAGCACCTTCTCAGGAAGCGCAGGCAGCCCTTGCAGATGCATCTCAGCCCGTGCTGTTGGGTGATCCAAACATGACTCCGGAACAGCGACTTGAAGTGAATCTCAAGGCAAACGGATACGATCCGACCACGGTGGCCCCTCCGCTACTCGAAGAACTCTTGGATGTTTATCGACAACAGTCTTCTATAAAAATCGATCAGAGAACTGGCCCGAGCGCCGAACAGCTTGAAAGTCTTCGTCTGTTATCGGACCAAGAACAAGCGCTCATTGAGGAGGTCAGGACAACCCAGGGCGATCCCGATCTCAAACTCGCCGAGGCCGAAAGAAGCCACTTCTCTGACCTCTCCGCCGGGCGGTCGGCCGATGGCTTCATTCAAAGCACCGGCGCTTCACCCGCGAAAGTATCCCCAACCCTTCGCCGAAAGATCGTCGAGCACTTCCGAAACATCGACGATCAGCCCATGCCTCGCAACCGAGATGAGGCCGAGCGAGCCATGGTCGTCGAGAACCAGAAACTTCGGAAATTCGAGCAAGAACTTCAAAGAAGCGCGGGAACCTCGGGCAAAGCTCCCGGCGCGGCCCCGGTACTCCCCGGAGGGAAGGGACATGCCATCGTCACTCTCGAACGTAAGGCCCCAGACGGCTCCACCTACGCCGAACTCGTGACCATCGATGAACTCAAGCATCGCGAGGGGCGGCTGGTCTCTCTTTGGCAACAGAAGGCCAGCCAGTTCGATCAAGCCATCGCAGGGACTCTGAAGCGTTGTTCCGGGGCCACGCCCTGTACGGAGCAGGAACTCCGCTCTTTCATCGATCAATCCCGCGCGAGCTTCAAGTCATGGCTCGACAAATGCGCTCGGGTCGGCAAGGAAACCCTCGGAGGATATGGCCCAATCCTCCAGAAACAGCTCGCCGCTGACCAGACGAAATTCGAACAGCGCCTCAAAGAAGTGGAAGCTCTTCTCCATCCGGTATTGGCTTCGCTCAGCTCACCGAAGTCTGCACATCCGCTCTTGTTCGATCCCAGGGCCTGGACTCACGGCTCCATCAAGTCGTCGATTCCGCAAATCCCGGCGGAAGACGCCTCTTCTCGCCACCCTGACAGTGGAGCAGCGGCCATCGCGATCTGACTCGCCTGACACCGGAACGGACTCCGAACCCTACGGCACGCCCGCACCAGACGACGGGCGAGCATCTCGGCGCTGATTTCAGCCCTTCTGGGCCGCCGAAGGCGGCGCCGGAGAACCGATGGCTACTGAACTTCTTTCATCACCGCTCGACCTTAGCCGCAATCGAAGCCCTCAATCACAAGATCAAAGCGACCAAGGTGGCCGCTTACGGGTACCAGAACCTGCGCTACTTCCAGCTCAAGATCCTCCAGCGCGTGGGCTTCCTCAATTCCCGCTACGCCCCTCTGCCCGTACGCAGAAGTGCCCATGCCCATTAAGATTCCTGAACTGCAACCTTCGTTACGGAATCCTAAATTCGCCGAATCGGCGCAAAACAGATGTCTAAACTTTAGACACCCCCGTATCCCCAAGGACGCATATAGGCCTCTCGGAAACACAAGGACTCCGGCCCGGCGCTTGCTTTACCTCAGGCTAAGGAGATCCGCGTATTTTTTTGCCCGCGCCTGGATGGCGCTCGCGCGTGGACACGAGAGAGTATGAGAACCCACACCTGCTTACTACTGGTAATGGCGTTTGTGATTCCTACCGTAACCTTTGCCGACGACGGGTGGCTCTCCATGGAAGAGCGTTACCGTCGGCGAGCGGAGGAACGAGAGCGCAAGCGCGAAGAGAATCGTCGTCGCAGAGAAGAGCAGGAAAGCCGTGGCTCGGAACGCACCAGGCCTCAGGAGCCACAAAAACCCGAAGAGCCAAAACCGCCCGTGCCTCCAGTAATTCCCGAGGAACCGACTCGGCCAGCTCAACCCGAACAGCCGACCCAGCCGCCGCAACCCAACGTGCCGGCCAGCCCTAGAAAAGGGCAATCTGTTACTTCTGAGAAACCTCCGCGGTCGGGCTACCCGCGCATGGAATACGCGGAACGACTCAGGGACCTTGAACAGCAGAATCGTGAGCAGCTCGGCTTCGCGGAGCAGGAACTGATTCTAGCCAAGATCAATGAGCAATGGCTCAGAAGTCGAATTACGACCGGCAAGACGGAAACCGGACATCCGATCAGCAATCTCGCGGAAGCGCGCGTCTGGCATGTACAGGCCATCATGAAGGTCGCCAACCTTCAACTGAAGTACGCTGCCGAAAAAGCAATCTGCAACAAGAAGATCAGCGATCTGAAGGAAGCCATGCCTGAAGACGCCGCCGCATGGGACCACTTACGCGAGAAACACTTTGGCGCCCCAAAGGCCCAATGAATAGCGGAGAATAAACATGTCGAACCTTACACGATTCTTCATTCTTCTGATGGCCTTCACCATCCCCAGCGTCTCGCTCGGCGATGGCTACCGTCGAAACAACGACCGCGACCGTGCTCGTGAACGAGCCCGTGACCGAAGGAAACGTGAACGGGACAGACAGCGCGAA
This sequence comes from uncultured Bacteriovoracaceae bacterium, assembly GCA_964407515.1. Classification (GTDB taxonomy): domain Bacteria; phylum Bdellovibrionota; class UBA1018; order UBA1018; family UBA1018; genus CAYOWB01. The sequence goes on from CAYOWB010000014.1 coordinate 35,345, forward strand.
GAGCACCGCCGCGATCGCGAACGAGATAGCGGACAAGGCCGCGAACGAGATGGCGACAGAGGAAGTCAGCCCGCCTCGGGCCGCGACAGCTGGCTGCCCGATCCCTCGCAACCCCGGAGTTCCAACCAGCCGGAAGTGACCACTCCGCCTAGCCAGCCCGAGAAGCCCTCAGGAACCCAAGGGACTGTGCCGGCGGCGGCTCCGAAGGGAGCTACGCGGAAGGATCATCCTCGGATGATCTACGCTGAACGGCTCATCGAGATTCAGGAACAAAACCGTCAGGACCTCGGCTTTGCAGAGCAGGAGGTCATTATGGCGAAGATCCATGAGCAATGGCTCCGGAAACGAATTGAAACCGGAAAGACGGAAGACGGAAGACCCTTCTCCAACATGACTGAAGTCAAAGCCAGTCATACGGAATGGACTCAACGAGTGATCAAAGCCCAATTGAAGTACAGCGAGACTATGGCCGTCTGCAATTCGAGGCTCGAACTTCTTAAATCCGAGATGCCCGAAGACGCAGCCGCGTGGGATGAGCTGAGGGAAAAGAACTTCGGCGCCCCCACGGCGAAATAGGTCCGGTCACGTGAATAGCCTGATCGCGCAAACTCCACTCATCTTGCTGGCCGGAGGGAAGTCCGAAAGAATGGGGACTCCCAAAGGACTCCTCGAGATCGACGGAGAGATCTGGCTCAAGCATCAAGCTCTCGCCTTCCGGAGAGCTGAAGGAACACGAGTCATCGTCGTCCTCGGCTTTCATCGAGAGGCGTACCAGGCGGAGTTGGAGCGGACCCCCGGTGCATCCTTCGAAATCGCGATCAACTCTCAGCCGGAAAAGGGACAGTTCTCATCCCTCCAGGCAGGGCTG
>CAYOWB010000014.1:36222-36608 GCA_964407515.1 uncultured Bacteriovoracaceae bacterium
AGCTCGCGCTGTCTGGACACGCAGACGGCGCATTCATTCTCCCGGTGGATGTCCCCGCCGCGAAACCGGAGGTTTGGCTCGCGCTTGCCTCGCGAGGCGGAACCGCGTCCGTTCCTGAGCACTCCGGACGTCGCGGCCATCCTGTCTGGCTTTCCCGCCCGTTCGCGGAGAAGCTGGCTCGAATGGACGTAAACGACCCATCCGCGCGTCTCGACGTGCAGCTGCGCACGATCCCATCCTCGTGCCTGACGATCGTCCCCTGCGATGACCCGGCCATCCTCTGGAACATCAATACGCAAAAGGACTTCCAAAACTGGAAGTCCTCTCGCCACTGAAACGAAAGCTGATGAACCGGAGACAGCTACTTCTTCACGTAGTAGCTGACC
>CAYOWB010000015.1:0-14298 GCA_964407515.1 uncultured Bacteriovoracaceae bacterium
AGAAGCGAAAGGGTGGCGGACGATAAGACCGCCTATCCGATGTGCTCGTAAAGGATCTTGGCGCCGATCCCAATCAGGATCACGCCGCCCAGGATGCCGATGCGCTTCTCGAAGAAGTGGCCGACTTTAGTCCCGAGGTAAACGCCTCCGAAGGAGATCAGGAAGGTCACGCAGCCGATGAAGAGCGCCGGAAGCGGAACGCTGACTCCCAGGAAAGAGAAACTGAGTCCTACGACCAGGGCATCGATGCTCGTCGCCACCGCAAGCGAGAATAGAAGCAACATGTTCTCATCGCACCGCCTGGCACCGCCGCACTCCTTCTCGAGGCCGAGCGATTCATAGATCATCTTGCCGCCGATCGCGGCGAGAAGCCCGAAGGCGATCCAGTGATCCACGCTCGAAATGAGATTCTTGAACCCCATCCCGGCAAACCAACCGATCACCGGCATGATGGCCTGAAAGCCACCGAAGAAGACCGCGAGCCGCAGGGCGGGACGAATACGCAGCTTGCCCATCAGAGCACCGTTCGCCACCGCGACGGCGAAGGCATCCATCGACAGGCCAATAGCAATCAGGAGAAGCGTCCAAAAGCTCACGCGAGCTCCGGCCTCTGCCTCTTCACCTCGTCCACGATCAGCCGGATGTCTTGAGCCATGTCCTTGCGGGCCACGAGGATTGCCCCGCCGTGCTCAACGACAATCAAGTCTTCAACACCGAGAAGTGCGACCATCTTGCCAGGGGCATCGATAATGTTTCCCGAGGACTTCACGGAGATGATCTCCCCTCCCGTAACGACCGCTCCTTCACGACGAGCGCCCAATACGTCAGCGACGCTCTCCAGGGAGGTCCAGCTTCCGAGGTCGTCCCAACCGGCGTCGAGCGAGAAAGCGACGACGTTGCGGGCTTTCTCCATCACGCCGTAGTCGATCGAGGTTGCCGTCATCTTGGGATACGCGACCGCGACATTCCCGTGGGCTGCGTCCCATTCACGCTTCATCTCCGGCATGAACTCGTCAAAGGCGGCGAGGATCACGTCGGCGCGCCAGATGAACATGCCGCCGTTCCAAAGGTAGTTCCCTTCGCGCAGGTACTGCGTCGCCTTTTCGAGATTCGGCTTCTCGACGAACGCGTCGACCCGGCGAGCCTGTCCGCCGAGTTCTTTTCCGATTTTCAAATAGCCATACCCCGTTTCCGGGCGCGTGGGCTGCACGCCGAGAGCGACAAGATCATCGTGAGAACGGGCCCATTCCACCGCTCCCTGAACCGTCTTACGGAAACTGTCGAGTTTCGGAATGTAATGGTCGGAAGGCATGACGAGCATCACGCCTTTAGGGTTCTTCTCCGCGACGGCGCGCGCTGCCCAGTAGACGCAAGGAGCGGTGTTGCGTCCGGTCGGTTCCGCAAGAACGTGGGCGCCGCCTGCCTGCTCCTTCACCGCCGCATTCAGCTTTTCGGTGGTCACGATGAAACGCTGTTTTGAATCCACGACCCCATCGAAGCGAGAAAGGGTCTGCGTCAGAAGCGTACCGTCTTTTTCGGAACCGAAGCCCAGGAGCTGCTTCGGACGCTTCGAGGTACTCTTCGGCCAGAAACGCGTACCGCTTCCACCGGCCATCACCACCAGAAAGAGGTCGTTCATACGGAAGCCTTAGGAGCGCGGCCGTAGCCGTCTTCAAGCCGGACGACGTCATCGAGATGAGGCGTCGACACTTCGAAAACATCGCAGTCTTCCAGCGCGATCATGCGATGCTTGCGGCGCGGAAGAATGTGGTGGGACTGACCCGGGCTCAGAATCACGTCCTTCATCTGTCCTGACTCATCCTCGATGAGGAGGTTCATCTTGCCGCTGTAGACGAGAACGGTCTCTTCCTTCACCTCATGGTACTGAAGCGAAAGCTTGTGCCCTTTTTTGATGTGCAGGATCTTGCCGACGTAGTCCTTCGTCTTGGCCCAAATCAGTTCATGACCCCAAGGCTTTTCAACACGAGTATTCGGTGCGCTCATAGTGAAGCCAAATTCTTAGCCGGGATGAGTGGTTTATTCAACTTGATTAGCCACGATATACGAGTTGACGACGCCCTTGTTCTTGAGCATTCGTCCCGCCTGATCGGCGCCTTCACGGCTTTGGTATCCACCGATGAAAACCCGATACCACTTCCCCTTGCCCTTCACGACGGCGGAGCGGAGGAACGACTTGTGGCCCTGAGCGTCGAGTGTCTCAGCCTGCTGCTTCGCTTCTTCAACGGAAGGATAGGATCCTACCTGGAGCGTGTATTTACCTCCCGGAGAGGGACGCAACGCCGCAGGGATGGTCTGTTCCGCTTCATTCGGCGTCGGAGCGGGCTTCCCGGTCTTCACGGTAGGCGGAAGCGTATTGGCCGCGGCCGTTGTCGCGCCATTTCCCACGGCCCGGGTCTTTTCAGGGAGGTCGACCGGCACCGGCGTATTCAACTTCACGCCGGTCTTGATCACCTCGTCATGAAGCGTCTCATTCAACGACTCATCCACGGCCTGCGCGACCGCCTTCCCCTGCTCCGTCAGTTCCTGACGATTGGGCAACTGGTCGTTCTGCGTATCCGCGACCACGGCTTCCGCGGTTTCCTTCGGCCGGGACTCGATGGCCGCCCTTTTTCCGAAATGCACCCCCAGGGTGAAGGCGAAAATCGTCACTAGCACACCCAAGAGGATGAGCACGGCCATTTCCCTGCGGTTATAGATAAAGAATGTCTGCTTATGCTCCATGGAATCGCTCCAATCCATGATAGCACCCCTCGAAATCGTGTCAATTCAACAACCTATCTAATCGCTTTTCCGTACCTAGAGTCCGAAAGATGAACACGGATCTCAGAAATCCCCCTGATTTTTCCGGCACGGCTCTTCCAAACCAAGCCGCCCAAACCAGGAGGTCTTTATGTTCACGATTCACGATAACCGCGGCCAAGGTCTGACCGAGTACTTGCTTCTCCTCATTCTCGTGGCGGTCGTTTCCATCGCTTCCGTCAAGTCTCTCGGAGGTGTGGTGAAGCAGAAGCTCATTTCGGCCAGAAACGAGATCAACCAGCAGGTCGTGTTCGACAACCAGGGTCCGAACGGCTGATTCATGAAAAGCGAAGAACACCGGGCCGGACAAGCGCTCCTGGAGACCTTGCTCGGATTGCTGCTCGTCTGCGCAGTCCTGTTTCCAGGAGCGCATCTGCTCCTAAGCGAATGGAACCGCGCCCGTTGCGCGTACCAGGTTTTTGAAAGGGCCCGGAATGCACTCGAGCGTCCGGCCGAAGAGCCGGATGCCTCGGGGGCCTGGGTCATTCGCAGAGCTCGATGCGGAAGGGCGTTTGAAGCGGTCCGCCTGAGGAGAATCGAAGATGAAGCCGCGGGATGAAACGGGAGCGCTGCATCTCCCTCTCGCACTCACCTTCATGATCCTTTCGGTGGCCGCTTTGGCACTTATCGGGATCATGCGCCAATGGAGAAACCTGACCGATACCCAGCTCCGCCTCGATGAGTGCGTGAGAAAAGCTTCGCTGGAGTTGCGCGACCGGAACCGCTTCGTCGAATCCTCGAACACCAGGATGAAGGCCATCCGTACGCTCATCGCGGGTTCCACCGTCATCGCGCCCGAGGCCCTCGCCGCCCTGAGGACCGCCCTGCAGGTCGAGTTTCTACGGCGAGAGGCACTGCTCCGCACATGGCAGGTCAAACAGATGACCTGGCTCGCACGTCGCGGATGCGACGGGAAACAAGACTTCCCGCTGCCCCTGCCCTCATTGAGCTGGGTTGAGGAACCACCCGATACGATCGGGCCGAAACCACTCATCTGGCCTCCGGAAGTCCGGAAGGAACACACCGTATTCCTTCGCCGGGGTCCCAGGCGGTCAATTGCAAGAATCTTCGTGAAGGAGTCGGGACAGTCTTACCGGGGAGTGTGGCATGCGGAATGGACGTCAGGGACAAACTTTGATTGAGGCCTGTTTATGGTGCACGTTGATTTCGATTACCTTACTCAGCGCTTCTTGGATCTTCGCGCGGGAATACAAACTCTACCGCGGCGTCTTGCGGAGCTACTCGGCGGACGCGTCCAGCGACTGAAGGAGTTCGAGCGCTTTTACCGGCAGGCAGCCGGACTGACTCTGATCTTCGGCGGATTCACGCTTGCATGGGTTGCGCATCACGTCAGCTCCGCTGAAGCAGTGGCCTCTTGGAAGCGGCAGCTCCTGCCATCGCGAAACGTACTCACCGGGACTCTGTCATCGTATGGATTCCGCTCTGTCACCGACGTGACCTGGATCCATGCGGTGGCCAAGACACTCCCCCTGAATATCGATGCCTTCCATTCGGTTTGGATCAGTCAGGATGGACTGTGGATCGCATTCCCCGCGGACGAAATGCCGGTCGTCTATTCTCGCTCGCCCGGAAAGCCATTTCGGCTCCAATGGAGGATGCTGGGCCATGGATGGGACGGCTATTCCGCGCTGGTCGATGGCCTTTCACGCGAAAGCCAGCGAACAGCACCAGGCCCGGCGAAGGCCGTTCCCCACAAACCCCAGGAATCTAGGGACCCGAGGGCTCTCGAATATTGACACAGCAGCTTTCACGTGGCTTAACTGCCGTGTGAAATCAAAATCAAATGTGTTGGTAGTCGGGTCCATGGCTTTTGACACCATCGAAACGCCAAGCGGCAAAGCCGAAGGCGTTTTAGGTGGTTCCGTGAACTATTTCTCGGTCGCCGCATCGTTCTATACGCCTGTTCAGGTCGTCGGCGTCGTGGGCGAGGACTTTCCCCAGACTCACCTCACCTGGCTCGGCAAGCGCAAGATTGACTGCACCGGCATCAAAGTGGCGCCCGGAAAGACCTTTCACTGGGTCGGCTCCTACAAGGAAAACCTGAACGAAGCGAAGACTCTCTCCACGTGCCTGAACGTGTTCGAGAAGTTCGATCCGACTCTCACGAAGGAACAGTGCAAAGCGCCGTACGTGTTTCTCGCAAACATCGATCCGGTACTGCAGCAGAAAGTTCTCGATCAAGTGGAGAACCCGAAGATCGTGGCTGCCGACAGCATGAACTTCTGGATTACCGGCAAGCCGGCCGAACTTCTCAAGACCCTCAAGCGGGTCGACATTCTCTGCATCAATGAAGCCGAAGCATTCATGCTTGCCGGCACCCGCAACATCACTCAGGCCGCGGAAACCATCCGCAAGATGGGTCCCGCCGTCGTGATCATCAAACGCGGTGAATACGGAGCCAATCTTTACACCGGCAAGGGCGTCTTCTTCGCCCCTCCGTTCCCGGTCAGAAGCGTCATCGACCCGACGGGCGCAGGAGATAGCTTCGCCGGCGCGTTCATGGGCTACGTCGCCGCCGCAGGCCTCGACCGCAAGATGATGAAGAGCAAGCCCCTGGCTTGGGAGCGCATCCTTCGCGAAGGCGTCGTCGCGGGCAGCGTGATGGCAAGCTTCACGATCGAGGACTTCAGCCTGAAGCGCTTGATGAAGCTGAAGCCTGCCGAACTGTCTCGCCGCGAGAAATCGCTTCGCGAGATGATCCGCGTCTAGCCGCGCGGGGCTCAGTCACGGGTCAACGAGGACCAGCCGGTCTTGATGCGTTCTTCAAGGATGGCGCTGTCTTTTCCGGCGGCAGCCCAGGCTTCACGAACCGCATTCAGGAACTCGCGCTGGAACCGCTCTTTGGTGAACTCCGCGGCACGTGCGCGGCAGTCTGCCTCTTCGAACTTCTTTTCGCCATTCTCGATCTTGAGGATCGCCTCGACGAGGGCCTCCACCGACTGCGGTCTGAACAGCACCCCGGTCTTATCGGTCACAGTTTCCGTCGCCCCGCCCTCTCCGTAGGCAATCACAGGCGCTCCGGCGGCCATGGCCTCCAACGGGGTAATCCCGAAGTCTTCCACCCCAGGGAAGATGAAGGCACGGCATTTCGAATAGAGATCCGCAATGGCAGCATTAGAAAGCGAACCGAGAAAATCAATCGTCGGCCCGGCCAGCTGCTGCAAGCGCTCCTTCTCCTGTCCCCCGCCGACGACGATCAGCGGAAGGCGGAGACGGTTGAACGCCTCGATCGCGAGATCGATACGCTTATACGGAGCAAAGGCACTGACGAGAAGGTAGTTCCGCCCGGGATTCCTCGGACCGGAGAAGCGACTTAAATCGACGAACGGGTGTATCACCCTGGACTCGCGGCCATAGCAATCCCGGATCTGGTCCGCGATGTAGCGGCTGTTGGCCACCATGAGGTCGACGCGCTCGGGAGTGCTGACGCTTCGATCCCAGTCTTGGATCCTCTTACGCACCGACTTGGCCGCGAAACGCACGAGGCGTGAGGCACGTCCGATTCCGAAGTAGTCGTCATAGCGGTTCCACATGTACCGCATCGGCGCGTGGACATAACTCACATGAACGGCACCCTCAGGCTTACGAATTCCCTTCGCTACGCAATGAGACGACGAGATGACGAGGTCGACCCCCTCCAGGTTGAAACGACCGATCAACGACGGCATCAGCGGCAGGAAATGACGGTAACGCTTGTTCGCGAACGGAATCTTCTGCAGGAGGCTGGTGTGCCGCTTCAGCGTCGTAATGACGGGCGAGACCTTACCCGGCAGATAGAGCAACGTGTACAGATCGGAACGCGGGAAGAGTTCGGCGATCGCCTCAATGACGTACTCGCCTCCTCTCATTCCCGTGAACCAGTCATGAACCAGTGCGATTTTCATTCCTGATAAGCCCTGAAGTAATCGATCGTCCGCATCAGACCTTCACGCAGGTCCACTTCAGGAGCCCATCCCAGAAGAGTGCGCGCACGCGTGATGTCCGGACACCGGCGACGGGGGTCATCTTCGCGGGCCGCCGTCTTGCGAACATCCGAGCGCCCCCCGGTCAAATCACGAACGACTTCCGCGAATTCGAGCACGGAGCGCTCGACCGGATTGCCGATATTCACAGGCACATGAATATCGCTCTCGAAAAGTCGGATGATCCCTTCGACCAGCTCAGACACGACACAGAAGCTCCGGGTTTGAGAACCGTCGCCATGAACGGTCAGAGACTGTCCCCTGAGACCTTGCATGCAGAGTTCGGGGACGATGCGTCCGTCGTCCGGACGCATTCGGGGACCATACGTGTTGAAGATTCGCACGATCGCGCCATTGAGCTTCTTGCCCGAACTGGACGGAAGGCGGATCGCCGTACTGACATAAGCTTCAGCAAACCGCTTCGTCTCGTCGTAACAGGCACGTGGACCGATGGTGTTGACGTTCCCCCAGTATTCCTCGTTCTGCGGATGAACCAGAGGATCACCGTAGATTTCGGAAGTCGAAGCAACCAGGTACCGTGCATCGTGCCGGAGCGCGAGTTCGACGGTATTCATCGTACCGATCGAGTCGACGGCGAGGATCTCGAACGGAATGCGATCGAAGTCCACGGGACTGGCCGGACAAGCGAAGTGAAACACCCCGTGTAGGCCGTACTTCCGCGTGAACTCGAGCGTCGACTCCTCGAGCGGGCGGCAAACGTCCCACTCCAAGAAGCGGAATTCAGGTCTCTTCAATGCTGCTTCGATGTTCTTGCGGCGACCGGTGACGAAATTATCGACTGCCGTAACCGCATATCCGCGATCCATCAAGGCCTCGCATAGATGCGAACCGATGAAGCCGGCGCCTCTGGTAACGATGATGTGTTTCATACAGCCAGTCCTAGCACGCGACGGTAGACTTGGTCCATACGCGTCCCCAGCGCCGCCACGCCGAACCGCGCCAAAGTCTTCTGGCGGCTTGCACCAGAGGGCTGCATCAAGTCGCCACGATGTGCACGATGAAAGGCATTCACCCAGCCGTGGAAGTCTGTCGGATCCACCCAATGCACTTCACCGGCGGCGAGCTCCGACAATCCTTCGCGATGCGGCGGAATCGTGGATACCGCCAAGGGGACGCCTAGGACCGCGGCCTCCACAGGCGGAAGCCCGAAGCCCTCATAAAGAGACGGAAAGAACAATGCGCGCGCTGCGGAAAGAACCGCCCGCGCCTCGCGCTCCTTCAAGCCCCCGACGGAGACCACGCCCTTCCGATGACCGTATTCACGCATGGTCAACGCCAGCTCCGGAACATCGGCGTCTCCAGTCTGTCGCCGGAACTCGGCGTACGCCTCGACGAGCAACCGGACGTTCTTGTGCGGTTTTGGATTCGACATACATAGAATGTAGCCGTTGCGGCGCAACCCGAGCCGGTTCAAGACTGCATCAGTCTCACCTTCGCCCAGAGGCGAAGTCAGCAACGGATCCATCGCATTGTACGCCAGCTCGATCTTCGCTTCGGGATACCCGGACCACTCAGCGATCTCGTGCCGGGAGAACTCCGAAACCGTCAGGACGGCCGCCGCTTTGCGAATGAAAGGCCTGAGGAACGCACGATAATAAAGCTTCTTGGCCCGCCCGCCGAAGTGAAGGTGATTCAGATCGTGGACCGTGGCGATCCAAGGGCAAGGAGGATCAATCACGCACGAAAACGACGGACTGTGATAGAGGTCCGCACCTCCCTTTTTCAGGACACCCCGAAGAGCCCAAAGCTCAGAGGGGTGGAGAAAAGGAGTCGATACTTCAATCTGTTCGAATCCGCCGAACCACTCTTCGCGCAGGTTGTCCGGCAGTTCCGGCTGCACCAGAAACACCGGCTCATAAGACAGCCCTCCGGCCTGTTGACGAATTCCGGCCAGCCCCGCCGCCATGAGCTTCACATACCGCGCGATCCCATGCTGAACTGGTCCCACCATGCGAGCGTCAATGATGACTCTCATTCGGCCGTTCCTTCTTCACGAGTGAACGACCACGCCAAGGACCAGGCGGTCACCAGCATCATCTGATGCAAGACCTTCGACTCCCAAAAGTTCACTTGGGTGAGTCCATTCAACTGAAACACGATCCAGGCACAGAACAGTCCCAGGGAAAACCCGATAGCCGCCTTCTCCCTCTTCAGGTTACTCCAGGTCAGCACGAGAACCGTCAGGCACCAGAACGCCCAAGTCAGCAAGCCGAGTGCACCAGTCCCACCGAGCATTTCGATCACATTGTTGTGCGCGTGACCGACGAAGATCGGCCCGCCCTGCCGCGGCTGAGCCGAAAGGTAGTATCCTGCCAACTCCAGATTGTGATGCCACCCGGCGCCAGTCAACGGCCTCGCCTTGAAGAACTCCCAGTTGGCTTTCCAAAGCTCGAACCGCGTGCCGACACCGAGACCGTCATTCATGCGGCGCTGAACTTCCGGAACCTGCGCGACACCGGCGATGGCGAGAGCAAGGACGACAGCCGCCCCCACGGCCCACCTGCGCGGGAGAACAAGTACGGTCCACAGGACAAGACCTACAGGCAACGCCAGCCATAACATCCGCGAATAAGTCGCGGCGAGCATCGCCAACCCCAGAAGCACGCTCAACAGCAATACGGCCCGAGGGAGCCACGTCATTGAAGATGCGCCCTTGCGACGGGCAAGATCCAATGTCGCGAAGAACGGAAAGATCATGATGCTGGCAACGGAGAGATGGTGCCCAAGAAACAAAGTCGCGTGGTAGCGCAACGTATACGGAATCGGCTGGCGGCGTGGCCATCCCGTGAAGTGCTGAACCACCCCGATCGCGGCAAGAACCAGGAAGCCGGTCAGCCAAGTCGTGATCACGGCCTTCTTTTCCCCCGGGGCGAGACGCCGAAAGGGCGCCATCAAAAGAAGCGGAAGAAAAAGATACCAGAGCTTCGCGATGTCCTTCAGGAACGAAACTTTGACGAACGAACCGCCATACCCAAGCGGGCTCACCCAGGCCACGACCAGGCTCAGGACACACGCCAAGGCCAGAGCTGAAGCCGCGAACAAGTACCTCCGGCACCATCGGTTCGAGACCACGTCCGACCGAAGCATTCTCCACCACGACACCGGGCCGCGCAGACCGATCAGTAACAGGAGAAATGCCAGGGCGACTCCGATACTCATGGCCGCCATGGAAAGCAAAGTACTCAAGGCGTAGATGGCCAGACCGACAGCCACCAAACGCGTATTCATTTCCGGGTGAGAGACCGGGAGAACCGGCACACGGGTTTCAGCTCGCATTGACTGCAGATTTCCACACGATGCGTCTTTTGGCAAAGATCAAGTATTCCGAGACGCGAAAGCGCAAAGTCATATTTTGTCGGGTCATTCGGATCCAGTAGCCGCAATGAATCCGTAACCTCCAGGGCCGCCTTCCAGTCCAAAGTACGACGCTCGGTCAGTCCGAGATACTGGCTGATCCGCCCGGTATGGGTATCCAAGGGAATAATGAGCTGCCGCGGACTCACGATGGACGACCACAAGCCCGGATCGATTTCGTCCCGCCGCCCCATCCAACGCAGGAACATGCACCAGCGTTTGCAGCAACTCCCATCCTCCGGACGCGGAACCAAGAATCCAAAGGACCCGCTCGAGTCTTTTCCTGCCCAAGACTTCCACTCCCGGACCAAGCGATCCAACGCAGGACCGATGTGCGAATCCGAAGGCTCCATCAGGGATCCGAAATGTGCCCCGAGTGTGCCATGCGACTTCCAGCTTCTCGACAGCAGATGCAGCAGTAAGACGACATCTTCGCCACGATTGAACCGATGAACGAACCCTTGAAAAGCCCTGCCGGCCTTTCTGCGAAACGCTGCTTGGGACAATCCATCAACGAAGGTGGCAGGCCCTTCCGGCGACACCTCAGACATTCTTTCGAGCGCGGAGGCGATCGAGCGACGAATCTGCCGGACGTTCCCATAGGCCAAGGAGGCAGCAAGCAAGGCGACGACCTCCTGGTCGCGAGGGCTGACATAGGAATGAACAAATTCGACTGGATCGGACGAGAGAAGATCCCGGCGATGGTACTTCCTATAAAGCTTTTCCAGGAACTCCTTCATCATATTGCAGTGCATTTACTCAGAACGGATTGGCGGTTGTCAAACCCCACCTCGGACCGCTATCAAATAAGAATGCGCCGAACGAAGGTCCCCGTCTTTGTATCTCTTTGGGCAGCTCTCTTGTCCGTCTGCCTTCACGGTTTTAATGCCGCCGCCGAGTCATGCCCGCGGGAAGCGGCTAGCGTCGGACCGAGCGCACCGCCTTCGCTTTCAAGAAAGGCGCCGCCCGAAGCTTATCAGTGTAACCGCACGGCTATTTATCGCGGGAAGGTGATCCCGGTCGATTCCAATGTCGGACAGGACGGCGAAGGCCTGAGGGCGATCTTGAAAACAGTACCGGAATCCGTAGTCGAGCTGGACACGTACCAGCGAAATCGCAGGCGCGTTCAGGCATCAGCCTATATCGCGACCCTCGGCGTGGTCACCGGCCTCGCCTCCTGGATCATCGGCTCAAACATGCGCGATGAGAACGGAGTACGAACGAACAGCGGCCGGAGCATCCGAAACATCGGAGCAATCACTGGCGTGGCCATCGCGGGGACGAGCGCTATCTTCGCCTTTAGCGTCTTACACACCAATGAGGCACACCTCGGCCAAGCCGTGCAGCTTCATAATCGCGGGAAGCCGGAAGACCAGATCCAGCTCCAGTTTACAACCGGGGTCGATTTCCCTTAAAGAAGAGTCATGGAATACGCAAACGGTGGTTCCTGTTGGAACTGTGGCAAGCAGCTTGGACCGTTGGACTTTGGCCGCTCGGACCGCTGCCCGCAATGCGGCCGCGATACGCGCGTCTGCAAAGGCTGCGAAATGTACGAGCGTGGCTCGCAAAACGATTGCCGTGAGCCTCAAGCTGACCCGGTCGGCGACAAGGAACGCTCGAACTTCTGCGATTACTTCAAACCGAAATCAGGCATTGGCGGAGGAGCCGCCTCACGTGACAGCTTGAAAGCCGCCGCCGAAGCACTTTTCAAGAAGAAGACCTGATCAGCCGGATTGGTCCTCCTGGCTTCCGGTCTTTCCTGGCGCCGGCCATCTCCTCCTCGAGCACCTTCTTCGGATAGAATTTTCGCATCGCATACTCAAAGATCGGACGATCCAGAATGGTGTCACGCATGGTCAACGTTTGAGGATCCCGTCCGCTGATGCGGTAGTACTCGTTACGGGACACAAGATAGCTATCCAGCGCGCGCTTCAAGCTCTCGTTCGCTTTCTTCAGCGCGCGCTCGCGAACCTGTAATTCGTAAACCAGGTTCCTTTCCTCGTTTTCAGTATACGCGCCCGTCCCGAAGTGAAGCATCTTCTCCAAGGTTTCCCAGATCAGCTTCTCTTTGCGTTGAGCACTTCTAACCGTTTCCTTAAGGCGCCCCGCGCAGGATACCATCCGTCTATCGATGAAACGTCCGCGTGGCTCAAAAGGGCCGCCCACGGTGACGCCGAGATGACCGACACGAGTCCCCTCCCGATCCACGGCAACACCTCCGCGCACCAGCGCGGCGATGCCACTGCTGTTATCCTCAATGCCCGTCGAAACTAACACCGAATGCTCTTCTTTGAAGTTCGTTTGGAAGTCGGCGCTCATCAACAACGCGAGATAGGGATCATCGAAGAGCCCCATCTTGCGCGCAAATCCCGAAGCCCTAAGGATGAAGTCCCCTTCACGCTTCGGATCGCCATGTTCCCACAGATACTTGCCGAGCACCGAGGCCGCGAACTCCCAGCCATTGGTCTTTCCAGGCACGCGAATCCAGTATTTGCTCAGCGAGAACTCCACCGTCTTCTTTTCCATCTCCGTAACTGGCCGATCCACCACGAGCGCTCGCCCGTAGAAGCCGGCAAATGACAGTTTCATGCCATAACTCGCGGTTTGATGCATCTTTGCGCCGACATGCTTAACCGAGGTGTAAAACCCTAAACGAAAAGGCTCTTTGCCCTTTCCGAGCTTCACTAGCCAGCCGGATACCGTCAGCGTGCCGTTATTCGTAGCCAGCATCGTCCCAAGAATGGCGGCAAGCCCGAGCCAGAGGTCATACTGAACGAAGTGCCTTTTGGCCTGGTTCCACTCGGCCATCGTCTTCGGGAAAAAAGAAAATTTGGAGAGGAGATAGACCCCCAGATCGACCAACTCTTCGGCGTTGAAATGGCCAGTGAGGGTACTCAACATAGAATTGATCAACGTTCGGCTGGCGTCCTGGTTCATCACCAGGACGGCGGGAGCCTGACTGAAAACCGCATCCGCACCTCCGCTGGCGACCAGATCGATGTTCTGGAACCGATCGACAATTCCCGAGAGGAGCGCCATACGCACGGTGCTTGGAAGAACATTGAACTTCGCTGCGGTAACGGGCTTCATGGTCCACGGATCACCGACCATGCGATCGATCTCTTCATCGGAAAGGATCCAGGAGGCGCCCTCCAACATGACGAGCGCGCGTTCAAAAAAATCGCCCACCGAGGAAGGAAACCCGGATGGCGGTGGATTGTCGTCCGCCACGGCGTGCATGGACGACACCGGAAACGCGAGAGTCAGGGCGACCCACGCGACCCAGAAACCGATCCAGATTTGATGCCATGCACTTTTCCACTTCATCTAGGCACCTCAGCCTAAGCGACACGGAACTTTACCACGGATTAACTCATTAGTGTACGAATTTGATCAACTGTTACGGCGGCAATAACCCATTGAAACATCAAAGGTTTAGTAATCATTCCGGAACCGCTCCTTGCTTTCTCTTAGGTTTGTGCTACGCCTGAGTTTCTATGACCGAAAAGTTTCCGATGACGGTGGCTGGCAAACGCCAGCTCGAAGAAGAACTGAAGCAGTTGATGTCGGTTGAACGTCCGAGCGTCATTAAGGCCATTGAAGTGGCGCGAGGCCACGGCGACCTTTCTGAGAACGCCGATTACTCGGCAGCGAAGGAACGCCAGAGCTTCATCGAAGGCCGCATCCAGGAAATCAATGGCAAGCTCGCCGCGGCGCAAGTCATCGACCCCTCGACGATCAAGTCGGACAAAGTCGTATTCGGCGCCACTGTTGAACTCGAAGACGTCGATGCCGAGAAGTCCGTGACCTACAAGATCGTCGGTGTCGACGAAGCCGACATCAAGAACGGCAAAGTAGGAATCACCTCTCCTATCGCGAGAGCACTGATCGGCCATAAGGAAGGCGACGAAGTGACGGTCAATGCTCCAAAAGGAAAGATCGTCTACAACATCGTTGAAGTTCGATACGAATAAGGCGGAAACGCCTGTTCAATTCGTCAAAGGCGTGGGGCCGAGACTCGGGGCGATCTTCGCGTCACGGGGAATTTCCACGGTCAAGGAACTGCTCACGTTCTTTCCGCGCGCTTACGAAGATCGAAGCCAGGTGAAACGGGTACGCG
>CAYOWB010000015.1:14325-17346 GCA_964407515.1 uncultured Bacteriovoracaceae bacterium
CGTAAGCAGCATCCGCAAAATCCCCACACGCCATGGACGCACCATCCTCGAAGTGCGTTGCGGCGACGAGACCGGACCGATGAGCCTCAAGTGGTTTCACGCTCCGCGGGGAATGGAAGCCCAGTTCAAACAGGGCGCTCAACTGATCGCGACCGGTGTCGTGAAATCCTACATGGGCCGCCCCGACATGACTCATCCCGAGATCAACTGGGGCAGCACCCTGGACGCGGAAGACTCGGTGGATGTGGGTCGCATCGTGCCAGTCTATACGGAGATCGAGGGAGTCTCGACGCGTATTCTTCGCAAGGTCATCTGGAACGCGCTTGAGAAGTACGGAAGCACACTCACCGAGGACATTCCTCGGCGCTATCTGGAAGCCCACCGGCTCCCCCCCCTTCCTGTCGCGGTACGTTCCATCCATTTTCCACCCGAAAACAGCAAGCTCGAGGAAATGGCCGAGTTTGACACTCCCGCGCACGCACGCTTCATCTACGAAGAGTTCCTCAAATTCGAATACCTGATCCTGCGCCAGCGACTGCGTATGGAGAAGGCTTCGGCGCCGGCACTGAAAGACCCCACCGGCCAGACGCTTCTCGGTGAACTGCGCGCACTCCTGCCCTACCGACTGACCGGACACCAAGACAAGGCCATCGTCGAGATCATGCAGGACCTGGCACAGCCGCACCCCATGAATCGCCTGATCCAAGGCGACGTCGGATCCGGAAAGACAGCCGTCGCATTCCTGACCGCGGGAGCCGTCATCGGACAGGGCGCGCAGGCCGCACTCATGGCGCCCACGGAGATTCTCGCTGAGCAGCACTTCAAGAACGCGGGCAAGCTCTTCAAAGGAAAGCTGCCGGTCCGATTGCTGACGGGAAAGACCTCGGCCTCCGACCGCGCGCTACTGCTCAGTGAACTAGCAGCCGGAGTTCCGCTTCTCCTGATCGGAACGCATGCGTTGCTCGAGCCTCCGGTCGAATTCAGGAATCTCGTCTACATCATGATCGACGAGCAGCATCGCTTCGGCGTGGAGCAACGTCGCACGCTCCGACTCAAGGGAACGCGCCGGGATCCTGAAACGCAGAAAGGCATCTTCCCGCACTCACTCGTACTGACCGCGACCCCGATTCCGCGCACCCTGGCATTGACTGCGTATGGCGATCTGTCCGTTTCGACCATCACCCATGTGCCGCCCGGCCGGTCTCCAATCATCACGAAAGTGGTCCGGACGGATGGCAAAGCCCAGGCCTACGAGAAGATCCGAGTGGAACTCAAAGCCGGACACCAGGCTTACTTCATCTATCCACTCGTCAACGAGAGCGAGGCGGAAGGGTTCACTTCGCTGAAGTCAGCGGTGGCGGAAGCGGAGAATCTCTCCAACAACGTGTTCAAAGAATTCCGCGTGGGACTCCTGCACGGACAGCTGCGCCCCGACGAGAAGGCCGCCGTCATGGAACGGTTTCAGAAGAACGAGATTCAGATCCTCGTTTCAACGACGGTCGTCGAAGTGGGCGTGGACGTTCCGAACGCGACGATCATGGCGGTGGAGCATTCCGAACGGTTCGGCCTCTCGCAACTGCATCAGCTCCGGGGTCGCGTGGGACGCGGGTCAGCACAGTCCTACTGCTTCTTCTTCGCCGCCCGCTCGACCAGCGAAACGACTTCACAGCGCCTGGAAGTCCTCGAAGAAACGACCGACGGATTCAAGATCGCCGAAGCGGATCTGGAGATCCGGGGCCCCGGGGAATTCCTGGGAGTTCGGCAGGCAGGGGGCTTGCCCTTCAGAATGGCTAACCTGGTCCGTGACAAAGATTGGCTTCTCAAGGCCCGAGATGATGCCCGTGACCTCCTCAAGAGTGATCCGGACCTCCTCCGCCCAGACAACCTCGCTCTGCGCCAATACTTTGAACGCGAAGGAAAACTCCAACTTGAGCGCCTCAGAACCTCTTAATTTCATTACTTTATCTGACAATCAGATTTATTGACTAAATTAACGCGTGGCGTTAACATTTTTAATATGGTTGACACCCCAAAACGACCTAATCTGGTCGGCGCGTTTATCAGGCAACGACGGGAAGCTCTGGGCCTGTCTCAAAGGGCGCTGGGAATGATGTTTACCCCCCCAGTCACGACGCAGTTCATCTCCAACGTAGAACGAGGGGTTACTCCACTGCCTCCTGTCCATATCCCGACTCTCACCAAGGCGTTACTCGTATCGGACGCCGAACTCACCGGACTGATGGGAAAGGAATACTCCCTGAAGCTGTCGGACCGGCTCGGAGTGCCCGAAGGCTCCGCACCTGCCCAAGCCTCTCCGGATGTAGTCCCTCACATCATTGTCGATCCGGCGGATCACGAGTTCATGCGATTGCTCTACGACGCCATTCGGAAAGCTGATCCAAAGACAAGGGACGCTTTCGCCACCGTATGCGAGAGCCTCTTGAAGCTTCCGAAGAAGAAGGGAACCGAACCAGTCTCCGAGTAGCGACTACTCGTGAGGAGCCGGGTTCAGCACCCAGTCGGACCACGGGAATCTCCAGTCAATCCACTGAGAGGCATCGATTCCCTGTTCTGAAAGCACGCGACGGAATGCATCCTGGCATCCCTGCCCGTGGCATTTTCCTTCGCCGACATGAGTCATTGCCAGCACGGCCTCAGGCGAGCGCAAGTTCCCCTGCTGAATGCGCTCGATCACTTTCTCGCGCGTGACGCCCATGCAGGAACACAGGTGCGGCTGCGCTTTCGGCGCCGGGCGCATCGACTTCAATTTAATGTTCATCCCGCGGTGCACATCGGTCCGGCAAGCCAACCGCTTCACCCCGTCGACGATGACCTGGCACCTGCCGCAACTCCCGTCATCGCAATAAAGCGTGTCTTCCGCGCGTTCCTGCCCCGTTTCGAACAAAGCCGAAGTAAGGCGGATCCGGTCCCGCACTAATCGCTTTTCCCCGTTCAAAACGATCTCGACCCGCTCGATTTCCTTTTCATTGAACTTTCGGACGAACTCCTCGTCGACCGAAG
>CAYOWB010000015.1:17381-17612 GCA_964407515.1 uncultured Bacteriovoracaceae bacterium
CTCCCAGAGCAGGTGAGACGGCACATCGAGCTTCACCAGCTGCACGGCGGGAGTGCCTTCATCGCGGACATCCGCCACACGAACGGAACCCAGCTTCTCGCCCTTCCGATTGAGAAGAATCGCGATCTGACCGGTACTCCACCGTCTCCTATCACGCCACGGTAACACGAGGTGCGACGCCTCACCGTCTCCCTTCTCGTGCACGAGCGAGATGGCCCCGGCGGGACACAC
>CAYOWB010000015.1:17638-26619 GCA_964407515.1 uncultured Bacteriovoracaceae bacterium
ATTTATCCTCGAAGATCATGCGGCCCGTACTCCGCGAAAAGCTGATCGCCTTTTCGGGACAAGCTGAAGCGCAGAGTTCACACGGGATATCCTCGAAGCACTCAATCGAGGCAGTGGACTTCTTCTGCAGTCTCCGCTGAGGGACAAGTGGCGAAGTCCTGATCCGGTTCAGCTCCTGAGCTGCGAGCCACTTTCCTTGAAAAATGGGGTCGAACGGCTCGATCCGATGCCTGAGATAACGCTTGAGGCGGATGCGCGCGCGCTTCTGCACACGCTCGACTTTCTCACGATGCTCACCCAGATCGTCCACCAGCGTACGAATGATCTTGGCGGCCAGGAGAGCTCCCCGTTCCGCCTCAAACGACCATCCCTCGACATCGTCTTCGCGCGCCTCACCGGCAGTCTGCTCGACTTCGAATAGGAACGAACCCGGGGGGTATTCGCGGACAGCAGGACGATCCTCGAACGGACCCGCTGAAACGACACGAGCCACTTCCACGCTCCGAGTTCCGCCACTGCGCTCTTCGATCGTCGCGCTCCACACCAGGGGTGACTTACGTTCGAGTTGAGTGACACGGCCTTCGATCAGTTTCCCGCCCGCTAATTCGAACCGCCTGCGCTCCACCTCCCACCCGGCATACCGCTTGGCGCCCCATTGGCAATGGGTCTCGACGCAAATCACATCGGAGATGCCCCGATCCAGGTGTCGTGATGCGAACCGAAGCGCCGCATTGCCCGTGCCGAGGACCACGACGCCCGGAGTCCAGGATACGCGCGCTTCCTTTTCCAGCCGAAGCGCCGTGGAAAGCGGAATCAAGCCGGGCGAATCTGACCCCGGAAACGGATCCGGAAGCTGCGGAAACGAAGTCAGGCGCACGATCGCACGCGCACGAATGCGATGAATCCGATGCTGAACGTCTTCAGCGAGGACGAGCCCGCCAGTCCCGGGCAATGGAATCACGCCACGAGGAGAGAGCGTCTCGCCTCCCAGGAATCCGACGGTAAGCCCCACCTCCGCGCATAGCGAGGAAATCGCGCACGCACCGACGGAGGGCCAAGGCTTGACGCGTGGTCCAGCCACCACCAGGACGTCAAACGATCCATCACGTACCGAGAAGCTCATGCCCGCCCTCCCGTCGCGACATCGAGAATGGAGCAGGCCTTCCGAGCGGCACCCGCCACATCAGCCAGAGGGCCATCGCAACCACACACGACTTCCGCGCGGTAGGCTCCCTTGGCGAGACTCCGCGTCGGCAAGAAGCGTGGACCGCGATCCCACTCAAAGACCGCTCGCGTCTTCAGCGAACGGACGGAAAATTTATCCCATTTCAGGAAGTCGTGACAAAGGCTCGACAGACTCCCGAACGAGTCGGCCGATGCCGCCGACTCCATCCGATGCGTATCGAGCAACGGCCCGGCCCGCAAAACAGAGAGCCGATCCACCACTGCCTGGTCAGCGCTCGGAGCGCCATCGACTTCGGCCCATGCGAGCAAGTTCTCGAACGCTGCGACGACGTTGGGATCGAGCTTTTCACGCGAGAGCAAGGACCACTGCTCCCAAAGACGAATGCCCTTGGGCTTGCAGGCAGGAATCACTTCAGCCTTCTTCGCCTGCGTGAGCACCCAACGGGTCATTTTAGGAGTCCAGAACACGAGAAGGCCTTCACGAATCAACGCCGTACGGGCCTGTCCGTCGGAGTGAAAACGGATTCCATCGGGCGTCAGCGCGATCTGAGAAGCCGCGCAGATCACCTTCTCCCGCCCCAGGCGTTCGCGCACAAACTCAAGGAGCCCGTTGCGGTAGCGTGACACATCGTAGTCGCAGATCCTCGGAAGGACGAGGCATCGCAAGTCGTCTTCGGGCTGCGCCTTGGGTGAGACACCCGGGAACCACTTCAACGCAGTGGCGCGCTCGGCGAGGGTCGGGGCTAAGCCAGCGTCGCCGCCCTCGACGTAAAGCGCTTCAAGACGATCCCAGTCCGTGCCGCGATTCATCCAAACGCGCGTCCGTGCACGAACATGCGGCGCGGAGAAGTCGTGATAACCGCCGCCCTGGAGAGCAGGCCAAAGCTCGATCGCCCCAGGAAAGTCGGGCCGCAACTCCTCCAAAACACGTTGCGGGGAACTTCTCTTGAGTCGCGCGACGGAAAGACTGGTGGCATCGACGGGCCAGAACGGATCGAGCGGAAGTTCGGATTCCTCGCTGAAGAAGTCCCATTCAGGATTGAGAGCCAGGACGGAGCGGCCCTCGGCCATCAACCGGCTGGCTGCGATGAGAGGCGCGACTCCGGTTCCGAGAAGAACGACGTCGCTATCGTAGGGCATCCACCAAGGTCCCCATGACTCGCCTCATGGCGGTCTGAACCTGGGCACGCTTGTACTCTCCGTGAGCGCTGCGCCCCTTCTCGTTATCCTCGAAGCTCCTCTGATCGACGATCTGGACTTCATACGGATAGAAGAAGCGGATCTCGCGCTGCAGATACTTGAGATCCAGCCGGTCGATGAGCTTCTGAACGTAGTCATCGACGGGCCGTCCGCGGGACTGCGACTTCAGTTCCTTGAGGTCGTCGTAAAGCGGGTTCTTGAGCTTGATCATCTGGCGACCCGTGAACTGGATCGCGCGATAGAACTCGCTCGAATGCGGATTATCCGGAGCGACGAGCGGCGCATGGGCGGCCGCTTCGAGCCGGGTGTGCAAAGTCTCCTCGGTGATGTCACCACGTTCAGCGCGCGAAAGCAGCTCGCTCAGCTGGGCGCGGAAGTCTTCGACGTCCACGAGCGTGTTGCGAGAACGGCTCGGCTTGATGTTCGGCGGCATGACGATCATCTTGTCCTTGAGGTACTTCACCACGCGCAGGGCATCGAGCTTCGTGTTGGTCACGAAGCGCAGACCCACGCGGTCGAAGACTTCCTCGGCCACGTTCTCGGGCTTATGGAGCAGCTTGATCAGAATCGAGTCGCGCGTCTTCTTAGGCTTCACTTCGAAAGCCTTGAGATCCACCCGGTCGGGATCGTCTTCGCGCTCTCCCAGAAAAAGCTGTCCGTTCTGCTCGCGGTGAATCACGCGATAGAAACGATCGAGAATCTGCGTCTGAATATCCGCGAAATACGCGCCGCGCAGATCCTGATCGATATGCGCGATCGTATGCATGACTTTGAGGATGGCGCACGCCCAGTTGCGAAGCATGGTGCCCTGCTGCTCGTTCGGCGTGTTGTACTGCTTGAGGCAGGACATCAGGAAGAGTTCACGGACATCGGTCAGCTCGACGATCTTGCGCGGGACTTCGAGCTTGAGGCCATCCGGATTGTCCGGCTGCAGGAAGTACTTGCGGATGAAGCTCAGCGCTTCATGGAAGTAACCGAAGACTTCGGCGCGCTCGATCGGGTTATCGAGGTCGTAGCCGTAGCTCCGCAGAAAGCGGTCGGCGTCTTCCAGCTTCGAGATGTGGAACCCCGCGGTGTAATCAATGGCGGAGCGCCCGCCGACGATCACGTCGAGGATCTCCCACCTGAAGTTGTATCTCTTGCGGATCTCGTCCGCGCGATTCCTGTCCATTCGGTCAGAGCTTAGTCGAACCCTCGCACGGTTCACAAGGGTGAACATTGAAGGAACGGGGAACGTTTCGCGACGCGTTGAGTCTACTCAATAGTTGTCCGCCTTTTTGAGTACGTGAAGGAGGATTGACTTACCCCCTCACGCCCGCTTCAACACGGCCGTCTTGCCGCCGCGAATGACGGGGCGATCCACGACCTGAAGCCCAGCCCGCGCCGCCTCGGCGAGACTTCGAGCGAAGCCTTCTTCGCTCACGTGGCCGCTCGGCTCCGAGAAAAGGACCATTCCGTTCTGCTTCATCGAGGCGGCCACCTCTTTCCAAAGACGGGCGGAATCAGGAACCTCGTGAACGACCGCGAAGAGCAACGCGAAGTCCACGGCGCCGTTCAGATCGGAAACCCCAAGGGAGTCTTCCTTCACCACCCGCGTCTCAACCCGCTCGGCGAGGCCAGCCTTGGCGGCCTTCTTCGAAAGCACTGCGAGCATCTTCGGCTGGATATCGAGCGCCACGACACGGCCGTTGTCTTTCATCAGTCGCGCCATCGGCAGAGTGAAGAATCCCATCCCCGGCCCAACCTCGAGCACCGTCATGCCCGGCTTCAAGTACGGGCCAACGATTGCCTCGGGCTTCTGCAGCAACCGCCGAATTGGACAAGCCAGGAGATAACCGAGCCACCAGGGACAAACTAATTGTGCCATGGCTGGAGCTTAACGCCCGCAAAGTTCGAAGTCCAAGTCGTTCTTATTCAAGAACTGAAGCGTCTGACCCGTGATTTCGTCATGCAGCCAGATGGAATCCGAGAAATCGCGCGTACCGCGTTACTCCATCCTGATACGTCGTGCCCAGATAGACCTGACGGTCCCGATAGCGCCAGAAGAGCGCGTCTCGATCCGCCACCAGTCTTCCGCGCTAAGGACTGAGAGCCGAACTACTCATATCAGCGACCGCGGCCAGTCCGAACCGGAGATGAGCCGGCGACAAGCCGTCATGTTCCGGCACGCTCCTGAGATAGGGATCGGAATAGACCAACTCGGCTCCGAAGCTCGTCCGCGAGAGTCCGCTAGAGGCCCGCGCCGGGGATAGGAAAAGGGTGCCGAAGGCCGTGATGATCAGTGCCGCGATGCCAAGCCGGAAAGCCGGAGGGGCCACTCAGAGCAGCCGCTCAGAACGATCGGTTCCAATTTTCGGTACCGGTGGGAGTTGGGTGTACCGCGGGCGGCCGCGCTTCATTTCGAAGCTTTGATCCCGTAACTCGTCTGGCTCACATCGAGCGAAACCCCCGAACAGCCATAGAACGACCCGATGAATCGATAACCTTCATGTCCCGCGGCACTCACGTCCGAGAAGGCGAGTCGCTGCTTGACCGAGGTCAGCTCTTTAGCCCCATGATTGAGGCCACTCGCGGTTCCCACGTCATCCGTGCCATGCGACTCGAAGCTCACATAGTGCTGTCCGGCTCCGCAGGAAGTCGATCCGACCAACTCCAGAAATGGCACGGGATTGGAAAATAGCGAATGCCTTACTTCCGTTCGCTGGTTGGTGTTCTGGACCGCCGTGGAGCCCGTGTAACTCACCAAACGACTCAAACGATAGAGTACCAGCGCCTTGGACAAATTCTGCAACCTTACCCAGAGACCCGCCTTGTAAGCATAGACCGGAAAGCTGCTCGTGCTGCTGATTCGCAGCTCGAACGGTTGTTGATCATCGAAATTCGCAGAACTATCCGAAAAACTGGTACTCACGAGGGTCACCGCCGTCGCGTTTGTCGTGACCTCGGACGCGCTCACCGGCGTCCCATCCGTCCGATGAAGCATCGCTCTCGCGCTCGCGCTGCCACTGCTACTCATCAACACGGCCTCCAAAGTCCAGGGAGTCGCTCCGGCCAGCTCGGAAAGAACCGAAAGATCCTTTTTCCAGATCGAGTAGCGAATCGGATTCGGTTGCGAGTAGGCAGAGGAGGTGGACGTATCAAAATATCCGGAGCTGCTATCCTCCATGGGGGTCGTATGATCATAAGCAGCCGACGCAAGAGGATAGTAGATTCGCGTCTTGGTGGCCCCGGTCTGCCGCACGAGAATTCTTCCCATGTAGGCCTTGAGCTGCCCAATACTACTGGTGCCCTCGGTCTGGATTCGGTAGGTATTGCTCCCGGCGGTCGGCACAAAAGCCACCTTGAATCGAGTCGACTGGATGGTATTGGCCGGCACGGAAATCGAGGCCACCGACACGCTCGCGCCATTCACCAGACTCAGAACATGAGGATTCGACGAATCCGAATTCGAGGCAACGACCTCGAACGCGTACTCGACCGTCCCGTCATAGTCAGCGGTATCCAAAGAAGTCCGACTGCGCTCAAAAACCTTTGGCGTGGCTTGGGATTCAACTCCATCATCGAGTAGCTCAATCGGCACTTCCAGATTGATTCCGCCTACCGAGGTCGAAGCCCCATTCGTCCGCTCGCAGAACATGGGCCGAGCATTCGCCGCACTCAGATAATTCGATTGAATACTGATTTCGCTATCCGCATAGATATCCGCGGTCGTCCGTCCAATTTCGTAGGCGTCTTCCAATGCCGTATTTCCATGCAGATCACCCCGAACGGAAGAGATATTTCCGGGACACGCGCCCGAGGTCTTCACACCGAAAACCTGAATCACACGCGCCGGTCCAGCAGGGACGACAACCCGAAGCGTTCCCCCGGTCGTGGCAGGCACGAAGCCCGCGATGATTCCGGGAGAGGGCATGCCCGGGGTCAAGCAGTCCAGATCCGATGCCGCTCCGACGATCTCAGGGCCGGTCACTTGGACCCCAAGGCACTCAAAACCATCCACGCTTGCCGGCGCCGCCGTGAGCGACTGCAGCCGCGACTGCGGAGGAATTCGAATTTCAAGTGACTGGAGCGCCGAATGTTCATTCGGACTCAGTGAACAAGCGCAGGAAAGAATAACCAGGGGCAGTATCCAGCAACGGTAGGCGATTTTCACACCCCAAGGATACCATCAGCGCGCCGTGGTGCACAAAAAGCCACAGAAAAAACTATCGTCTGACTTTCCTCCGGCAGGCAGATGAAGCGGAGCGCCCCTGACGCCTCCACATCCCCGCGCATCCCGGAAATGACGCGGCGCTAGACCAAAAGGTGGGGGCCACCTTTTGGTTGCCGATCGGCCCGATTCTGAATAGGCTCCCCGCAATGCCTCAGCCCCACCGCACCAGCCTCGAAGTGAGAGGTTACGAGCTCGACAGCTACGGTCACGTGAACCACGCCGTTTACGTGAGCTACCTCGAGCATGCGCGGTGGAAGGTCCTCGAATCCGTGGGAATCACGCTTGAGAAGCTCAAGGAATGGCAGCGCTGGCCGGTCATAGCGCACCTGGAAGTCGACTACTTGAGACCGGTGTTCATGGGCGAACGCCTGGAGATCGAAACCCGGATGACGGAGCTGAAAAAGGCATCCTTCGCCCTCGAACAGACGATCTGGCGCGACGAAACCCGTATTCTGAACGCACGCATTCAAGCAGCCACCGTCAACGAGACCGGCCGGCCGGCAGCAATCCCCGCCGACATGCTGGAACGTCTGCGATCCGTCCAAGGAGAAACATCATGAGCCCCAAACGCCTCCCGAACGAGAAGAAGAAGTGCGACTCGCGCCGAAGGCTGCGCTGGGAAAATGTCAAAGGCCTGCGGGCGACTTCCGCGGTCATCGCCGCTACCGCGCTTGGCGCCGGACTCTTCCCCGCCGCACCGGGAACGATGGGCGCACTGGTCACTCTGCCGCTTGCTTACGCGATGGCCGGAACGCCGTGGTTCGCGAAGGCCGCACTTTGGTTAGCCATCCTTGCCATCGGGACCTGGGCCGCGAAAGTCTTCGATGAAACCATGACCACCGAGGACAACCAGAACATCGTCATCGATGAGGTCCTCGGAATGGGCATCGCCGCTTGGACGGCTGGCACACACGTCAAGACGCTCATCGTCGCGTTCATCCTCTTCAGGCTCTTCGACATCATTAAGCCGGCTCCCATCCGGCAAGCAGACCGCTGGTCGAAAGTGGCAGCAAAGAACGGTAACGGCTGGGCCGGAGGCTTCGGGGTCATGTTTGACGACCTGCTCGCCGGTCTTCAGTCGCTCATCGTCATCATCGTCCTTCAGCACTTTGGAGTATTACCTTAAATGGATTTCAGGGCACTGGATCAGGCGGCTGCGGCGCTCATCGAAGAACTGCAGAAGTCGGGGACGCGATTCGTCGTCGCCGAAAGCTGCACCTCCGGCCTGATTGCAGCAGTGCTCGGTCGGGTCCCGGGAGCGTCAAACGTCTTCTGCGGCTCGACTGTCGTCTACCGCAATGACACGAAATCAAGGTGGCTTGGGATCCCTCCATCCACCTTCGACCGTTACGACGCAGTGAGCGAACGAGTCGCCGTCGAGATGGCGGAACGGGTTCTCGATCAAACTCCGGAAGCCGGACTTTCAGCATCGATTACCGGACACTTGGGCCCGGGCTCTCCTCCAGGACTGGACGGAACCGTCTACACCGCTATCGCACTGCGCCACAATGAGACGCTCGTTCAAAAATTCGTGATTTTCCCCGAGAAACAGCGGAGAGCCTTAAGCGCAAAAAAGGCCGAAAAACTGCGGCAAAAAAGGCAGACCCGCGCTTCTCTCCTCATTTTGTTCATGGTACGGTCACTGCTCCAGCAGATCGGAAACATGGGAGAGAAGTGAATGGAAATGGAACGTAATTCAATCAACAGCACTCATAGCCAGAAGAACAAGGCGATCGAACTCGCGGTTCAGGCTATCGAGAAACAGTTCGGTAAAGGCTCGATCATGCGGTTGGGCGTGAAGGACTCGCTGGTTCCGGAAGACATGGTTCCGGTTCCGACGGGGGCTCTCAGCCTCGACCTCGCACTCGGTATCGGAGGCCTGCCTCGCGGCCGTATCGTAGAAATCTACGGTGCGGAAGCCTCGGGTAAAACGACTCTGACTCTGCACGCGATTGCCGAAGTGCAGAAGCAGGGCGGAATCGCCGCGTTCATCGACGCCGAGCACGCGCTCGACGTCGACTACGCCAGGAAGCTCGGTGTCCGCACCGATGACCTCCTGATCTCGCAGCCGGACACCGGCGAGCAAGCACTCGAAATCGCCGACATGCTCGTTCGCTCCGGTGGCGTGGACCTCGTGGTCGTCGACTCGGTCGCCGCCCTCGTTCCGCGTGCGGAAATCGAAGGCGAAATGGGTGACTCGCACATGGGCTTGCAGGCCCGCCTGATGAGCCAAGCCCTGCGTAAGCTCACTGGCACCATCAACCGCAGCAAGACCCTGGTGATCTTCATCAACCAGATCCGTATGAAGATCGGCGTGATGTTCGGCAACCCCGAAACCACGACCGGTGGTAATGCACTGAAGTTCTACTCGTCAGTCCGTATG
>CAYOWB010000015.1:26630-27012 GCA_964407515.1 uncultured Bacteriovoracaceae bacterium
CCCTGAAGGACGGAGAGAACGTCATCGGTAACCGCACTCGCGTGAAGATCGTGAAGAACAAGATGGCGCCTCCCTTCAAGGAAGTGGAGTTCGACATCATCTACGGTCAGGGCATTTCGAAGGAAGGCGACCTGCTCGACCTCGCTTCGAACATGAACATCATCGAGAAGAGCGGCACCTGGTACACGTACCAGGACGAGCGCATCGGTCAGGGCCGTGAGAACGCCCGCACGTACCTCCGTGAGCATCCTGAGACGCTCGAGAAGGTCCGCAAGCAGGTGTTCGAAAAGGTGGGCATCGGCAAGCCGGTGGCGGAAACCCCGGCACAGGCTGCAGCGAATGCTCAGTCTGCAGCCAACGCCGCAGCGAATGCCAAGGACAC
>CAYOWB010000015.1:27063-36254 GCA_964407515.1 uncultured Bacteriovoracaceae bacterium
GAAGGCCGCGCAGCCGGCTCAAGCCAAGAAGTAATCTGGCTAAAAATCAGTCTTGGAAGTAAACCCAAAGGGGTCGGGCCCACAAAGCCCGGCCCTTTTTTTGTAATGAGGACGAGCAGCCGTGCACAAAATCGACTCCCTGATCTTCGACTTAGATGGAACGCTCTGGGACACTTGCCCCTCCTGCGCGATTGGCTGGAACAACGTACTCCGCCGACATGCCATTCCATTCCGGACCATCGTGGCCGATGACGTCCGCAGAGTCGCTGGCCGCTCGCACGAGGACTGCATCCGCACCGTCTTCGAAGGCCTGCCCGAAACACAGCTCCTGACTCTCATTCATGAGACAGCGGAAGAAGATATGAAGATCATCGCGGAACAAGGCGCTGACCTTTTTCCCGGAGTCGGCGAAGGCCTGAAGAAGCTCCGCGAACGCTACCCGCTCTTCATCGTCAGCAACTGCCAGGCGGGCTATATCGAGACATTCCTGAAGTGGTCGGGGTTCGGACCGCTGTTCCAGGACTTTGAGTGCTGGGGAAGAACAGGCCTCACGAAAGCCGAGAACATCCGCGCCGTCATCACGCGCAACAGCTTGCGCTCGCCACTCTACATCGGCGACACGGAAAGCGATCACTTCGCGGCACGCAAGGCCGGAGTGCCATTCGCGTTCGTCTCCTACGGCTTCGGAAAAACCACCGGTGCGGACTTGTCCGCGGACTCCTTCGGAGGCCTTGTGGAGTACCTGCTGACGCGATAGGCGCGCTATTCCTCTCCCCGTCTGAACCGGACCGAAAACTGAGCTCCCCGCCCGACTTCCGATTCGACCAGAATCGTCGCATCCATCGATTCCACCAATGACTGCGTGATGGACAAGCCGAGACCGGTGCCTTTTCCTGGCTCTTTAGTCGTGAAGAACGGATCGAATATGCGTCCAAGGTCCTCGGCGGGAATTCCACGACCACTGTCGCGGACAACCATGACGACGAAGTCCGACTCATCGAATGTCTCGATCCAAATCCGACGTTCAGGCTGGCCATCCATTGCATCCACCGCGTTGGAAATCAGGTTGAGCAGCACCTGCTGAATCTTGCCCTGATTCGCAAAGACCATCCTCTCGGCGCTACGATACTTTCGGTCAATCGTAATTCCCGCCTTCTCGTAAACCGTACCGGCAAAGGCCAATGTCCCGTCAATGGCAGAGTGCAGTGCCACCGGCACATTCCCGCCGGTATCCTGGCGGGCGAATGCACGAAGCGAGCGGACAATGTCAGCAATTCGATCCAGCGCCTGCTGTTGTTGCTCAATCAGCTTGTGAACAACGACAGGATCCTTGGCTTGGGCCAGCATTTCTAGATTCAACCGAATCGCCGCGATCGGCGTATTGATCTCATGCGCTATGCCGGCGGAGATCTTACCTAAAGACGCCAGCCGATCCGCATGAACCAGGCGATCAGAGGCAGCACGAGATCTTTTCTGAGCATCGACGCGCAGGATATAGTTCCAGACATCTTCCAGGTAAGCGAGCAGCTGCCTCGCATCCAGTTCAGTATAATCCGTATCGCGCCCGGCCAACACGATGACCGCCACTATACGTCCTGCCTCCAGCAGGGGAACACCCATGCAGCGCACGCCCCGATTGGACAGAGCCGGCGCGGCCTGATTGACCGCTTCGCCGTAACAACTCAATCCAGCCCTCTGGACCTCCTCGCTCACTTCCGAGGTCGAGTGTTCGTGAGTTGCCGTCCCCACGCGCCGTTCATCGTAAACGACGAATCTCCCCCAGGCGCTCCCACAAGCTGAAATCGCGCCTTCCAGGGCAAGCCGCACCAGCGCATCAAGAGGCGGCAATTCGCTTCCAAACCGCTCGTAAACGCTGAGCAAAGCCTGGCGCCGCGCGGCATCCTGGTGCATGGTGCGATCCAGCCGTTTGCGTTCGGTAATGTCGATCATCGCTCCAACCAGGCCATTCGTCGACCCGTCTGGCCTCAAGATCACAGACTTGTAGAACACGATGTCGCGCCGACTCCCATCCGACCGCCTCACCTCGCCTTCATAGGTCTGCATTTGCCGAGCACCGATTACCGCAAGATCCGCTTGGTGATACGCCTCGGCCAAGTCCCGTGGAGCGATATCGTACGCAGTATGGCCGATCACATCCTCGTAACCTTTCCCCAATACTTCGAGGAAGGCTCTGTTGCACATTCTGTAAACGCCCTCGTTATCCTTGTAGAAGATGGGAATAGGAATCGAGTTGAAGATCTGAATCATCGAGTGCTGATCGAAGGCAGCAAGATCACCTAATGATTGCTTCACCGTCTCGTTCGTTCTCATCTGATACCATTGAACAATAGAATCTCGAGCACCATGAAGAAGATATTGTTATGTGAAGATGAAGCTACCTTCCGAACCGCCCTTCATGCCGTACTTACGGAAGAGGGATTCGAGGTCACGGATGCAGTTGATGGGCGAGCAGCTCAGGACATTCTGAAGCTGAAGAAACCCTTCGACCTGGTGATCTCGGATATTCGAATGCCTCGTCTGAACGGCATTGAGCTACTTCACTGGATCAAACGTACTCAACCAATTCCGGTCATTCTGATGACCGGATTCTCCGAACTGATGGAGACCCAGGAAGCTCACTCGCTCGGAGCGGATGGATTCCTCCCGAAACCCTTCGGTGTCGCGGACCTCCGCGCAACGATTCAAGCCCTACTTCCGGATGATCCCACAGCCCCCAAGCCGAAACCGGACCTTGACGAACTGTACTGCAAAATAGGCATCGACGACTTCATTTCAGGAAGCACGATTCCATACCCGATCTATGTCCGCTTATCCGCCACCAACTACGTCATGCTGGCACAGAAGGGCGAAGATCTGAGCAATGAACGGATATCCAGCTACAAGTCACGAAATGTCCATTTTCTTTACCTTGAACGCCGCGATTTCCGAAAGTACGTGGGAATGAACTTGAACCTGGCCCACGCCATGATCGCAACGAGGCACAACATCCCTCTCGAACGCAAGCAGAGATTCCTTAAGCATGCGGGAGAAATGATGGTGCAGAAGGTCTTCGTCGACGGCATTCGAGAGGAGGACTTCGAGGCCGCCCGGATCTTCATGGAGGGGACCCTCGCAGTCATGTCTGAGCAGGACGAGCACATGGTCCTACTCGAGATACTAGCGAACGAATCGGAATACTTGTTCAGTCACAGTCTCGCGGTCGGTATCTTCAGCGGACTGATCGCCAAAAAGATGACCTACCAGTCGGCCCAGACGATGTTTCGACTGACCATGGGAGGCCTTCTCCACGATATCGGCCTCAAAGAGGCTCGACAGAAGTCTGATTGAAAAGCCAAGAATGGAATTCACGCCCGAGGAACTGGCTCTTTGGGAGACTCACCCTCTTCGGGGAATCGAAATCCTCACCGGGCTTCCAGCCATTCCTACCGATGTACTGCAGATCATCTTCCAGCATCATGAGAACTGTCTCGGCATGGGGTACCCCAAGGGTCTCAAGAAGAACTCAATTCATCCGCTCGCGAGAATCGTTCATGTCGCGGACCATTTCTGCAACTACGCGCTCGGCGGCCCTTCCGGAGGCCGGATGCATGCGCAAGATGCCATTGACATCATCGGGGAACTGCACGCGGGAACGTTCGATAACGACGTCTACCAGGCCCTTCACCGACTGATCCTCAGGAGCTGAGTTTGGCTCCCGGCCTCGTCAGTGATAGACTCAGGGCGAGTCGTCGCCATGCTCGCCGCAACCCAGGTACTGAAGAACCCGAATTACCGTCTTTACTTCATCGGACAGTTTCTCTCCTTGAGCGGAACTTGGATGCAGTCGGTCGCCCAGGCGTGGCTCGTCTATCGAGTGAGCGGATCGGCGACCTGGCTGGGCATCGTCACGTTCGCGACTCAGTTTCCCGCCTTCATTCTCAGTCCGCTGGCTGGAGTCGTTGCCGACCGCCGGGACCGGCGCAAGGTGTTGCTCGCGGTGCAGTGGATCTCGATGCTCCAAGCGATCGTTCTTGGAGTGCTGGTATTCACGAATCAAGTCACGCTTTGGCACATCGTGACGCTCGCTCTTCTTCTCGGAGTCGTAAACTCGTTTGACATGACAGTTCGCCACACCTTCGTCGTGGACATGGTAGGCAAAGAGGAACTTCACAACGCCATCGCGCTCAACTCCGTCCTGATCAACATCGCCCGCATCATCGGCCCGAGCATCGCCGGAATCGTCATCAGCCTCACGGGCGAGAAGTGGTGTTTCTTCCTCAACGGCCTGAGCTACATCGCGGCGATCTACGGCTTTTCCCAAATGAAGATCACCCCCATCGATCGCAGCTCCGCCAGGGCAAGCAGCGTATTGGAATCCCTCTCGGAAGGATGGCGTTACGTCCGGTCCAACCCTCTGGTCTTGAAGATCATCCTGCTCCTGGCGTTCATCAGCTTCCTCTCACCAGTCGTGATGGTGCTGCTACCGGTGTTCGCCAAGACGGTCCTGCACGGAAACGCGACGACGTATGCCTGGCTCGCCGCCATGGTGGGCTCCGGAGCGATCTTGGGCGCGATGCTTTTCGGGGCGGAATCGAGCATCAAGGCATTGCGCCGGGATGTATCCAGGAGCATCGCGATGATCGGCGCCAGCATGGCTCTCCTGGGAGTGTCGCAGAGTCTTCCGCTGTCCTTGCTGGCGGTCTTCCTCATGGGCTGCTTTCTGATGAGCACGTTTCCACGCCTGAACAACGCCGTTCAGCACATCATCGAGGATCGGATGCGCGGTCGCACGACGAGCATCTACATGATGGCGTTTCTCGGAACGATGCCCCTGGGAAGTCTGCTGACGGGCTGGATCTCGGATCACATCGGCGCGCCGGCCACGGTGATCCTCTTCGGTGCCTTCTGCCTGATGACGGCAGTGGCGCTCCGCTTCGGAGTGGCGATGCTGAACGGCTACCGGTCGGCTACTCCTGTACGCAGCGAATCAGGTCCGCGTTTGCCGTGACGGTATCATCAGGCCTGCCGCGTATCATCTGCGCCCGAATGAGACGGGTCGTGCAATTCAAGACGAACCCCAGATACTCCTGATCCGTGGCGAATCGCCCTCGCGCATCCCAAACCGCGCGTCGTGAAGAAGCCAGTGCGATGTGCGACTCCGATTCAGTCCAGTCCTGAAGCGAAAACTCGGCGCTGAAGCTTCGAGCGCGGCACTGGGAATCCTCCGGACCTCTGCAACCAGGCAGCAGCAACGAGCGAATCACATCCGGGTCCCGGTAAAGCACGGCAGTGAGAAGATCCGCGTACAACTCGTCATACTGCGCTTCAATCGCGGCGAATGCTTCGAACTTCGCCGTTACAGCTTGAATACGAGCGAGCACCACGACGAGTTCAGCATCCTTAAGCCGAAGCGTCTCGCGAATAGCCGCCTGTTCTTCTGTCGGCGCGGTCTCGATCTTCTGACGGAGCTGTTCCATTTCGGCATTCAATCGATCCCTCTTCCGGTAGTCACCCGCGAGTTTGAAGCTCGGCAGAAACGCCTCACGAATCATGGGCTCCCGCTTCATCGCGTTGATCGCGTAAAGGTAATGCCCGTATTCATGAACGGCGGCCGGAATCACAGCCTCCCCTCTCGCGATCCCGTCATTCACGGCCAGGGAGTGCGGAATCAAAATCATGTGCTCGTAATTGGCGAAGAAGGCCATGAAGAAGGCGTTGGGAATGACGACCCGGAGGTGAGTCGGAACGATGAGTTCAGGCTTAACCAGCTTGTCGAGGGCGGTGAATCGCTCGATAAGCTTCTCTTGAAACGCCCGTGGGACGCCCTCATCCGCTTCGACCACGACTTTGGCGAACGCGGAGGAACACAGGAACAAAGAGAAAATGAACAGGGTGAGAAATCGTCGCATGGCCTGGGCTCCCCTAAGAGTAGACACAGTGCGTTATCACACGGGTCCCGTAAATTCGCAAGGCTAGGGTCGCTCTGGAACTGAGCTCAGCAAGAGGGGGCTCCCCTCGCGACCCTCCACACGGAGCGAGCCATGAGCTCAATGATTCCGGTGCCATACCCACCGCTCATCAACCAGACCGACGGGAGCCCCTGCGCGGCGAGCCAGGAAGCCACCTGATCCGTGCGCCGGAGCATCTGATCATCGGTCAGTTTCAGGCCAGCGCTGCTCGGAAGCGCGTCTCGAAAAGAAGCATCCATACCGTCCAAAACGAAAACGAGATCGGGGCGGGAAGTGACCGCCTGAAGCCGGTTACATCCTGCCTCCAGCCGCCGGAGATAGTGCCCTTCCTCTCCTTCCGCGATCTCAAGATCTACCGTCGAGGGAATCCAGGACTCAGGGCGCTGCTCACGGGAAACATCGAGCGGCCAGCCGGTCTTCATGTGAATGCTGAGCGTACCGATATCCGAATCGTGCTGAGCTAACTCTGCAGTGCCGTCTCCTCGATGTGCATCCAGGTCGACGACCCAGAATCGCCGTGCTTTTCCAGACGTTTGAAGGGCGCGCACAGCGATCATCACATCATGCACGAGGCAGTATCCCCGCCCCCCAAAGGACATCGCGTGATGCATTCCCCCGCCAAGGACATAGGTCACCCCGCACTCCATGGCGCGCAAGGCAGCGTGCCGAACCACGCTGGCCTGAAGGAAAATCCGGTCACGAAGTTCGGAAAGGGGCCGCCGAGTGACCTGAGAAAGCTCCCGTTCGTACGTGACTTCGACGATGGAGCGCAAATCGTCCGAAAGAAGGCGGTCGACGTACTTGGGCTCGTGAACCCGCAGAAGATCCTCCCGAGCCACCGGCGCCAGTTTCCCCAAAAAATCCTGAGCCAAAAGGGAGGGGGCATGCGTCTTGAGCCAGGCGGCCACGCCCTGAGGGCGGGCATCCGCCAAAGGGACGTCGATCCCGAAGTCCGGGAGCCCCAGATCCATGGCCGGATGGTAGAAAACATTTGCCTGGGACACAGGTCGCTCCTCTTGCTCCTCTGGCGCGAATTCGCTAGAAACCCGGCATGTCTGTCCGAGTTCTGCTCTCCGAGACCTACAATCCCTGGTTCAATCTCGCTACCGAAAACTGGATTTTCCGTGACCTGGATCCTTCCTGCCGCACGCTGTTTCTTTGGCGCAATCAGGACACCGTGGTCATCGGACGATTCCAGAACCCGTGGGCCGAATGCAATCTCGAAGCGATGACTCGCGATGGAGTCTACCTGGCGCGCCGGCAAAGCGGCGGCGGAGCCGTCTTTCACGATCTCGGCAACACGAACTTCACGTTCCTGACCGGCGCGGAGAATTACGACCGCGGCCAGAACTTCCGGATCATCACCCGCGCTCTCGCCCGCTTCGGGATCGGCGCGGAGGTTTCAGGCCGTAACGACATCGTCGTTCCGACGGACGATGGTCAACGGAAGGTGAGTGGCTCCGCCTTCAAGGAAAACAAGGATCGCTGTTTCCATCACGGGACCTTGCTCATCTCGGCAAACCTATCGCGTTTGGCGAACTACCTTCAGCCAGACAAGCGGAAGCTGGAATCGAAGGGCGTCGCCTCGGTACGCTCGCGCGTGGCGAACCTGGCGGAGATCAGCCCGGCGCTCTCGCACGAAAAACTTCGTGATGCGATCATCGAGGAGTTCTTCGCTGAACATGGCGAACGAGGTCCCATCGAGACACTCGACCACACCCGCCTGGAATCCATCCCCTCGTTACGCGAGTATTATGACGAACTTCGCAGTGACGCCTGGCGGCTGGGAGAAACCCCGAAGTTCACCCACCACTTCTCGGAACGCTTTGCCTGGGGAGGGATCGATCTCTACTTCCAGGTCAAAGGGATGAGGATCGAGCGGACGGAAGTGTATTCGGACAGCCTGCACATCGAGCTGATCGAGGGTCTACGGAACAGTCTCTGCGAGCTGCCCTACTCGGGAGACGCCATCGAAGAGCGAATCCGCTCGATGACGCTCCAGACGCCGATTCCCGGAGTATCCACTTCGGTGATCGACGAGCTGTGCGCGAAAGTGCGGGTCGCGACGGGAACGGGAGAATGAACCGGGTAGCGCCATCGCGCTATGCCCGCTGGGGTTAAACTGTGATTCCAGATGGTCCGACAAACCAACTCGGGTATCAGAAAAACTCTCAGTACTCCCAATCGATCGAATCCGTGATTCAATAGAAGGATGACGTTTCGCCGAACTGTTGCCCGGGGAATGATCGTTCTCGCCACACTGGCGCTCTTGGCGCCGACCACCGCTCAAGCCGATGACGTCTACACGATCATCGTGAAGAAGCAGGAACAAAAGGCCAAGGGGCGCTGGTCGCTCGCGGAGTGGCTCGATACGCGCGACAAGATGCGGCTGATGGACCTCTGGCTCGCGCTGCATTCACCCTCTCCCTATGAGTTCTTCATCGGTGGCGATTGGCGCCAGGAGGACTCTTCCGCTCTCGGAAAGCAGATGGCCGTGGACGTCTACGCAGCGGCTTATGCCTCCATTTTCGGCCTCGAGGTGCACAAGAGCTTCACGAGCGTGGATGAAACACTGGCCCAGTTCAACCTGCGCATCTTCGGCTATCACGCCCAAGGCACGAACATCACCGGCCACGCGGGGCTTCGCTTCGAAAAGAAGCCAGACGACCTGCGTAACGCCTTTGCCGGGATCTCCGCGAACATCTACTTCACTCGATTCTTCGGAATCGAGGGCCTGTGGCGACACCACTTCACCTCGGTCCCTGGCACCACGCCGTACCGCGTCTCGGGCGACCACTTTCTGGGCGGCGCGTTCATCGACTTCAAGTTTGTCCGGGTCTACGGGAACTACTTCAGCAAGCCTGAAACCCTGGACACCGGGACGACTTCGACTACACGCACCAGAACCGGCTTCAGTGCGGGCACGCGGTTCTATTTCTGACAGCGTTTGGCCCTCTGAACTTCACGCAGGTCCCTGAATATCCGTGAAAATGGCTTTTCCATTTGAGCAGGTCTGTCCTATAAATGTTTCCCTATGAAGACTGCAGAAATCCGTTCCCGCTTCCTTGATTATTTTGCCCGCAACGGCCACTCCCGCGTCGAAAGCTCGTCCCTCGTTCCGCAGAACGACCCGACACTTCTTTTCACGAACGCCGGCATGGTGCAGTTCAAGGATGTGTTCCTGGGCAAAGACAAGCGCCCCTACACCCGGGCGACGAGCTC
>CAYOWB010000016.1:0-3292 GCA_964407515.1 uncultured Bacteriovoracaceae bacterium
GAAGCCCCGCCGAAAAGCGGGGCCGACAGGCCCTCGTGTATCTTTTCCGGACAGGAACGCAGATACTCCGGGCCGGCAGCTGCGAGCTAGAGTTTCTTCGCAGTCGGATTGAAGGCTGGGAAGCTGACTGAGTTCCCTGCGGGCAAGCAGGTCCCGTCCACCGAGGTGACATCTCCCGCATTACAATTCTTCAGCGTGTTGGCGAGCGAGTAATTGAGGTTGATCAGTACTTGGTCACCCTTCTCGATCGTGAGCGGCGGGTCCATGACCGCGCTGGTTTGACCGCAGTTATTGGAGTTAAAATAGGTGTAGTCCGAATCGGCGGCCGTCTTCTTGATCCGAACATTCCGAGTTCCTCCGCCAATACAGAAGTCCATTCGTACGTACCGATAGGTGCCGGGCTTCACGAGTCGCTTCTGGCCATTCAGTTCGGCGTTCACCTCGTTCGGAGAGCGGGCAAAATCAAAGAAGGTGGTTACTGTATCCGCGCTCGGGCAGCCATCTTCCGGACAAGCGGGGTCCAGATAGATCTTGGTCACCTCTCCAATGTTGTTCTGGGTCACGGAATCCACGTTCTCGGCCAGATAAGCGCCCAAGAACTTCACGCCAAACGAGTAAGGTTCATCGACGCCAACCACGGCGAGCGCTTCGGGAAACCAACTGAATTTGCGAAAGAGATCGAAGGAATTGGATGCAACCGTCGTACTATTGAAACTCAATTGCGCCGAGGTTCCGCCGGTTACTCCTTTTCCACAGGAGGTAACCACGACAGCGGTGCCGAAAATCGCGATCGCCAACAGACCCACGAGAACTTTCTGTGTCATTTGTCTTTCTCCCTGAAAATCAAAACACGATTCCGAATCCGACCAGAATCTCATGAGTCAGATTCTTGGGGACGAACACTGCGTTGTAGCCCGCGAACAGGTGGTTCACAAAGCCGAAGAGGTTCTTATCGAATTTCCGAACCAGGTTACCTCCCGCGCAAGGCAGCAGGTCGCCGTTATTGACCCAGAACTGCGCTCCGCCACCGGCCTCGAGCCGATAGGACTGGAGGAACGAGAAGTCCAGCATCGCTTTTCCGCTGAGCGCGACAAAACGGCTCTGGGTGCCGAGCGAGGATTTGAGCACGGTCCCACCCAATTCCAGGCTGAGGCCAAAGGTGGACCCTGCGTACCTGGGGTTGTAAGTAAGCATTCCGGAAAACGAGTTGCCGTCTCTCTGAAGAACCGAGAGCTGTGCCAAACGGAAGCCATTTGAGAATCCGGTGTCTGCAGCAATGACCGGAGTCCACCAACCTAGGGCGAACAAGATGAGCAGCGCGCGCGTGATTTGCATCGTTTCTTCCTCCTGAAAAAAGCAATACGTCTACTCTACGATATCAGAGGATCGCGCGTGTTCAATTTTCACTTGAATCGACTCGCTCCAGAATAGGCCTCTTATTCTTTGCTCAGCAATTCAGCCGGTCGTTCGCTGGAGTATAGGCGAACAAAGCGCCCCAGTGGATTCGGCATCGGGTGCCCGCTACAGCGACGGCCAGCTGGAGCGCGATAAGATTCTGGAGAACTCTAGGCAGACCAAAATGACCTCTTCTGTCAAAGGGGGGGGGTTCAGGCTACCAAGATCTTCCCAGGGGGGTAAGGAATGAAACCGCTCACAAGCTTCCTGTTTACAGTGGTGGCTTTCATCGGCTGCGCCACGACAAAGGTGAATTCGGCTGAGCTTCAAACCGTTCCGCACGTGGATCTGAATCGCTACCTCGGGACCTGGTATGAAGTGGCGAAGTACCCCAACTCGTTTCAAAAGGGCTGCAGCTGCGCGGTCGCGAACTACCGCCTGGACGGAGACGATATCGAGGTGGTCAACCGTTGCACGAAGCCGGACGGGTCCGAGAAGAAGGTCACCGGCCGCGCCTGGATCGTAGACCAGAGCACGCGCGCCAAGCTCAAGGTGAGCTTCCTGCCGGGGTGGATCCGCTGGACGGGAATCGGCACCGGCGACTACTGGATCATCGACCTGGATCCCGACTACAAGTACGCCGTCGTGAGTGAGCCCTCGCGCGAGTACCTGTGGATTCTTGCCCGAGAGCGGAAGATGGAAACCACCGTTTACAACGGCATCCTGAGCCGCCTGACCGAAAAGGGCTTCGATGTCTCGAAGCTCGAGAAAAGCTGCCCAGGGAACCACGGCAGGCCATGATCATCTTCAACTAATCTCCCCCAGAAGCCGAATAGAGAGACGTGGTCTCCTCTCTTCTTCTAATGCTCTGCGTCACCCTCTTCCCGGCTCAGCTCCGGGCCGAGACTATTCTGCACCCTGGCACCTTTGATCCGCTCCCAGGACCGCACGCGGAACACCTGAAGAAGAACCCGAAGCAACGGGAAGAATGGCTCCAGGCCTATCGCCGAGGACTGATCGACTATCATCGCAAGATAGTGCTCGATGACTTATTGCCCACGGTGCCCCTCGACGACCGAGTTCGTCCCATGATCGCCACGTTTCTCCAGGACCCAGAAAACGTGGCCCTTTGGCTCAGGACCGACTTCTCCCGGGCGGTTTCGATCAATACACTCTTCTCGAAACTCTTGAGTTCACTTTCCCCTTCCGACCGCGAAAAGGCCGGCTCTCTCTATCGTGACTTCATTCTCGCTGCTCAAACGCCCTCTTTCATGAGCGCGACCGCGCGACTCACGGACTCAGCACGAGTCATCTCCCTGCTGGACGAGAAGCCCCGGAAGGTGGCGCGGTTTGCCGGGCGCCGCTCTCGGTGGCTGGAAGCGGTGTTCGCGGCTTCGGCGCTCGATGCGTTTCCGGATTCCCCAAGGATTCGAGGTTTCGCGGAGAAGAGCGCCGCCTTAAATGGAAAGATCACAGTGTACCGAGGGGTCAGAGACACCCCAAAGCTGAACGCGATTATCGAAGAAACTATTCGCGACGGTTTTATCAGCAAGGTGGCGCTCCACGCCTGGAAGAACGAAGGACTTACCTTTGAACAGGCGAGGAAGAAATCACAGTCCGTACTTGAAGAGAAAGGGCTCCAGGCATCCGTCTTAGAACATGTGCTGGGAGACTTTCGGAGAGGCTCCACTTTTGTAGCGACCACGTTCGATCCCGAAGTGGCCGCGCAGTACGCAGGCCGCGGGGGCGCCGTCTTCAAAATGGAGATCCCGGTGGCGGATGGCTACTTCGTCAATGACCCGGTCTTCTGGGAGGGCACTCCGTGGGAAAAATCCGGGAATCCGGTCGGACTCCTCGGAGAGTTCGTAGTCCCGAATCACATTCCCGCGGACGCGAT
>CAYOWB010000016.1:3302-3597 GCA_964407515.1 uncultured Bacteriovoracaceae bacterium
CATTGATCACGCACCAAAAAGGCTCAAGTCCGAGACCCCGATTCAGTGGTCCAAGATCCGCATGGACCTCTTGAAGTGGAAAAACCTGAAACGGCTGGCTGACCATGGAGCCACCGGCTGCCTAAGGCTCTTACTGAAGGATCTGCTTTCTTCAGGTCGGGCCCTGATGTCCCATCCTTAATCAGAGTCGCCTTCAGTCACCGGCTGAGGGCCAGGGCGAATTCCGATGAGGTCCGGATCGACCCCATCCTCGACCTGGCGTGCGCGGTCCTTTCGGGCCTCTTTCCGAAGGAGT
>CAYOWB010000016.1:3699-16298 GCA_964407515.1 uncultured Bacteriovoracaceae bacterium
ACCGATCAGTCCTTTCTGAAAAGCAAACGGCCGGAGAAATCCCGATTAAAGGATCTCTCCGGCCGTCTAAACTAAGTCTTCTGAATTAGTAGCGACCGCGGTTCTCGCGGGGAGCCATCGGTCTCGCTTCATTCACCGTCAGAGCGCGACCGTCATAATCGGCACCATTGAACTTGGCGATCCCGTCGGCGGCTTCCGCCTCAGTGGACATTTCCACGAAGCCGAAACCCTTGCTGCGACCGGTATCACGATCGATGATGATCCTCGCCGATTCAACCGTTCCACACTGCGCGAACGTGTCGCTCAGAATCTGATCGGTTGCCGAATATGGAAGATTGCCCACGTATAGTTTTTTACCCATTTGTACCTCCTAAAGGCTGGGAGCCGCTAAGGAGGTATGGGCCCTATGCCCGCAGACTCGATAGAAGCGAACTAACTAACTCAGGCAGAGTAACACCTCCGTCACCGATTAGATACGTAATTCACTCATCCCGCTGAAAAGCCTCCGGGGCGCTCGCTCCGATCCCGCCCGATAGTCGAGCGTCCCACCCAAGTGAGGATCCGACCGCTCCAGCGCTCTATATTCATTAGATAGTTTCCATTCATACTCTTTCCGCGTCGCTAGCGCACGCCAGTGTCGTTTGCAAGCGTGTCGATCTCGACACACTCGTTCGCGCTATGGATTCATGGGACAATTAAGAAGGAAACTCCCATCGACTCACTACAGCAGTACGTAGGTGAACGCGCGAGAGATTCTGGAGAACATGGGGAAAAGTTCAGGGAACCTCACCTCTGCCTCAGTACTCAGGCCGGGCGTTGCCGGGCAACCGGGATCGCTTGTTCTTTGCGCGGCCCTGATCCTCGGGCTTACCTCGTGCGCGCAGATCACAGGAGCCGATGCTCCAGCGCAGGACCTCCAGCAGCGGATCGATCTTGGCGGAACCCCTCCTCCACCTCCCCCTTCACCCTGCGCTACAGGACTTCACCAGGAAAACGGCTCATGTGTCTCCGACACCCGGTCCTGCATCGTCACTCATGGGACAGGCCAAACGACCTGGAGCAACGGCTCCTGGGGTACTTGCGTCGTCCAGAGTTGTGAGGCCAGCTACACGAACGTCGCAAACGCCTGCGTCCTCACGAACCAGACTCGCGCCTGCGCCATCGCGAACGGCCAAGGCGTCCAGAACTCCAACGACGGAGGACTCACCTGGGGTGCTTGCACCGTGTCGAGCTGCGACGGAGGATTCACCGTCATCGCGGGTGCCTGCGTCGCCGCTGCACAAACTCAAGGCTGCGCGATCGAGAACGGCACCGGATCACAGGGCTCCAACGACGGAGGAGCCACCTGGGGGCCATGCACGGTCCAGTCCTGCAACCCCAGCTACATGAACGTCGCAAACGCCTGCGTCCTGACGAATCAGACCCGAGCCTGCGCGATTGCCAACGGAACGGGCTCGCAAACCTCGACCGATGGCGGACAATCCTGGGGGGTCTGTACCGTTCAATCCTGCAACGCCACCTACATGAACGTCGCGAACGCCTGTGTTCTGACGAACCAAACCCGCTCGTGCGCGATCACTCACGGCAGCGGCACTCAGTCCTCCACGGACGGCGGACAATCCTGGGGGATCTGCACCGTAGTGGGCTGCGACGCCGGCTACATGGACGTGGCGAATAGCTGTGTCGCGGCTTCTCAGACGCAGGCCTGCGCCATCGCGAACGGCACAGGAACCCAGAGTTCCAACGATGGAGGTTCGACCTGGAGCGCGTGCAGCGTCCAATCCTGCAACTCGGGTTACATGAACGTCGCCAACCAGTGCGTCGCCATCAACCAGACGCGGCCTTGCACCGTCACCAACGGTACCGGCACCGAAACCTCGACGGACGGCGGCCAATCATGGGGCTCCTGCGTCACCACGGCATGCGACTCAGGCTTTACCCTCTCAGGAGGAAGCTGCGTCGCCAGCTCGGTCGTCACGCCTGGCGCGGGTGTCACGGGAACCGAGGGCGGCACCAATTGCGGTGGTCTGACCCCGTGCTACTCTTACTCCGCCTCCCAAGGCGGCTTCGGAACACTGACCTTCAATGGCGCGGGCAGCGTGTGGCTGGTCACCACCGGATTCACCATCGGAAACTTCAAGCTCAGAGTCATCGGAGACGGCACTTGCACCTGGGCGGGCTCGGGTACTCTGAAGCTGTTTGTGAACAACAGCGGCTCTTGGGTCCAGAACTCCGGCATGAACTGCAACAGCGGCGCCCGTGACTTCAACCCGGGGTCGAGCCAAATCGAGCTGCGGGCGACCGGGGCGATGGTGATTGAGTTCAGCCTGCTGCAATAAAAGACCGCGTTTTACCGTTCTTCCAGCTCTGACCTGATCTCATCAATCTGCCGGCTGATCTGTCCGCGACTGGACTCGCCGATCCACTCCCGCGGGAAGAACCATTCGCTGCGCTCGGTTCTCACCTGTACGCCCGCTTCCCGGTGAACCGTATTGGACTCGGCGTCGTAGTCCTGGACCAAATCCACGCTTCGGGCCGTGCCGCAGCCGGAAATCACCCGGACTCGCACTCCCCGGCAGCCGGAGAACTCTTCGCGCAGATAGTCTTCAAGATAAGAAAGCTCGGCGTCCATGATGAGGACTTCATACACTAGGGGTACGGCGCGATTCCAGACTCGTCGTTACGATTTTTCTCCATTTGCTGCGCCGCAATCCATTATCATCGGGACGCCGAGGGGAAGCTCCAATAACGGCCAGAGAGCGGCCAAGGGAGAGACGAATGGAGCTTGGCAGAAGATTTGATCGCGAAGGGAACCAGATCATCCTGCACATCGCCCGCACCGAGGGCCCGATCTGCGCTTCCAAACAGGAACTTCTCGGGTGCGAGGGGTTTCGAAGGCTCGTAGTTCTTTACGAGGAAAGTCTCAAGGCGTCTGACTCACCGCTTGCCTCCGTGAGCGACCTTCCGTCCCTGATTCCACTTCTCCAAACCCTTTCCGAACGCCCCCTGGCCTCGAG
Organism: uncultured Bacteriovoracaceae bacterium; assembly: GCA_964407515.1. Lineage (GTDB taxonomy): Bacteria > Bdellovibrionota > UBA1018 > UBA1018 > UBA1018 > CAYOWB01. The sequence continues at coordinate 6,717 of CAYOWB010000016.1, forward strand.
CGAAGTGGCGCCACTGCTGGATGGCATCGACCGCCACGCGCTGCACGACTGGGTCGAGGGACTTTACGACTTCTGGCGCTCGTTTGACCGCTTCGTCGTCCTACACTCAGAGCCTGGCCCCAGCAGCCTGGACCGGCGCCCCTACCGCTCTTTTAACATCGCGATCGAGAGCTTCACGAACATGGTCCGTTCCGCCTACCGTGACATCTGCGAGAACATCACAGGAGATCACCCGCGGATCTACCGGCAGGTCGCCGCTGGCTGCAACGTCGGACTCATCGCGGTCCCGAAGGGACAAGCTCCCTACTCCGCTCTGGAGAACGTCCCGTTCATCCGTCAGGTATGGATCGACCCTCCGATGATCATCGATCCTCCGACCAATAAACGCTCGGGCGCGTTCCAGCAGGTCCGCGAGAATCCGCTCCAGGGATGCACCCTGGACCGATCCCAGTGGCTCTGCTACCCGGCGCAGGTCGGCCCGCTGGTCGTCTTCGTTTACTTCCATCAGAAGTTCGTCAACCTCGGCTGCTCGCTGGCGAACCTCTTCGAACTGGCCACCGATGCTCAAATCGAAAAGGGACCGGACGCCGTTTACACCTTCGGCGTCCCCTCCGAACAGCTGAAGCGATTCGGAGATTTCCCCACCGTGTTCTACGAAGACTCCGGGAACGGACTCGTCGTCGGGGCCGTACCCGAGGACTCCTGCTTCGGCTACTTCGGCTATCTCAAGAAGATGGTGCTCACGCTCCATAACATCGTCATGATGAAGCGGAACCGCATGCCCTTCCACGGAGCGATGGTCCGCCTGTCATTCAAGGATGCCGAACCGGCCAACGTGCTGATTCTCGGGGATACGGGCACCGGCAAGTCCGAGTGTCTCGAAGCGCTCCGGAAATCCGGCGCCGGACGCATTCGCGAGATGATTGTCGTCGCGGACGACATGGGCTCCATCGCGCTCGACGAACACGGCGGACTCCGAGGTTACGGCACCGAAACGGGAGCGTTCATTCGGCTGGACGACCTGGATCAGGGTTTCGCGTTCGGCCAAATCGACCGCTCGATCATCATGAGTCCTCAGAAAGTGAACGCGCGAGTCGTATTGCCCGTGACGACGCTCAAACACGTCCTGCACGGCTATCCCGTCCAGTATCTTCTCTACGCCAACAACTATGAGACAGTGGAATCGGGCACCCCGGTTCTGGAACGCTTCACCGGACCGGAACAAGCCCTGCCCGTCTTCCGGGACGGAGTCGCCATGTCAAAGGGAACGACGACATCCACCGGACTGGTGCGCACCTATTTCGCGAACGTATTCGGGCCGGCCCAATATGTCGACATGCATGAGCCGATCGCGAGACGGGTCTTCGATGCCGCCTTCCGGGCCGGTGTGTACGTGGGACAATTGCGCACGCAACTCGGAATTCCAGGCTACGAGAAAATCGGTCCGGAACGCGCGGCCGACGCACTCCTCGAGCTGATCACGAAAGCCGCGACTCCGAAAGTCGACGTCAGTGCCACCAGAGAGGTCTTCTGAAGCTCTCCATTTCCCCTTAGAATTGCGCGCGCAACCAAGCGTCGCCTTGCACCTGAACGCCTTCACGCTTGCCGTACTCAGGCACGACGCTCCCGGGCTCCTCGAACACGAAGAAGGGCTGGGCCGAGGTTCCGAGATTCAAGTCGGCACCCACGCTCAGAATCTTGTTCAGACGCTTTTCCCAGCCAGCTCCGAAACTCACGGCTGGGGCCGCCTCGTAGAACGGATCCTTCGACGGATTCGCAAGGATCGCGCTCACGTCGCCGACGACGTAGAAGTCGCCGAGTTTGTCCGACTCCACTCCGGCACGAATTCGGTTACGGAGCCCGACGGCGGACATCTTCTCGATGCCCTCGAAGAGGTAAACACCGATATCGGTGACGACGTACGCCTTTGAAGAACCACCGCGCGTATCAATCACGACGCTCAGCTTGTCGAAAGAAGTCCGCACCGTCATGCGCTGATCATTGATGCTTCGCTTCTGAAGCTCCAAGTTCCGCTCCGCTCGTATACGAATCGGGTTTCCCTTGGGCGCGTACTCGACTGAAGGCCGCAAAGTCACATCCGGAATCGAGGCGCTTCCGCCAAGACCGTCCTTCGATGCTCCCCCTTGCGGTAATCCCACATCGAGCGCCCGTCCGATCAGCTCGATCTTTCCTGTCACCGAATTGAAACGTGCATATCCATTCGCCTTCAGCCCGAAGATACCGTTCAACCGGGAGTCTCTTCCGTCGCCATCCCGAACTCCTGTAGGATCGAGATCGGGAACGGAGATATGCGACATTCCCGCGTAACCTTCGACGGCGTAGCCCATCTCCTCAAGAATCTTGGAGCGAAGTTTCATCTTTCCGCGGAAGCCCGCGGCCAAGCCGATGGCACCGATCGAGAAGTTTCCGTCCGAGGCCTCGAAAGTAGAATGGAGCGCGAAGGCTTTCACGTTCGATGTACCAAGATTGAGTCCGAACGATCTCTCCCGCGCGCCGAGCTTCATGGAAAGGACCGCGCGCTCATTCTGAAATCCTGCCTGTTCCTCGATCTTATCCCGCGCCCAGCGCGCCAAGCGAGGAGTGTAGTTGTGCTGATGCCCCTTCTTGCTCTCCACGCGGGAGAGCGACGAGAACGGTCCCAGAACGCGCAAGGACAGATCGAGCGCGCGGGTCAGGCTTTTCTCGTGCGTGTTGACGATCTGACTGTAGTTCTGAATGTAGTATTCGCCTGTCTTGGGATCCTGGTAATGGGTCACGACATGACCACCGGTATTCCCTCCCTGCTTCCAGAGTCCTGAATGCGCGCCAGCCGCTTTGAACCCGAGTGCAGCAGCAGTTTGATTCAAGAAGAGATGAATGTCATCGCAGCGTCCGCCTTTTCCGCTACCTTTGCGAATCGCGTCGAGGAGTTCATCGCCCGAAGTGATCTCGTTTTCGTCATAGTTGTAGTTGGCGGATAACCGCGTGCCCAAACGCGAAAGCAGTTCGAGTCTTTCCGAGGTGGGAAGCCCCTTTCCGTGTTTGCCGAGATACTTCAAGTAGGCATCGAAGTCCTCTGGAGCGTCTTCGCCATATTTGCCTTTGTAATACACGGGGTCCACCGCCGCCCAGTATGCACGGTTCTGAGCGTCGCTCCGGCTTCCGCGGCCCACGCTCGTCACTTCGATTGCACCGGGCGTGGAACGGACGTCCAGGACGAAGGTCGACTCGATCCAGTGCTGGCGGTCCCCCTTCAGAATTTTGACGACCTTCTCGATCGGCGAGGAGGACACCGGATCCTTCTTCTTGTTGGACTGCCTACAGTCCACACAATTCTTATTCTTTTCGGTGGCTTGGGCCACCGTCAAGACCAGAACCAACGACACAAGACAGGCCATCAACGCAAGCGCGCGAGTTCTCATCACCGACTTATCGGTAAAATCCATCCTAGACCTGAGACTTCAGGCCTTCCGGGCGCCGAAGAGATCCAGCTGATTGAAGGTATCGAACTCGGAGGGCTGAACTCGGTCGCAGAAGACCTCCTCCTTGGTGAACGGCTTCTTGTCCGCGTGGATCACGAAGAAAGAGTTCTCCGGATAGCGGGCCTTGAGCTGACGCTTCGCCTCCACGATGAGACGGATATTATGAGGATCGTCGTCGGACATTCCGAAGCGATGGAACGGATTCTCCCCGAAGCGGGCCATCGCCGTTTCCACGCACCGAATGATCGCGCGCTTCTTTAACTCAGCCGCTGAACACGCCTTGCTGACGTCGCCGAGGACTGCGCGCGTGGCGGGATGACTGACGGGAAAGACCTCCAAGTAATTCGGCTCCGCCGGAAGAAATCCCTCCGCAACGAACTTCCGGATTCCCTCGCGGATCGTCTCGGGATGATGCCCGCGCGCCGTGATCACTGCGACGGGTCTTTGATTGAAAACCGCGTAATGAAAGCAGTCCCAGGAGGGTCCTTTCCACTCGTAGTCCGGCTTCTCCAGTGCGCGCGCGATATCGTTCACAAACGGCTGCAGCGCACCAGCCGTTAACGCGTGATCGCGAAAGCCGCGAAAGCTTCCCACCGAATCATCCGGATTTACGAAAAAGTGTTCATAGGCACCCGGCTTTCCGAGAGACCCGCCGATTTGAGCGAACTGCCCCGTGCTGAGCGCAACCTCTTCCCCTGTCTGGCGATGATAAATGTAGATCTGGGTTGAGAGATGAAAGACGTTATCGTCGAGGTCGAAAAAGTAGAAGCTTCGTCCGCCGTGTTCGTGGTTGCGATCAGGTTCGGTCGGAATGCCAAACCCAAGATCTAATTGAGAAATTCCAACAGCTTGATTCATTGCCACTCAGCACTACCCCAGCATCCCAGGATCCGCAAGCCTTGCCCGGACTCCTAGTGGTATACTGGAGCACAGAGATGAGTCCCCGCCGCTTTCCAATCAGCATTGCCGCAGTAACCTTCGCAGTGATTGCCTCGCTGGCGAGCGCCTTCGCGGTCGATCGGCAGGCTCTGGAAGAAGTTCTCGACCGAGCTTCTGAACGCCCCCCACTCCTGACCTTCGCGGGGGTGAAGCCCGTTTCGTCGGAGTTCCTGGAGCTTCCAAAGAGTCCGCGACCTAGCCCGGAAGATCTCTATCGCTGGGAGACACTGCTCCTGACCGCACAGTCCGACGGCACGCTTGCCGCATCCGATCTGATCATCTGGCGCGCGCGGTCGGACGGGACGCGCATGGGCACCGCACTTGACCCCATTCACTTCATGAACAGGAAAGCAATCGCTCGGCTCATTCGGGACCCGGAGGTGCAGCGGTTGTTCAAGCAGGAACGGATCACCCTCCCGGAATCCGTCGATCAGGCTGTGGAACTCTACAAGATGGCTGTGGTGCGAGAGGGCTATCGAGTTACCGGTCCGAAGTGGGCGAACCTCGTCGTCGGAGTTTTTCTCGGATTCCCTCCCGCTGACGTCCTGGAGTACGCGGAGGAAACACAGCGTATGCAGCGATTGAAAGACCCCGCAAGTGCCCCGCTTAAACAGAGAACACTGGTGAGCTTCAAAGAGCTGGTGAATGCCCCCCATCTCACCGAGGGACTCGAGCTGGGGGCCTATGCGGAGTTTCAGCCCCTGACCCAGTCCCGACAAGCAAGGAAAAAGGAGCTCGGGGCTGCAGCCAAGGCCGCGTTGCAGAACTACTGGAAGCTCCGAAAACGAGGGATGTCAAATCTCGAAATCCTGAATTCCATGACACTCCTGGAGGCCTCCCCCCGGAGAGCCTGCCTTCTGGAAATGCTCCAAAGGCTTACCGCAAAGTAGTCCGGTCATGCGCGTGACAATTCGTCGAGGAACGCGGGCACGACATCCTTCAAATCACCGACAATGCCGTAGTCGCAGACCTTGAAGATCGGCGCGTTCGGGTCCTTGTTGATCGCGATGATCGTACGGGCGTTCATCATGCCGGCCACGTGCTGGATCGCGCCGGAGATGCCACAGGCGATATAGAGATCCGGCTTCACCGTCTGGCCGGTCTGGCCGACCTGGTGATCCTTCGAGATGAATCCCTGCTCGACCGCCGCGCGTGAAGCCCCCACTTCCCCACCGAGCGCGTTGGCCAGCTTCTCGATGAGCTTGAACCCATCCACGCCGCCGACACCACGGCCCCGACACGATGATCTTCGCGTCATTGAGCGCGACTTTCTTCTTCGTCTCGCGGATCACTTCCACGACCTTCGTGCGCACGGCCGGAATCTTCACGCTTAAGGCATGAAGCGTGCCCTTGCGACCCGGCTGAGCCTTCGGCTTTTCCATCACTCCGGGCCGAACCGTCGCCATCTGCGGACGCCAGTCCGGACAGATGATCGTCGCCATGACGTTACCACCGAAGGCGGGACGCGTCTGGAGCAAGCGCCTCTTTTCAAGATCGATATCGAGCTGCATGCAATCGGCCGTGAGTCCCGTCTTGAGACGCGCCGACACGCGCGGGGCCAGATCGCGACCGATCGTCGTCGCGCCGACCAGCAGAATCTCGGGCTTATGCGCTTCAACCGCCTGCGTCATCGCCGCGGCGAACGCCTCGGTCGTGTAGGGCGCGAACGCCTGGTCATCCGCCACCACCACCTGATCCGCGCCGTGCGCGAAGAGGTCCTCCGCGAAGCGCTTCACGTCCGACCCGACCACCAGCGCGGAAAGCTCCACACCAAGCTTATCAGCCAGTTTGCGTCCTTCGCCCAGAAGCTCGTAAGCCACCGAATGCAGGGAGCCGAACCGTTCTTCGGCGAAAACCATCACGCCTTTGTACTGAGTCATGTCCATAGTGCCCCCCTTAAATCAGATGACGTTCGCGAAGCTTGGTCTTGAGCTCCGCCACCTGCGAGAGCAACTCGCCCGAACGCTTGATCGTCGGCGTGAACGACTTCGCGACCTTGGTGGGCGAGCCTTTCAGTCCGAGCCGCGTCTCATCCAGCTCCGGCAGATCCTTCGCGCCCCAGCTCTCGATCACGAAGCCCGAATCCGAGCAGTGCGCATCGAACACACGCATGGCGTGCGGGTAGCGGGGAATATTCAAATCCTTGATCGCAGTGAGAAGAACCGGCGTCTCCACTTCAATGATGAAGCAGCCTTCTTCGAGCGCGCGCTCCACGCGGAGACGCGCTCCCTTATTGCCATCACCCAGCACCTCTAACTTCCGCACGTACGTCACTTGCGGGATATCGAGTTGCTCCGCGATCTGCGGCCCTACCTGCGCGGTGTCGCCGTCAATGGCCTCGCGCCCTGTGAAGATCACGTCAAAGCCACCAAACGACGCCCCGACCTGCTTCAACGCCGCTGCCAGCGTGTACGAAGTCGCAAGCGTATCCGCGCCCGCGAAAAGCCGGTCGGACAGATGAATCAGCCGGTCCGCGCCCATGCAGTACGCTTCGGTCAGCACGGCCTTCGCCTGCGCCGGCCCCATGGTGACCACCGTGATCTGCGCCCCTGTCAGCTCCTTGAGCTGAAGCGCGGCCTCAAGACCGTGCTTGTCGTCCGGGTTCATGATGCTCGGAAGTCCTTCGCGCTTCAGAGTGCCGGTCACGGGATCGATGGTGATCTGGTTCGTGTTGGGAACTTGCTTAATGAGGACTGCGATGTTCTTGATCGAGTGCTGCATTCGATCCTCCTCAGAGCACGTGGCTGGCGATGACCATCTTCTGGACCTCGCTCGTGCCTTCGTAGATTTCGGTGATGCGGGCGTCGCGGTACATGCGCTCCATCGGGTATTCCTTGATGAAGCCGTAGCCGCCCATGAGCTGAATGCCCTTGTGAGTGACGAACGTCGCCGTTTCGGACGCGTAGAGCTTCGCCATCGCCGCTTCCTTGGAGTACGGCTTGCCGGCATCCTTCAAGCGAGCGGCGTTGTACACGAGGTGGCGGGCCGCCTCGACCCGAGTCGCCATTTCGGCGATGTACCACTGCAACCCCTGGTTGCTGGAAAGCGGCTTGCCGAACTGCTGGCGCTCCTTCAGGTACTTCACTGACTCGTCGAGTGCGCCCTGGGCGATGCCGAGCGCCTGCGCGGCGATGCCGATACGGCCGCCGTCGAGCGTCTTCATCGCGATGGAGAACCCGCGTCCCACCGCTCCGAGCAGATGGTCCTTGGGAATGCGAACGTTCTCGAGGATCAACTCGCCTGTGCAGGAGCCACAGATGCCGAGCTTGTCCTCGACCTTGCCGATCGCGAAACCGCGCGTTTCGGCCGGAACGACGAAAGCACTAATGCCTCTCGTACCGGCTGCTTTGTCCGTCATCGCGAAGATAATGTAGACCGACGCGTGCTGCGCGTTCGTGATGAAGATCTTCGTTCCGTTCAGGACCCACTGGTCGCCGTCGAGCACGGCCGTGGTCTGCTGAGCGGCGGCATCGGTGCCGGCATTGGGCTCGGTCAGACCGAACGCGCCGATCTTGCGGCCCGAGGCGAGATCCGGGAGATACTTCTGTTTGATCTCCTCGCTTCCGAACTGGAAAATCGGAAACATGCAGAGCGACGAGTGCGCGGAGAACACGACGCAGGTCGTGGCGCAGTACCGCGCGATCTCCTCAAGCGCGATGATGTAGCTGAGATAGTCGCCGCCGGAGCCGCCGTACTGCTTCGGGTAACCGATCCCGAAGAAGCCACTCTTGGCGAGCAACTGGACGTTCTCGGTGGGAAAGCGGTGTTCTTTGTCGATCGCCTCGGCGCGCAGCTTGAAGACGTTCTCCGTCATGTCGCGCGCGATCTTGCGGATCATGTCCTGTGCCGCGCTCCGTGCGGCGTCCTGTGCCGCGCTTCGCGCAGCGTCCTGTGCCGCGCTCCGTACGGCGTCACTCGCTGCACTGGGCGCAGCACCGGCTGGCTTTTGAGTCTGAGTCGATGAAGTCATCAGGAACGCCCCTCTTCGATTCCAATGGCTTGAATGTCCCTGGATTCTCTTTCGGGCGAAAGGATTAGGCAACCCCTAATCCCCGGAAAATCACGTTCCTAATGGGAGTGACCCCGCAGACTGCTGCAATGCATCACCGGGCGGACAGCATTGCGGAGCTACTGCACGGACAGAATCTCGTACTCTCGCATCGCCGCCCGAGTCTCGACCTCGAAAGAATCTCCCGCACGACGCCCCACCAACTCCTCGCCAAGCGGCGACTGAAGCGTGATGAGCTGAACCTGCGTACCTTCGACCTCCACGGTGATTCCCGCGCCTTGCGGAACCAGGAAAACCACAGTGCGAGCGCCATCGCACTCCAGTTCCACCAGGGACCAGGGGGCAACACGAGTGGCAGGCTCGAACACCTGGCCGTCTCCCTCCAATAACTTCTGATAGCCGTGAACAAGCTTCTGAAGCTCCGCCGCGCGCTGGGCTTGCGCGCCGGCAAGGTATGAGGCCTCCAGTCCACGCGTATCGTACTGATCCTCCGCCTTACTCTCCTCATGAGTCGCGGCGTGCCTCGCCGCCTCGGCCGACTGAATGACAAAGGCAAGTTCCTCTTGGAGACGCTGGCAGATCTTCTGGAGCACGAGACGCTTGTCCATCAATGTCCCCGGCGCCAGACTTCTTCGCGATACTCGTCCATCGCCACGCGGCTGGCATCGACCTGCGCGGGGAATGCCCGTCCGCTCCAGACCGACTTCTGGTAGCCATGATTGCGAACCTGCGCTCGCGTGACCTCGCACTGTATCCTTCAAGCGCTGCCATAAACGCCAGCTTCAGGATGACTTCGTCGCGATCCTCGCCTTCGCGCACCTGGATTTCGCGGGTCGCCTTCTTGAGCAGCGGCACGTGTCCCTTGAAAGCCTTGGAGATGACGATGACCTCTTTGGCCTTCTCGACCGCCTCTTCGTACTTGATGACTTCGGGGGCCACATGCTCATCGTAACAAGCGGGGCAAAACCAGGTCTTGGCAAGGACCTCAGGTTTCTTCGCCAGAAGCGCGAACGCCTCCTCGGTGAGGCTCTGAAGGCACTTCCGGCAAACGGCCTGCCCACAGATCTCGCAGTCGCGTTGAACCTTCGACGTCCGGCAATTGCAGCATTCTTGACTCATCTTATCCGCTGACTAGCATCGCGTGATTCACCG
>CAYOWB010000016.1:16308-19504 GCA_964407515.1 uncultured Bacteriovoracaceae bacterium
CCCTTTCCTGCTCCGCATCTCCAGCACCGAGCTTCTATTATAGCGAAGCACCCGGCCGATAATTCGGATTTTCGATCCCAAGAGCCGCTTGCTATCCTGACCGAATGACACTCGCTTGGATTCTGTTCAATCTGTTCGTACTTCTGATGCTGGCCTTGGACCTCGGCGTTTTCCACAGAAAGAGCCATGAGGTCACCATCCGCGAAGCCCTGATCTGGAGCGGAGTCTGGATCGCCCTCGCGCTCCTTTTCAATGCCGGTCTCTGGCTGGTACTGGGGGCCACACCGGCGCTCGAGTTTCTCACTGGCTACGTCGTCGAGAAGTCACTGAGCGTCGACAACATCTTTGTCTTCCTCATAATCTTCAGCGCATTCCAGGTACCCAAAATCCACCAGCATCGCGTCCTGATCTGGGGCATCATCGGCGCTCTCATCATGCGCGCGATACTCATCTTCGCCGGCATCTCGCTGATCGAACGTTTCCACTTCGTCATCTACCTGTTCGCAGTCTTCCTCGCCGCGACAGGACTCAAGATCATCGCCGGCTCGGAACAGCGCCCGGATCCGGAACGCAGCTGGGTCTACCGCCTGGGCCGTCGTTTCCTTTCCATCCGAGGTACCGTCGACAAGGGCCAGTTCTTCCTACGTCAGAACGGACGCTGGTACGCCACCCCGCTCTTTCTTGTCCTGTTGATGATCGAAACCACGGATCTGGTCTTCGCGGTCGACTCCATCCCCGCGGTCCTGGCCATCACGCAAGACCCGTTCATCGTCTACACGGCGAACGTCTTCGCGATTCTTGGATTGCGGTCGCTCTACTTCGCCCTGCAGGGAGTCGTGGACCGGCTGATCTATCTCAAGCCCGCCCTCGGCGTCGTCCTGATCTTCGTGGGGATCAAGATGGGAATCAGCCACTGGCTTCCGATCCCCGCCTGGTTCTCACTGGGTGTCATCGGACTGATTCTCTCCGTGGGCACTGTCGCGTCCCTTCTGAAGACGGGCTTTTGGGCTAGCCGGACGCCCGGGCGCATGTCACAACAGAGCTGAGGATACCTATGTCGAAAACCTGGCTGAACTATCATCACCTCTACTACTTCGCCACGATCGCCCTGGAAGGCAGCATCGCCAAGGCGGCGGCAAAGCTGCGACTCGGGCAATCGACGCTCAGCACGCAGCTAAAGCAGTTCGAGGATGTGACGGGAATCCAGCTCTTCGAGCGGCACCACAAGAAACTCATCCTGACCGAGGCCGGCAAGCTTGCGCTTGAGTACGCGAAAGAGATCTTTCGCATGGGCGACGAGATGCTGGAGGTACTGAATGACCGACTGGTACCGAGTCGCATCCACGTCCAGATCGGCGCCATCGACAGCATTCCGAAACACCTCATCGCCATGCTCACCCAAACGGCGCTTTCCATCGGCAACTGCACGATCTCGGTTCTCGAAGGCAAGGGTGACGAGTTGCTGCGCGAACTGCTCGCTCACAAGCTGGACCTCGTACTAACGAACTACGCTCCGACAGCGCATTCAGAGAAGGGCATCCAGTCGCGCTCGGTCGGGCGTTTTCCGGTCGTCGTCTGCGGCGCTCCCCGTTTCAAGTCACTCGCGAAGGACTTTCCGCGTTCCTTGGACCGGCAACCATTCGTGCTTCCCACCCACGACAGCAAACTTCGTCACGACGTCGAACAGTTCTTCGCCCAGGAAGGAATCAGTCTCGACCGTGTCGCGGAAACACAAGACACCGGCACGCAGAAACTCCTCGGGATGGACGGCATGGGGCTTACGGTCACGAGCCTGATCGCGGTCGCCGAGCACATCAAGTCAGGTGAGTTCGTGCAGCTCGGCACTCTCCCTGGCGTCACGGAAGAGGTCTACCTCGTGGCTGCCTCGCGCAAGATCGCAAACCCGATCTCGAGCCGGCTGTTCCGGCAATTCCAGTGCAAGGCCCAGCCGGCCAAGCTTCCACCAAAGCGAAGCAAGTCGTCCAGTTAATCCAGTTTTCAAAAGTGTCGATTCTGCCATCATGGTTCTGCCGGTCACGTACCGGCAGGAGGAACAGAAACCATGATCAGCCTGAGCCCGAACAAGCGTCCCCTCGCCAGTCAGCTTCTGGACCGAGGAAAGAAGAATGGCCCGTGCATCTCGATCTACGTCTCGCGCGACACCGGCGCCAACGGAAGAACGGCGCGACAGCTGCGGCTGATCCGCCTGCTCCGAACGGCTGACAAACTCCTCACCGCCGACCACGGAGAAGAACGCGCCCTAGAGATCATGCGGAAGCTCTGGAAGATGGAGCCGCAGAAGCTTCTCGAGGCGCAGCACATGTCCTTAGCCCTTTTCCACTCGCCGCAATTCACGGGCTACCTGCAAATTCCTCAGGAGGTCCCTGAGCTGGCTGTGGTCGCCAACTCGTTTCATATCCGCCCGATCATCTCCTGGCTTCAGAACGACTGGAGCTACTACCTGCTTAGCCTCAGCCAGAAGCGCGTCAGGCTTTACCGAGGATCCTCACAGAGCCTTGAACTGGTTCATGAGCGCGAGGCCGACGAACGGTTTCTCAACAAGCTGAACAGCAAGGAGGAACGGAACCACAACGCCAAGAGCGAGTTTCGCCCGAGAGAGCGGATCCGACGCTTCTTCGCCGAGTGCGAGGACGAACTTCATCGTATCACAAGCAAGGACCGTCTCCCCGTGATCCTGGCCGGAGTCGGATACCTTCATCCGATCTACCGTTCCGTGAACCGGGATCAGGACCTGATTCAAGATGCGATCTTCGGCAACGTGGACCGTTGGAGCGAGGAAGACCTGCGCAGGAACGCTCTCGAAATCGTCAACCGGCTCCAGGAGTATGCCAGGCAGAATGCCGTCCGCCAGTACCTCAAGGCGGAGGTGGACGGAAAGGCGACGGACGACCTGGGCAAGGTGGCGAAAGCGGTCTTCGAGGGCAAGGTGCAGACCCTCATCATCTCGCAAGATCGTCACCTCTTCGGAGAACTGAAGGAACGGAGCGGACGTATCGTCCTGCACCCCCATCAGATCAACTCCCGGGACGACGACGTGCTGGACGATCTGGCTGAAGCGGCGCTGGCCCGGGGCGGCCGGGTCCTGTCTCTTTCAAGTTTCGAGATGCCCTCCACAAGTCCGGTCGCTGCCATCTTCAGGTGGTGACCGCGACGCCCATCCCACACCAGGCCGGGG
>CAYOWB010000016.1:19522-28599 GCA_964407515.1 uncultured Bacteriovoracaceae bacterium
CTATGCCCCGGCCTGTCCCCCTTCCTCGCACGAAGGCCGATAGCCCCTTGACCTGCGGGCCCGATCCGCTCAACCTGATTGCATGATCACTCGTTTGAATCAGCCGTGGATTCCCGTCGAACGCATCGAATCCTTCGTCCAGATCGAACCGGCCCTGCTCATCTTCGGGCTCGCGTTCATGAGTTACCTCTTCTACGGCGGGTTTCTGAGTCATCTGTCGGAAGAACGGCACCGTCTGCTCAAGAAGCAGTTCAAGAGCCTGCTCTTCAACCTCGTGTCCTTCTCCGTGCTGCTCGGCCTGTTCGTCTTTCTTCGCGCGAAGTTCTTCGACAACACTCCGTTACAACGGCTCGGCGCCTACATCGGGCTCTTCGCGCTCATCACGGAGGCAACGGCGTTCACGCGGATCTGCAAAATCGTCGTCAACCTCTACCTCTTCTTTCGAAGCCCACGCGCGGGAGTTCCGGTCGTTCTAGTGAACTTCGTCACCTTGACAATTTGGCTGCTCCTGGCGGGTTGGATCGTCACCGAGGTATTCAACCTCAAGATCGCCCCGCTCCTGGCCACTTCGGCAGTATTCTCCCTGGTTCTCGGTCTCGCGCTTCAGGACACTTTGGGAAATCTCATCGCTGGCATCGCGCTTCAGATCGACAAGCCGTACGAGATCGGCGACTGGATCGAGGTCCAGCAAGGCGACCAGAAGACCGTCGGCCAAGTCCAGGAGATCAGCTGGCGCGCCACAGTGCTGCTCGCTTTCACCGAAGAGATCATCACCGTTCCAAACCGCGTGATGGCGCAGGCCGAGGTCTCGAACTTCTCGGCTAAGATTCGGCCCTTTTATCGCGGGTTGAACATCCGCGTACGTTTCGAGGCCGACCTCGCGCGGGCCCGCCAGTGCTTGCTCGACGCGGTGGCCGCGGATTCAGCCGTGTGCAAAAGTCCGGCACCGCTGTGCTTCGCCAAGGACACCTCCGACAGCTACATGACGTTGCGGCTGGTCTACGCGATTTCCGACTACGGCATGCAGTATGTGATCGCGGACCGACTGCTGCGCGACGCTTTAACGAGGCTTGAGGCGGCGGGAATTCCGCTGGCCCGCCCCGAGATGCGCGTAAATATGGTGGGCGCGGAGCAGAGCCCGACGTAAGCGGCGGCCTGGGGGCGGGCGCCGGCGCGGCGTGCGGGTGCTCGGAGTGAGGGTGATGCGGACGCTGGGCGCGGACACTGGCGCGAATGCCGCACCGCTTCGCCGCTGGCGGAGTTAGCAGCCCTCGGCAAACTCACGCTCTAAGCCAACCAGCCGAGCCAGTAGCGGATACGTAGTGTTCATTATACCGCGTAAAGTGAACACTATGTATCAGGGCATCCTGCGGGGAGATCACCAGGAATCCCCATACCAGTCGCTTACTCCAGCTCGGAGCCCGACCCAGCGCTTCCCAAGTCTTCTTCGACACTATTCTTCTTCAGCCGCAATCAATCCCGGAAACCGCTTCCGCACGCGAGTGAGGTGCGCCTCTTCGTAGCGCTTGCCTTCCATCACGAGCACGAGCGAGAGGAGGTCCTCGGCGTTGACGGTATAGGTGGTCTTGGGAGCCTTCTGAACGTGCTGCTCGAGGCGCTTGCGCGCGAGGCCGAGCGTCAGGGGCTTGGCCGGCGCGGCGGCCTTTTCCTTGTTCTCCACCGCGGCGACTTCGCGTTCGAGCGTCTTGCGCTCCTGACCCGCAGGCGCATCCTGAATGGCTTTGCAGATGGCCTTCGCGCGCGTCCAGGTGATGTGCCCGTCTTCGAGGAGCTGACGCACCCGAAGCGGCATCACGGGCACGAAGCGGATGATCTCGGAGATCCAGGTCACGCTCTTGTCGAGAAAATCGGCGATTTTCTCCTTCGGCCAGTTGGCGTTGTTGAGCCAAATGACGGCGTCGAAGAAGTCAGTGATCTTGGCATCGACCCGGTCGGCGTTCAGTTTGAGGTTCAGAGCGCGGATCTCATCCACTTCGCCTGCGACGAGGCGGACGTCGATGCGGTCGAAGTAATTCGGGTGTTCCTTGCGGATCTCGCGGATCGCGGCCAGGCGGTGGAAGCCGCCGACCAGGTAGTACTCGCCCTGGCGCTTTTCCCAGGCGACGAGCGGCTCAAGCAGGCCATTCTGAAAGATGTCCTTGGCATAGTGAGAAACTTTGCGAAGGTCCAGGTTCCGATGATTCGCGACATCCGGGTGCACCTGAATCTTATCGATGGGCAGATATTCGTACCGTTTCGTGGTCAGCATAGTCCCTACTCTCCGTTTGTGGAAAAATTAGACCATGTGAGGGGACGTGCGTCAATGGCAGCCCCTGCCACCGCAGCACTAGCGCCCGGCAAAGCCCCGCGCTATGCTCGTTGCCGGAGCAAAACCCGAGGGCAACGCCCCCTAGAAAAGGACACTGCACGGACACACTGCACAGAGTTGCAGCGCAGAGATGCAGCACTGAAACGCAGTACAAACCTTAACCAGAACCTAACCAGATGACCACCTCGCACCCAAGCACCCACACCCCCTATCCCGCCCACAGAGACCCTTGGCAAGGTCGCATCGTCTACCAGATCTTCGTGGACCGCTTTCACCGGTCCAGCGCTAGCGGCCCGCTCGCACCGAGCACTCCCGGCACAGAAGTCCGTGGCGTCCCCCGCCGGCTCCGCGCCTGGGACGAAACACCGAGTGCCGGACACTACCTGCCGGAACACGACGTTTGGTCCCACGAGATCGACTTCTGGGGCGGCGACCTCAAAGGAATCACTGAAAAACTGGATGACCTCGCGCACCTCGGCATCGAAGTCCTCTACCTGACGCCGATCTTCGAATCGGTGACGAACCACCGCTACGACACCTGCGACTACTTCAAGATCGACCCGCTGGCGGGCACCGAAGAAGACCTCCGCGAGCTGTGCCAAGAGGCGCACGCCCGCAAGATCCGCGTCGTTCTCGACGGCGTCTTCAATCACACCGGAAAACGGAGCGACTGGCTGGACCGGCCCCACTTCTTTGAGCGTTCACCGCAGTTCAAAAACGGCTACCGCGCCTGGAAGGGCGTGGCGAACCTGCCCGAGCTTGCCCTCGAACACCCGGACGTGAAGCAGGCCGTCTATGCCGCTCCGGATTCGGTCGTGCAGCACTACCTCAAACTAGGTTTGGATGGTTGGCGTCTGGACGTCGCGCACGATCTAGGCCCGGCCATTCTGCGCGAACTCACCGCCGCCGCGCACACCGCCCGGCGTGACTCGATCGTGATCGGAGAAACCTGGAACTACCCCGCCGTGTGGATCAGCCCGCAGAGGCCGCCGCGCCCCTCACTGCCCGACACTGCACCTCACACGCAAGGCACCCGCGGGCCTGCGCTCGACCCCGCCTCTCACCCTGCCGATGCCATTCCGCTCGCTCCCGCGATGGACGCCACGATCCACTTCTTCTTCCGTGATCTCATCCTGTCGCTCCTCAACGGCACGCTGAGCGCACGCCAGCTCGCGGCGGCCGTCGGCCAGGCAATCGCCGATTGCGGAATCGACGCCATCCCACGTTCCTGGATCGTGCTCGACAACCACGACACCGCAAGACTTCCCAAACTACTCCCGGACGAACGACTGCGCCGACTCGCCCGCACGCTTCAGTTCACGCTCCCGGGGTGCCCGCAACTCTACTACGGCAATGAGGTCGACCTCTCCGGCGGTCACGACCCAGAAAACCGCGCGCCGATGCCGTGGGATCGCCTCACTTCGAAATCGAACCCGTTCCTCACCCAGCTCATCCGGATCTACCGCGAGAACCCTGCCTTACGCTGGGGCGATTGTCGGTTCCACATTGCTGAGCGGCTCGTCGCCTTCACGCGTGGAATAGAGAAGTTTGAAGACATGCGCATTGTGCTCGCCAACCCCACCGCGCAAATGGTGGACGAAACGGTCGTCATCCCGGATTACCGCATCAGCCACCACGCCTGGACGGAAGACGTCCTCACGGGCGAAAAGCAGCAGTTCCTCACCGCCTCGCTGCGCATCCAGCTCGAGCCCTACCAAGTCCGAATTCTGAAGCCCCTCATGAACACCGGGGAATACTTTCCCTACCGTCGACTCTAACAAGGAGAGCCCATGCTGAAGACCCGCCTGCTTCACCCCGAAATCCTGGAAACCCTGGCCCGCTCCGGTCACGGCTCGAAAGTGTTGATCGCCGATGGCAATTTCCCGTTCGCGAGCGGCGCGCCCGCGCAGGCCCGCCAGGTCTATCTCAACCTCATGCCAGGAATCGCGAAGGCGACTGACGTCCTTCAGGCTATCGCGGACATCATCCCCATTGAGTCGGCCGAAGTCATGATGCCCGAGGACGGATCACGGCCGGCCATTTTCGATGACTTCGAAAAGCTGCTTCCCAACGGCATGAGAGTCCAAGGCCGCGCGCGTGCCGACTTCTATGCGGGCGTCCGGTCGCCGCAGACCACGCTGGTCATCGCCACGGCCGAGCAACGGATCTTCGGAAACATCCTGCTCACGATCGGCGTCGTGCCGGGCTGATCGCTCAGCAGGTCGGCTCAACGAATTCGGCGACTCTTGTTCGCCTGCCTCAAGCGGTTCGCACGCAGACGCCGACGTTCGATTTCTTCGTCGACGTTCTCGCGTCTCAAACCGAGAAGCGGCTCACGCCGCGGTCCTTCAGTGCGTCTTTCCGGCCGCTTTTCGGCCGTCTTTTCTTGTTCGGGTTTCGCCATGCCGCTGAGAAGTTGCAGATGGCGGACCAGCGTTTTCCCGGCGGCTTTTCAGCCAGTTCCAAGCAGCGAGCTATCAGTCACGAATTCAGCAGCCCAGCAACACCCGCAGAGCCACGTCGCTTCGCTCGCCCCAGTCCGCCTCGGTGTGATCGGCACCGGTGAACTTCCGATAAACGAGATGGTCGTCGTCCATCCCGAGCTCCTTGAGAAGCTGATGAAATGCGCGCGCACTCTTTCCGTACCAGTGATCCTGCCCCCGCGTCCCGTGATCCATATACAACGTCACGGGCAGCTCCGGCCTTCCACGTTGGCGAAACAAATCGAAGATCGAGTACTCGTTGTAGAATGCGGGCAGCGAAAGCCCAGCCGCTTTGGAAAACACTTCGGGATAGCGCCAGAGGATCTCAAAGGAGATCGTCGCCCCCAGTGACGCCCCCATGAGATAGGACGACTCCCGCCCCGACTCTGTGCGGTAGTCCTGATCGATGCAGGGTTTCACCGTATCGATGATGAAGCGTGCGTAGTCCTCGCCCCGTTCCATGAAGTCGTACTCTTCCTCACGGTCTTGATTGGAGTCGATCGCGACGATGATGGCCTCGCGACACCCCCCCTCGCGCGCCAGCCGCCGAATCACCTCGTCCGTGCGCCACGCCACGCCGCTGAAGCTGGTGGATGGATCCAGGACGTTCTGGCCATCCTGCATATAGATGACCGGGTATCGCTCTTCCCATCGCTCCGCATAACCATCCGGCACCCAGACGGACAGGGTGCGTTCATTATCGAGCTGCGGTGAGTAGAAGCCTCGATGATGGAAGATCATTACGGCAAGCAGGCTACCATATCCTCAGCGAACGAGATAGAATCGAGACATGAAAACGACTCTACGGATGGCTATCGTTTCCCTTCTCGTCATGCTCCCCATCTCGGCGATGGCCGAATGGCAAGGC
This sequence comes from uncultured Bacteriovoracaceae bacterium, assembly GCA_964407515.1. Lineage (GTDB taxonomy): Bacteria > Bdellovibrionota > UBA1018 > UBA1018 > UBA1018 > CAYOWB01. The sequence goes on from CAYOWB010000016.1 coordinate 25,203, forward strand.
GACGCTCAGGTGACGTCTTCCAGACTGGGCACCCCCGGTGAGAAGCTCTCGTTCAAGATGGACCTCAACTCCATCGTTCTCCGCGTGGACGCCTGGAACCCGGGCGAACCGAATGCTCGTCTCGCGCGCGAGGTGAATCTCCATAAGTTCGGTTACGAGGAGTTTCAGGATGGCGACTACTTCACGTGCGTCCCGAACGGTGACGGCACGTTCGAAGTCCACAACTGGATCGTTTACGAAGCAGGCGAACTCGTCTTCATGAACTACCGCTATGATGCGGCTCGGTCAATTTGCCTCCCGGGCCCGGCCGACCTCAAGGCCTTCTGGCTGGAAGACAAGCGCTAACCGCGCGCCTCAGCCTTCCAGGCATCGCGACCGTATTGCACGGCCGCCGCGAGTCCCATGACTAAGGTTCCGGCTAAGAGCACGGGTGGGATCCTTCGCGCGAATAGCAGCCCGAAAAAGGCGGCGTACTGAAGCGCCGTCGTACCCTTACCGAGAAGGCGTGGGTGCATCTGCCGCACCCACGCGCTGTGTCCACTGGCTTGAAGCGCCGCGGCTCCCGCGCCGACGAGAAGATCCCTCGCTCCCAGCATGAGAAGCTCTTTGCGGCTCAGCTTCCCGTCCGCCAGTTCCGAACCGGCGACGGACATCGTGAAAACCTTGTCCGCGATCGGGTCCAGCATCCTTCCCAAATCACTCTGCCACGTGAACTTTCGCGCCAACGCGCCGTCCAAGTACTCCGTCGCCATCGCGGCTGTCATGAGCCATCGTCTGCGCGGGGACGACACGAAAGGCGTGATGGCCGCAATTCCGATCCGGGCGCAGGTCAGCGCATTGGGAATCTGGCGCAAATACCGCTGAACTCTCATGCCCGACCGCTCCGCGCGCCTCGCCGCACGATGTCCTGCAGCGAGCGCCGTGGTGTGGGCTCCGCCCGCTCCGCCGGGTGCCCGATGGGCAGCACGCAGATCGGCTTCTCGCAGCCGATCATTTCGGCGAGCTCTTCTTCATTGAAACCGCCTACCCATGTAGTTGAGAGCCCGAGGGCATGAATGGCCAGCTCGGCATAGGCCGCTGCGATGGTCGCATCCTGAACGCAGTAAAGCTCCGCGCCCCGCTCGCCATACTTTTCGGCGGACCGCTGCGGCTCAGCGCAGAACACGAGCACCCGTGGCGCGAAGGCGATGAACTCCTGCTCGAAGCATGCGGATGCAATCTCCGCTTTGCTCTCGGAGTCCTCGATGACGACGATCTGATAGGCCTGAAGATCTCCCGCGCTCGGCGCAGCATTGGCTGCCTCCAGAATCATCTGAAGCTGCTCGTCGCTGACCGCATCTCCGGTATAACGCCGTACACTGTGACGGCGGCGAACCAGGTCAAAGAACCCGAGTTCATTCAACGTGTCGCGAAACTCCCCTGCTTCGCGCGTCAAATTTCCACGGGCAGGCTTTCTCGATAAAGAACTCATGGCAACACTCCCTTTCGCAGGATGCTGCAACGGCGGGACCAGAATCGCGTAACGCCCCGCACCATTTCAGGAACTCCTCATTTCATCCGATACGAGAAGAGATGAGGTATCGCTTCGACCTCCGCATCTTGCGCTTCGGCACCTTCCTCACGCTCGCCGTGGGGATGGCGGCCGCTCACGCCGCTCCGGACGCCGCGGAGGGATGCCCGCGCCCCGGCACCCTCACGCACACACTGAAGGACCTCACCTCTCCCGGTCCCACTGTTCCGTTGCAACCGGAACGTCGCGGCTGGCTCTATCGAGTCGATCAGCAGAAACGCCTGTGGGTCACCGGTTATGGACACCTCTCGCGCGGCGTCTCCGAGATCTATTTCGAAACTCCGTACCCGGTCGAACATGAAGCGCAGATCGGAATGGCCGCGCAGGAACTGGCGAAGACGCCACTCTCCTCTCTCCCCGAAGATAAGATCGGCTACGCCATTCACTTTGCGTCTCCGGAAAAGCGCACTCAGGTCTACCAGATCGTCGACCTGAGCCGACTTCCGCGAGCCAGCGCTGAGGGCTTCGTCACGGAGGCGCAGCACAATCTCTTCGAGACCGCTCTTGACCTCACGATCGAAGGCTATCGTGCCCGCCTGAAGCTCCCCGAAGCGGATTTGAAGCGACTTCGAGAAATCAGCGAGAGCGCGAAAGACCGATCCATCCTCCTCGCACAAACCGATGAAGGATACTTGCGTCTCGAGCGGCCCGTAAATCAGGTCATCTATCTCCAAGAAGGGAAGACCGTCGAAGCGCAAGGTAAGAAGTTCCGACTTCCGCTCGGAAGATCGCTGCCGGAACGCTTCAATGTCCAGGGAAACCTGATTGCGGTCATCTCGCACTCCGAACGCGAGCCCTTACCCCTCGAGAGCTACACGGGCTTCCAGGTCCCTCGTAAACCGGGAGAAACGCTCCTCGAGGCGGGACGCTATTACGTTTCACAGGACGGCGCCGAAAACGCCGGGCCTCGCCTCATTCGGTTCCTCACGGCGATCGCATTGAGCAAAGAGGACATCTCACGCGTCGTGATTGAAGCCGACGAGGCACACTACCGTCTTTTCCGAAAGTACGGTTTCAAACCCATCCACGAGCGCATCAACTCCTTGGGCAAGAAGGACTACATCCTCGAAGTATCTCCACAAGAGTTCTTCGCGCGCGCCGAAAAGCTCTCCCCCACCACCCCGCCCGTGAATGAATCACTCCTGTCCGCGATCCAGGAGGAAAACTGGCCGGCGGTTGAATGGGACCAGGGACTCGAAAGGAAGGGAGTTCCCTTCTGGAAAACCATCACCGTCATCGGCGCTTCCAGCCGAATGAGCATCGCGGAGTCGAAGATCCGCGACATCGTCCTAACAGGAGCACCCCAGAAGCTGGCGCAACCGGAGATCGAACGCGCGCTCCTCGGCCAGTCTCATTGGACAAAAGCCTTCGGCGAAGAACAAGCGGGCAGCGCCGCCCGATGGCTGAGCAGGCAGCTGACCGAGTCGATGCCCACGGGAACCATAAAGGACATCCGAAACCGGATTCAGGAACTGCTCGAGAGCCGTTACGGGAAAAAGCCGGTGGAAGACCTCTATCCCATCATCCCGGCGATGCGCGAACTCCGAGCGTTCTGGGAGAAGCTCGCAGCCGTTCGCGCGCGCCCGGATCTGTCGCAAGCACGCAAGCGCAAGGTCCTTGAAGACATGATCTACCAGCACCATCGAACCACTCTCTACGTAAACGGGGACGCTGGCGTCACGGAACTCCTCGATCTGCTCCTGTCGAATGAAGCACGCCACAGAACAGTCGAAGACCTGGTGGAAGAAGTGGCCAAGAGACAGGCTTGGATCAGAGCGAAGAAGCACGGCTACAAGGACCGACTGAGGATACCTCGCGAATAGCGCC
>CAYOWB010000016.1:28611-29592 GCA_964407515.1 uncultured Bacteriovoracaceae bacterium
ACGTGAAGTCAGCGCATCCCAGAGCAGTCCCAGATCCTCGAGCCCCTGTTTCGAATACTTCTCTCGGCTCATCGAATGCTCAACAAAGTGGTACTTCATGACGGTGGTCACCATGCCGTTATGGAACAGCCCTGCCACCCGTTGACGATACGAAGGAAGTGTCTTTCGTCCGATGTCTCGATAGTGCTCGTCCACGTACTCCTGAAGGCGCGCCAGCGTGCGTGACACGAGCACGGTGTTTAACTTCCGCGCCTCCTTCCGGAAGGACGCGTAGTAATAGAACAGCACGAAACAGACGTAGAAGTCCGGATTGCCGAAGAAGAAGTCGAAGTTTCCACGCGCCGTGTGAAGCACCTTCTCCCGAGGCGGAGCGGACGCCGGCGGGGCCTCCAGCGAAGCGTAGGCCTGACGAGCGATTTCCTCGATCACCGCTTCAAAGATATGGGAGGAGTCCGGGAAGTAATGCGAGACGAGGCCATTCGAGATCCCGGCCGTCTCGGCGATCATGCGGGTCGTTGTCCGCTCGATTCCCGAGCGAGCAAAGCAGTGCGCTGCCGCCTGGACGATTGCAAGACGTGTTCGCTGTCCCTTCTTGAGCACCGGCCCCTCCTCACTCGCTTCCCGTCTATTTTAAGGCACCGCCGAGCGGGGCATAAACAAAAATTGAGCAGGTGCTCATTTTTACGTTGACGCACCGAGCCATCGCATCTATAAACCGCCCCATAACTGAGCATTTGCTCAAAATTAGTGAATGCAGGCGGGCCCACCCCGCCTAAACAAGGAGACCTCGCATGTTGAAGAAAATGGCCCTCATGGCTCTCGTGATCGGAACCCTCGCTGGCAACGCTTTCGCGGCGGAAGCTGAAAAGTACAGCTGCTCCAACGTCGGCGGAGTGGAAGAATCGACCGTCGCGGTCGATCTCGGAAAGAAGCTCGCCGGCTACTTCGATAACGATAGCTGGTACGTGGTGCCGCTTAAGA
>CAYOWB010000016.1:29624-36192 GCA_964407515.1 uncultured Bacteriovoracaceae bacterium
ACACCTTCGAAGGCCAAGACTCGAAGCTGGTGATCAGCTTCAACGAGACGAAGCTCTCGGCCACGGTGACTCTCGTCGACTACCGCGGCAAGAAGAAGACGCTGAAGGCGAAGGACGGCTGCAGGGCCGATCGCTTCGTGAATCTGAAGTAACTTCAACCTGAGGGTCCGGCCTTGGCCGGGCCCTCACCCACCCGTTCAGACGAACGAGATCCCCGACCCGACCTGATCCAGCATCGCCTTCATGTCCTGCTCGATCCGGACGTAATTAAAGCGGCCACTCTGCAGCAGGTACTCATTCGGCGCGTAGGCGAACTCGTAGTTCTTATGGGACTTGTCGAGCTTCATCGAGGCGGGTCCGGCTTGGACCTTCTTCATCTCGAAGTCGTATTCGAACTCCATCTTTCCGTCCGCGATCCGACAGGAAAGCGTCAAGCCCTCGACCGAGACGTAAGCCTTCGCCGTAGGAGGCTCAAGCTTCACTTCGACGTAGCCTTTGCTCGACTTCATCGACTTGATGACGAAGCGGAACTCGGTATTCAGAATCGCGAGATAGTCCTGAATGGCCTGGAACGGCTGCACCTTGAGCTGCAACTGCCCCAGCAGCGGCGTCGGGTTCCCTTGCCCGTAAACCAGGTAGAGACTCTTGCTCTTGTCCGTGATGGGACAGTTGACGTCGAGAGGGAATTCCCAGGACATCTGCACGTCCGCGCCGGGAGCGATGGACGACGGTTCGGAAAAAGCGCGATCCGCGAGCGCCGTAAAGGCGTCTTCCTTTTTCTGAGCGACTTTCGTACCCGCCGCGTGTGCGAGCCAAACGCCGATTCCGGCGGTCTGCACTTCAGAGGTCCCCTGATTCTTCACGATCAGGGTTCCCTTTACCGTGTCCCCCTGGCGCCAGGACTCACCGTCCACTAACAATCGGAATTCCAAGGGTCTTTGAAAAAACAGGCCTTTCATATGATCTCCGGTTCCAAAGCCGTGATGCTGCCGTAAAGCCTCCCGGCCCGCTACCGAAAAGTGCCCCGTATGCCGGGAATGCCGCTTTTTCTGAGAGGATCACCGCCAACCTTGACTCCATGCGTCATTCTCATTTAGAAGCGAGTCATGAAACGCGTTTTCGCCCTTCTCGCCGTACTGATCCTCTCCCCTCTCACCCACGCCGCCATCCCTGTGGTGGAAATGGAGGTTCCGGTCAGCCCGAGCTACTTCACCGGCTCCGAATGGCCCGAGGGATTCGTCGCTCTAACCTTCGATGACGGTCCGAACCCCAAAGTCACTCCCAAAGTTTTGGATATTCTCGAGAAGTACGGCGTGCGCGGGACCTTCTTCCTCGTCGGCCAGATGGCCGAGCGTCAGACCCGGCTCGTTCAGGAACTCGCGGCGCGCGGCCACACGATCGGGACCCACACGTACAACCATCCCTCCCTCGGCGGCGCGACGAGTGGAGCGAGCGCGATGGCCAACATTCAACGCGGTTTCGCCGCGGTTGAAAAGGCGCTGGGCGAAGTGCCTGCGATGCTCTTCCGCTTCCCTTACCTCGCCAGCAACAGCGCCACCCGGAATGCGGTTGCACAGGCGGGAATTGCCCATATCGGCTGGAACGAGATCTCACTCACCACGAACCTTGCGCCGGTGAACGGCCACCTGAAGCGAGGCGTCCTGATTACGCACGACACGAAGGAAAGCTGCCCTTCGGTGCTGCCTCGTTTTCTCGATCAGATGGAAAGATACGGCTACACGGCCGTGGTGCTCATCCCACAGAAGAAGTAAGCACGCTCACTCTTCCACTTCGCCGACGCTCTTCAGAAAAGCGCCGAGCTTCATGTCGATCTTGAGGATATGATCGGTGAGCCACGCCTTGAGGAAGTCACTCAGCTGACGCGCGGCACTCTCGCCCCCGCCGGCAAAGGCTCGCTGAAAGCCCTCGACCTGCTTCACAAAAGCTGAATGTTCACCCAGATGTTCGATCATCGCGGGATACTGATGCCGGCGCATCAGCTCTTCTTCCATCCGGAAGTGCATCGCGGAGTAACTGACCAGGCCGAGCATCGTGCGTTGAAGGATCTCTCTTCCGCGGCCAGCTTCCACGGCATCATGCAGGTCATTGATGAGATCGAAGATGATCCGGTGCTGCCCGTCCATCGTGGAGTACCCGACTTCAAAACCCGCTCGCCATTCCAGGTATGCCATTCGGTGAAAGAATATCCCGAGGCCCTGCTCCGGAGAACCCCCTTTTTGGTGTATCCTGTTGGACGTGACACGCCCCACGATCGTAATCGCGGGCGCAGGAGGCTTCATCGGCCGCGCGCTCGCATCCCAGCTCGCTCAGCAGTACCGGGTCATCGGCCTAAGCCGGAATCCACCTCGCACGCCCGACTCAGCGATCGAATGGCGCCAGTGCGACCTTTTCACGCTGCAGCAATGCGAAGCGGCGCTCCAGGGAGCGGATCAGGCGGTCTATCTTGTCCACTCCATGCTGCCCTCCGCTCGGCTGACTCAAGGCGACTTCCAGGACATGGACCTGATCATCGCTGATAACTTCGCCCGCGCGGCGAAGAAGGCGGGCGTGCGGCACATCGTCTACCTGGGCGGCCTGGTCCCTGGGGACAAGGAACTTTCCGAGCACCTCCGCAGCCGCCTGGAAGTCGAGCAGACACTGAGTTCACGCGGCGTTCCCGTAACCGCCTTGCGCGCGGGTATCGTACTGGGAAGTGCGGGCTCGTCCTTCAATATCCTGATTCGCTTGGTTCGCAGGCTTCCGGTCATCCCGCTTCCGAAGTGGACCCGTTCGCTCACTCAGCCGGTCGCGCTTCGGGATGTGATCCAGCTCCTCCAGTACAGCCTTGAGCATCCTTCGCAGACGAGCGTCGCACACGACATCGGCTGCCGTGAAGTGATGAGCTATCGTGAGATGCTTGAAAGAACGGCAAAGCTTGCGGGCGTGAGTCCGCGGTTCATCGCCATGGATCAGACCAGCTCCACCTGGTGGCGGTATCTTCTCGCCTGGTTCGTGGGAGCTCCGAAACAGCTGGTTTTACCTCTAATCGAGAGCATGCGGCACTCGATGATCGCGCGGGATTGTTCGTTTCAGGAGGCAGCGGGTCTTCCGCCCACTCCGTTTGACGACGCTGTACGCGATGCGCTCCAGGCGGCGGACTCGACCCGCTGGGAAGGACCGTTTCGCCGGTATTGGGCGAGCCTCAAGACGACTGAGCGGGATGTCCGATCCGTGCAGCGCATGGTGCTTCCGCCAGGGCGCACGGCGCTTTGGGCCGCGATGGAATACATCGTCTGGCTCCCGATGTTCTTCCGCACCGTCATCCGTGCGGAGGTGGATGCCGACCGCAATCTCCGCCTCGGCCTTCGCTTTCCCCGCATCACCCTTCTGCAGCTGACCTACGCCGCGGACCGCAGCACCAAGACGGACCGGCAGCTGTTCTTTGTCACGGGCGGAGTCCTGGCCCGCCTGGACCCGCTCCCGAATGGTGCTCGCCCTCGCCTGGAATTCCGAGAGGCGCTGGACGGCAAAGTCCTGCTGGCCGCGATTCACGACTTCCGCCCCACGCTGCCCTGGTTCATCTATAACGCCACGCAGGCGCTGGCGCATCTCCTGGTGATGAAGCGCTTTGCCGAACATCTGCGCCGTGTCTCGCGCCAGAGCGCGTCCGCAGGAAATTCAACGAAGTCGTGACACAGCGATCAAACTGATGCCGAGTAAGATTCCCGCGACCGCCCAAGCTTTCTTCCGCTTGTTCCGTTCGTGAAACACCACGCCACCCACGAGAAAAGCCACCACGACGCTGGAGCGTCGCACGACCGAGATCAGACTGATCATCGCTCCCGGCTCGGCGACGGCGTGGAAGTAAACGTAATCCGAGGCAGCCAGCAGAAGCCCGATCGCCGGAATACTCGCTCTCCACCGAAACGGCGTGTAGCGCGTGCGGCGCGGATACCATCCCACCCACAGCGCAGCCCCCAGAACCACGACGAGATAGAAATAGAACCAGCACTGCAGGACGAAGGGCGGATAGCGCAGGAGCAGGAACTTGTCGTAAAGCGCGCTCGCGGCACCGGTAAATGGAGCGGCAAGCGCGAAACCGTTCCACCGGTCTCGCACGAAATCGATCGACTCCTGACGCCCCACCCTGGCGAGCGTCCAGTACGAGCCGAACACCACCCCGACTCCGATCCACTGCAAAGAGGTCAACCGCTCACCGAACAGCACCATCGCGCCGAGCAGGGTCCATGCAGGCGCGGACGATCGAATCGGCGCCACGATGCTCACGGGCAGATGCTTCAGCGCGAAGAACGCGAAGGTCCACGAGGAACCCACCAGTACCGCTTTCGCGAAGATACGCGCATGCCCCAGTGCCGGTAGCGCAGCCGTCTCAACACCTGCCGAACGGGCCAGTCCGGGAGCCACGGCATTCAAAGCCAGAATCGCGGTGAAGAAGACGCTCCCGATCGCCGTCGCCGAAAACAACACAGGCAACACGGAGTTCTCGCGTAGCGCGTGCTTCTTCGCGACATCATAGAACCCCAGGAACACCGCCGAGATCACGGCGAGAGAGAGCCACATCGCTCACAACCTCGAAATCCGGGTCACGCGAAGAACCGGCTTGGCCAGCCTGCGGGTACGTTCGACATCCAGCTCGAAGTCCACACCCCAGTCGTTATGTCCTTCGGGATCCACCAGGATCTGGGTGACCTGCCAAACCGCCTGATCCGCCGGAATCTCGATGCGCGTATTCTCCGGCGCCCGGGCACGGGTATCGGTGCACACCCGTTGATGATCCAGCTCGTACTCCTTCATCGTCTGCTCAAGATCCGCGACACTCAAGGCACATTCCATCAGAGTCGGAGCCTGATCATACCTTCGCGACGCCAGAGCCCTGACGAAGCGGAACACCTCATTGCGGACGAGAATCTCGAACGCACGGCGATTCTTCGTGATGTCGTCGTCCCCGCTAGCGACCAGCTGCTGCCAGGCATTCTGCGCGTCTTTCGAGGCGGTTGCCTGCCCGCCGCGCATTCGCTCCCACTCGTCGAGCAGACTGGAATCCACCGCACGGATCATCGATCCGAAGTACACCGCCATCGAGAACAACTCGTCATTTTTTGCTCCATCCGGAACAGTCTGCACCAGGACCTTATAGACTTCCGAAAGATACCGGAGCAGCAACCCCGCCGCCCGCTGGAGGTCGTAGTCGCGGACATACTCGTCGAACGACTGAAACGTCTCGTACATCTCCCGAGCAACCGACTTCGGGCGAATGTTCTCCATACCGATCCAGGGATGCTTCGTGGAGAACTCATTGAACGTATCGTAGATGAAATCCCGATTGGGCTTCGGATACTCGAGCTTCTCCAGCTCCTCGATGCGCTGGTCGTACTCGACTCCGTCCGCCTTCATCTCGGCCATCTTCTCCGTCTTGATCCGGTCCAGCTGCTTGCGCAGGATGAGGTCCGGATCCTCCAGGATCGACTCACAGAGGGTCAGCACATCGAGGGCGTAATCGGGATTCTCGGGATCCAGCAACTGCAAGGTATCAATCAAATACAGCGCGAGCGTCTGGTGCAGGGAGAAATCCTCCTGCAAATCCACGTTCACGCGCAGAGGATTCAGCTCGACGATTCCTCGCTCCACGAGAGACCGGAACAACTGGAACGCCGTCTTCCGGAGCTTCTTCTTCGTGGAATCGGGCTCATGACAGACGCGAATCAGCCCGCGCATGGCTTCGCAACCGTCACCCAGTTCGGGCGGGCGGCTCAAAACATTCAGAAGCATCCCATGGGAGATCTTGAAGCGCGACTGAAGCGGCTCCGGCCTTGAAGTGATGAGCCGCTGAAAGACCTCGCGATCCCAGTGCACATAGCCCTTCTCCGGCGGCTTCCGCTTCACGAACTTCTTCGCCTTCTTGCCATCGCCCCCGGCGTTCTTCTCTTCAAGACGCAGGTTCTCGATCACATGCTCGGGCGCCTGCACGACCACGTATCCCTGATCGTCGAATCCTTTTCGCCCCGCCCTTCCGGCAATCTGCTTGAAGTCGCGGACACTGAGAATGCCCGTCTTCTCGCCGTCGTACTTGCAGAGCTTCGTGAAGAGCACCGTGCGAATGGGAACATTGACCCCGACGCCCAAGGTATCCGTGCCGCAGATCACCTTCAGGAGACCGGTCTGAGCCAGTCGCTCCACCAGGATCCGGTACTTCGGCAACAACCCGGCGTGATGCAGCCCGACCCCATGCTTCAGGAACTTCTGAATTTCTCGTCCATACGGACTGGAGAACTCCACGCCCTCAATGGCAGTAGCGATCGACTTCTTTTCCTCTTTGGTACAGAAGTCCACGCTCATGAGGTTTTGAGCCTCCTCCGCGCATTCCCGCTGGGTGAAGCTCACGAGATACACAGGTGCACGACCCGCGGACACCAGGTTCTCAATGGTCCGATGAAGAGGAATTTCCTCGTACTTGAAGTCCAGCGGCACGGGCCGCTGCTCGGACCGAACCAGGGAAGTCGGGCGTCCGGTGAGGTCCGTGAGCGTCTTCTCGAAGAACGCCGTATCC
>CAYOWB010000017.1:0-28547 GCA_964407515.1 uncultured Bacteriovoracaceae bacterium
CAGGTTTTGTGACGGGCGCCATTTCGGGCGGCATGGCGGCATATTCGGCGGCGAGTGCGGTGAATGGGGTGAAGCCGGCGGGGACCGAGAGGGTGATGACGGCAAATGCCTCGCACGAGTTGATTCTAAAGCGGTCTGCCAAATGCATCGCGGGGAATGTAGCTTACTATGGAGTTAAGGCGTTAACTATTGGGGCACTTGGCTTCGCATTGAGTCCGATCAGTCTGTTTGGCTCGGCGACCGCTGCCGGGGTTGGTATTGTTCAGGCGTATGAAGATTACAATTCGAGCGTGAACGCGTGTCCGATTGTTTCCGGCTCATTCGAGCCAGTGGGGTGAGTATGGAGAAAAAAGCGTTTGGAACTGCGGTTGCGCGTAGGTTGCAGCGATTCCTTCTCGTTGTTGCGGCGTTAATTGCCCTTTTTGGAATCGGACAGGCTGATAGGGACTTGGCCTCGATAATCTGTTACGGTTTAATCCTTGCTGCTGCGCTGAGCATAATATGGGCAAGAAAGAGTCGTCGACTCTTCACCGTAGAGAACTTCCGGCTGACCAGCATGGAACTTTCGCGCGCAGCCGGTGTTCAGCGTTTGACGTATCTCGCCTCGCTTCTGTTGTGCCTAGGCTCCATCGCCCTTCTTGTTGCTATGCTCATCTTTGGGCAGAGACTCGTTCACTGGCTGAACTACGATTGGATCGCGATTTCTCTCTTTCTAAGTATCGGCACCGTCTTGGAATCCCTGGTGCGAAATAGGAACGGCGCTGTGCCATTGATAGTTTATTGGGGCTTCCTCACTTGCCAATTTTTGCAGTGGCTGGGTCGTGAGTCGCTGTCTGTGCTTTCGCTTATTGACATCCTATTCTTAGGCTCCGTCGTAGTGGGACTGTTAACTGCCATCATCAACATATTGGTTACTCAGCGAGGCGGCAGTCGTTCCACGGTCAAGAGCTAAGATAGACAGGCGGCGGGCGACCCGGTTCGAGGTACCGCTACCTGTATGCGATTCCATACAGAGATGGAGGAATAAAGCCCCGTGCCTAATGGCGCCGGTTGGTTCTGGCGACTTTGACTTTCGCCACGGGGATCATGATGGCTGTGCTGAGCTCAGCCGGTGTGGCGTTCCGCTTGGGACTTCTGGCCTTCGTTTCCCAAGAGGCCGTTGCAGGTACGTGCTTCTTCCTCTGAATCCTCGTTGGGCCCGGCGCCTGTCGACTCTCATAGCCCAACGTACGGAAAGTCCGCACTCTTGGCGGAAACGGGCGTCTGTTCGGGCATTCTTGGAACAAGATCCGATTCCTGGAGAGCTGAGCGCTCCTCTCACGCTAGCCAGATACGTCTATGCGCAAAACGCACCCTATTGTTACAATGACCCTACGGGCGAGTTTAGTCTGTCGCTGAGTGGGTTCCTGTCTGGTGGGCTTGGTCTCGGTGGATTCTTGTCCTTTGGGGTCGCCGTAGCGCATGATGACAGTAAGGCGTTCTTCCAGGGGTGGGAGTTTGGCTTGACCTTTAGCTTTGGGGGGCCTCGGTCTGGATTTAGGTTTCTCCGGAGGTTTTATGGGCATGTTCCGGTCTGGGCGTTACGATTCCTTTGAATGCAAACGGGGGCGTAGACCAAAAAATCGGTTCCCCTTCGTATAACGTCTCTCTTGGTGCCGGTGGTGGTGCTGCATACACGACTTATGTGACAAATACTTGGACCACTGGACCAAAGAGAATGACGCCAGGCGGTTGACAGAGGTAAGCAATGACGAGTGTCTCAATCACGTTCATCTTGTTGATGCTCACTTCGATACTTCTGAGCTTTTACTGGTTCATCAGGTTCAAGCACTGTTCTGATCAGGTGGCTCGTGCACACTATAGATCGTTCATGGACTATCTAGAAACGCTCTCCCTACATCCGTTGACCGTATACAGGGACTTTTGGCGGACGGTATTACGGAGTGACGTTGAGGTGCGGCGGTCTCTAAAGAACTTCGTGCTATGTGCTATCTTGGCGCTGATCTCAGGGGTGTTGGCTGTTCTTCTTAATAGTCGCCCTACTTGATTGCCGACGATAATCGGCTTGGGAAGCAGGTTCAGTCGTACGTTGGGCAAAAGCAGGGTTCTTGCGGCGCAGCCAGAATAGCGTAACGTCGCTGTATGGTTGAAAATGCACCTGCACCGCACAGCGCGAGCGTTACGCAGCTATTTCGCGAGATCAACGATATCTTTGAGCAGTATAAGCGTGAGGTCCCACGAAAGCGTGGCCCCTGGTGGCTTTCTCCCCGTCCCGCAGTCCGGCTGGAAGGCGTGCCGATTGTACGTGGGTCAAGAGCCTTACTTTTGCCCAACGTACCCAGAAAAGCAAAAAGGGCTGCCACACCATGCGGCAACCCTTTTCACTGTTCACGGGTTAAAAAGACTATGACCGTTAATACCCGCCTTCCTTGCTCTGACATAATACATACGCTGTAATTTAATATGCACTTAATGAATGATTCGATCGATGATCCCCCCGCTTGAGCCCGGGCACCGAGCCTGGCACGATTGGAATATGACCAAGACTCCAAGCACCGGTGGTGCACCGCCAAACACCTCACTTCGGTTCTTTCGGCCCGGACAGTACCTGTTCCGTGAAGGCGAAGCCTCGCGATGCATGTACCTCATCAAGAAGGGCACGGTATCCATCCGCAAGATGAAGGGTCCGGCCTATGTCGAGATCGCACGGATCTATTCGAAGGAGGTTCTCGGGGAGTTGTCGTTCTTTGACCGGAATCCCCGGAGCGCGGCCGCGGTAGCGATCTCGGAAGTGGAAGCACTCGAGATCTCGTTCGAATCGCTCGACAAAATTTACGCAGGAGTTCCGGATTATTTGAAGACGATCATCGCCTCGGTGGCCGAGCGGTTACGAAAGGCGGACGATACGATCCGCCGTCTGCAGCGGAACGTGATCACGGATGATGGTCGAGAAGAGAAGTTGCCCAGGAAAAAGGGCGAGCCGGCGGACCCCGAAGAGGAGGAAGAGTCGCAAGATCTCTCCCAGATCCTAAAAGCCACGGCTGGAATCGTCGCCGAAGCGGAAGCGGCGGAGGCGAAATCCAAGTCGGAGGATTCCGCCACGGACGAATCAGAAGACGAGTGATGAGTCGATTGCGGCTGCCTTCCGTACTTCTGATGATCGTGGCACTGACGGGCTGTGCCCATGAGACGCGCTTGATCAGCGTTCCGGCCGGAGCGACGTTTTACGTGGATGGCAGAAAGGTCGGCCCGGGTCCCCTGATCTTCAAGCAGCGTTCCGGAATTCCGGGGAGGAGTTACAGCATCCGCGCTGAATTGCCCGGGTATGCTCCGCTCACACTCACCGAGCCGGTCCGGATTTGTCCGACTCCGGCGAACCTCATCATGGATGCGGTCGTGGTGGGATTCGCTTTCGGCTTTTGTCTGAAGGACGAATACGTCGTCGACTTCACCAAATGAAAACGCCCGCCACGGGAGTCCCGGGCGGGCGCTTCAGATGCTCATACTCTCTCGATAATTAGAGACCGACTTCGGCGAAAGCCTTTTCGAGGGCTTCGCAGTCCGCGGCGGCAAGCTGGAGTCCGCACTCGTCAATCATGAGGTTGCGGTAATCCTGGAACACCGAGCCTTGCAGCAAGCGCTTGGTCATCACGCGATAGAACACCGGCTCGATCTTCTCCCAGCCGAGAGACTTGATCGCGATCGCGGCGGCGCGATTCGGAACGCCGTTCAGCAGGTGCACGCCGCAAGCGTCGTTGGAACCGGTCGGTTCGCAGCCAGGGCCGTACTCAGCCGGGATTTCGTCCATGTGCGCCGGCTGCACGCCGAGGCTCTTGTGCGGATCTTCCATGTCACGGAGGGCGGCGTACTTCTGCTTCAACTTGCCGCGAAGCGTGGATTCACCGACCAGGAACGGCTTGTCCGTCTTGATGTAGCTGTTCTCGATCATCGTGCCGAAGACGTCTGCGAGGTGCTCGTTGAGCGCGCCCGACTGGCCACCGTGGGCCAGATTAGAGGTCGACGTCACGACGGCGTGGGTGAATTCGTGGGCGATGACGTCGAGAGCGGAGGCGAAGTTCCCGAGCAAATCTCCGCCGCCACCGAGCATGAACAGTTTCCACGTGGGGTGCCAGGCCGCGTTCTCGCGCATGCCGACGAGGTCCGGAGTGAGCCGATTGGTCCTCATCGTGACGTTGATGATGGAGCCCTGTCCGTCGTAGCTGACGCGCCCATACTTCTCCTTGTAGTACCTCACTACTTTTTCGAAAGAGCTGTGCGCCGCTTTCGCTTCACGCGCGGCGTACTTGCCCATAAAGACGCCCAAGCCGATGCGCTTGCCGTTCTTCAGGACGGGGACGCCTTTGTAGATCGGGTTGGGGATCAGGATCGTCGTCGAGCCGTCGTAGATCTTGATGTTGGGCTGAGCGTTTCTGACTTCCATCGCGCCGCCCAGGGATCTGAGGATTTTTCCGGTCTTCGGGCCGGCTGCGCCCACTTGGATGTTCGCGCTTCCCGTTCCTTCGCGCTCGCCGATCGCGAATTCCCACGCCAAGGTGACGGTCTTGTCAGCGGCGACCACAAGGACGGGCGCTTCGTTGCCCTTCGCGACATCCACCGAGTTGAAGCCGGTGGAGGCGACGGCGATCTTGAGCGCTTCCTGGCGGGAGAGTTCCGGCTTGGTCTTGGTGTCAGCCGGAATCGCCTTGAGCGTGGAGTGGATCGACTGCACGTTGCCTCGATCGTCGAAGTGAATCACCACTTCGGATTCGGATACGCGGACGCCTTGATGATACTGCGAGAACTTGTAGGTGCTGCCGATGCGGTCGAAGTTGACCTTCGCCAGGACGAGCGCGATAGCCTTTACATTCGGGATGCCGATGGTTCCTTTGGCGCGTTCGAGGGCTTCGCGAAGGCGGCGTTCAGCAACCGCTTTGTTGACCTTCTGGGTGGCTGAGAGTCTCTCTCCTAAAGAAAGCGGGCTATCCGTGCTGGAGGAGAGCTCTGGAAGCTTTTGCGGCTGCGCGCCG
Organism: uncultured Bacteriovoracaceae bacterium; assembly: GCA_964407515.1. Taxonomy (GTDB): domain Bacteria; phylum Bdellovibrionota; class UBA1018; order UBA1018; family UBA1018; genus CAYOWB01. The sequence goes on from CAYOWB010000017.1 coordinate 5,028, forward strand.
CTCTGGAAGAGGGTCGCGTCTGCAAGAGCGAGAGGAGACCCGGCGAGCGTGGCCAGGGATAAGAGGTAGGCAGTTGTAGTGGACAAGCGCTGTGACATGTCAGTCGTTCCTTTCCGATTGAAGTGACCGACAAGGACTTAACGCGATGCGTCTACTGTGTCAATTCGCGGACCTAGATTTATTTTCGTCCTTAGGGGCCGAGCTGACGGATCGCTTCGTAGACCGCGATGCTGACGGAGTTTGACAGATTCAGAGATCTGACACGAGCGTCGTAAAGCGGAATTCTTAAGGATTCCGCAGGGTAAACGTTGAGGATCCAGTCCGCTAGTCCCATGGTTTCTTTTCCGAAGATCAGGTAGGTGCCGGGCTCAAAGCGGTGCTCATAGAGCGTGTGGCCGGCCTTCTTCGAGAAAAAGACACGAGGAGCATCTTTCGGAAGTGACTCAAAGAACGCTTCGGTGTTCGGATGCCTCACGACCTTCAGGTGTTCCCAGTAGTCGAGTCCGGCGCGCTTGAGTTGCGAATCGGTAATTTCAAACCCAAGCGGTTCCACCAAATGCAGAGTGGTGCCCGTCGCAAGACAGAGCCTGCCGATCGTGCCGGTGTTCTGCGGAATCTCCGGCTCTACAAGAACGACATGAAGACCGTGAGGCATGATACTGCAATGCCTCCGACTAGGGTCTCAAGGTGTTGAGCATGCGCGGGAACGGAATCGTCTCGCGAACGTGCTCGACGCCGGTCAGCCAAGCGACCGTACGTTCGATGCCGAGGCCGAAGCCGGAATGCGGAACGGAGCCGAAGCGGCGCAGATCCATGTACCAGCTGTAATCCTTCTCGGGCAGGCCGTGGGCAGCGATGCGCTGACGAAGGACTTCCGCGTTTTCTTCGCGTTGACCGCCGCCGATGATTTCACCGTAGCCATCCGGCGCGATGAGGTCGCAGCCCAAGGCGTACTTGCCGTTGGCCGAGGCCGGTCCGCCAACCGTGTCGGATTGCTTGAAGTAGAACGCTTTGATCTGCGACGGCATGTGATGGACGAAGACCGGCTTTCCGAACTCTTCGCCGAGGGCCGTTTCATGAGGCGCGCCGAAGTCCTCGCCCCACGGAATCCCGACGCCGCGCCTTTCGAGAACTTTGAGAGCCTCGTCGTAGCTGATGCGCGGGAACGGTCCCTTGATGGCTTCGAGCTTCGTGATGTCGCGCTCGAGAATTTTCAGCTCGGTCGCGCGGCGCGAGAGCACCGTCTGGACGATGTGCTCGATGAACTGCTCTCCGAGCGTCATGTTGTCTTCGAGATCAGCGTAAGCTACTTCCGGCTCGATCATCCAGAACTCCGTCAGATGCTTGCGGGTCTTGGACTTCTCGGCGCGGAAGGTGGGGCCGAAGACGTAGATCTTGCCGAACGCCATGGCGCCCACTTCGCCGTAAAGCTGGCCGGACTGCGTGAGGAACGCCTTCTCGTCAAAGTACGGAGTCTGGAAGAGCGTCGAGGTGCCTTCGCACGAGGCTGGGGTCAAGATCGGAGCGTCGAAGCGGATAAAGCCGCGATTGTCGAAGAACTCCTGCACCGAGCGGATGATCTCCGCACGGACGCGAAGAGCCGCCCACTGCTTCTGGCTGCGGATCCAAAGGTGCCGGTTGTCCATGAGAAACTCGACGCCGTGTTCCTTCGGCGTGATCGGGTACGGTTCGGCCACCTGGACGATCTTGATCGACTGGATGCCCATTTCGTAGCCGCCGACCGAGCGAGGCTCCTTGCGGAGCTTGCCAGTCACCTCGACCGCGGATTCCTGGGTCAGCTTCTCGAACTCGACGAAGGATTCCTCGTTGCACTCGCCTTTAAACAGCACGCCCTGCATGAGGCCCGTGCCGTCACGCATGATGAGGAACTTGATCTTGCCCGAGCTGCGCTTGTTGAAAACCCAGCCGCGCATGGTGACGACTTCGCCGTCGTGCTTCGATGCTTCTTCAATATAGAACCGGTTCTCTGTCATTCTACTACTCCACTCTCTCTTGAATTAACGATAGTCGGCAGTAAACTGCGCGAGCGTCCTGACATACAGACCGCTGGCGCCGCGCTTCGGGCAGTAAGGCAGGTGCCCGAGGTGGTAAGCCATGGCCGCGATGTCGAGGTGCGCCCACTTCTGCTTCTTGCGGATGAACTGCTTCATGAAGATGGCGCCGCGGATGGTGCCGCCGTTCGAGTCAGGTCCGACGTTTTTCATGTCGGCATGCTCGCACTTCATATCGTCGAAGTACTCGTCCCAAAGCGGCAGCTCCCACATCTTTTCGTGATGCGCTTCCGAGGCCTTCTTAAGCGACTCGACAAGGCCGTCGTCATTGCCGAGGACCGCGCAGCACTGCTTGCCGAGCGCGATCGAGACCGCGCCGGTGAGCGTGGCGACGTCCACGATGGCGTCGGGCTTGTCGTCCTGCGCGTAATCGAGCAGGTCGGCCAGAATGAGGCGCCCTTCGGCGTCGGTGTTGACGACCTCGACCGTCTTGCCGGCGCGGGAAACCAGAATGTTGCCTGGCTGGATGGCGGCGCCATCAGGCATGTTCTCGGTCAGGCCGAGGTAAGCAACGACCCGGTTGGCGACCTGCCAGCGCGCAGCCAGAAGGATTGCGCCGAATACGGTGGCCGCGCCGGTCATGTCGTATTTCATTTCCTCCATGCGCGCGGATGGCTTGATCGAGATGCCGCCGCTGTCGAAGGTAACGCCCTTTCCGACGAGAGCCACGGTCTTTGTCTTCTTCGCCCCCTTTTGGGCGCCCTTGGGAGTGTACTCGAGGACGACAATGCGGCCTTCGCGCTCCGATCCGGCGCCGACGCCGAGGAACAGGCCCATCTTCTCGCGTTGAATTTCCTTCTCCGTGAGAACGCGGCACTTCAACCCGTGCTTGCGAGCGAGGCGCTGCGCTTCCTTGGCGAAGTATTCCGGCGTGCCGACATTCGATGGTTCGTTGGCCCAGTCGCGGGCGATGCCGACGCATTCCGCGCTCGCCAGGACTTCGGCGAAGTCTTCGCGCAGCTGACCGGCGAGCGTCTCGTTACCGGCGACGAAAGTGATGCGGGTGGGGGTGCGGCGGGTTTCGTCTTGCTTGGTCTTGTGCTTTTCGAACGTATAGGCCGCCAGGAGCAGGCCTTCGGTGAAGGCGCGCAGGACCTTGGTTTCCTTGAGGGCGTCGAAGCTGCCGACGTTCACGGAGACCGTTTCGATCTTATTGCGGCAGAGGTCGCCCCAGAGAGAGCTGCCGGCCTGCCGGGCCTTTTCTTCGGTAAACTCTTCGGACTTTCCGATGCCCACGAACAGGACGCTGTCGGCCTTGTTCTTTCCGGCAAACTTCACCAGCTCATGCGAGCCGGCTTTCCCTGTGAAGCTGCCAGACTCATTGAGGCGCTTAATCAGGGATGCGTATTCGGAATTTTGGGGGGTAGACGCGGGTACCGCGAACACCTCCAGGTCGACGTTGGATTTCAGGGAGACCAGAGCTTCGAGAAGCGGCATTTTTGACATGAAATCGCACCTCTTTAGTGGTTATTTCAGAGTATTGTTAATTAACATACGGGGGAAGTATGTTGAAGCGGTATCACCACATCGTAGGCGGGGTTTTCCGGGTAGTGGACGCTTGCGTTATCTGCGGCGCATGGCTCATTTCATACTGGCTTCGATTCAATCTTCCGCTGATTGAGGTAACTCGCGGTTTTCCGGAATTCAAAACCTACGCGGCGCTTAGTCCCCTCGTCGTGATTCTATGGATGATGGTTTTTTCGTCCCTCCGGATCTATCGGTCTCGCCGGATGCTGCGGCGTACACAGGAAGTTCACCAGATTCTCAAGGCCCACGCGGTTGCAATGCTGTTTTTCATCGCGATCACGTACCTGTTCAGCGAATACAAGTATTCCCGCGGCGTGATGCTGTATTTTGGCGTGCTGGGCGGAGTGCTTCTGGTGTTCTTCCGTCTGAGCCTTCGGAATAGCCTGCGGGCGATTCGCCGCCGAGGGATTAATCTGAGACACGTCCTGGCCGTGGGTGAAGGCGGGTCCATCGAAAGCCTCATGGCGAAGATGGAGCGCTTTCCGGAACTCGGTTTCCGCCTCGTGGGAGCGGTCACTCAAGAAGGATCGACCGCTGCGACGATGGGGGGGAAGCCGGTGATCGGGCATTTCGACGAAATCGCCCGCCTTGTGACCGAAACGCGGGCGGATCAGGTCTTGATCGCGCTTCCGCGGCATCAGTACGGCGAGATGGACCGGATTCTTCGTGCCCTCAAGGACTCCATGGTGGAGATCCGGCTGGTCCCGGATGTTCACGAATACGTGACCCTGGGCTGCGAGGTGGAAGACTTTGATGGTCTGCCGATCGTGAATCTGAACGATTCACCTCTGGATGGTTGGGGCGCGGTCGCGAAGCGCGCGACGGATATCGTTCTGGCTGGGATGGCTTTGCTCCTGCTTCTACCGGTGTTCCTTATTATTGCCTTAGCGGTCCGGCTCGGGTCACCTGGGCCGATCCTTTACCGTCAGGAACGCATGGGCCTCGATGGTCGGACCTTCAATATCTTGAAGTTCCGGTCGATGCGGATCGACGCTGAAGCTCAAAGTGGCGCGGTCTGGGCGAGTGCCGCCGACTCCCGTCGCACGCAAATCGGGGCTTTCCTCCGGGCGACTAGCTTGGATGAGCTTCCGCAGTTCTGGAATGTCCTGATGGGCGATATGTCGCTGGTGGGGCCGCGCCCTGAGCGGCCTGTTTTCGTCGAGCGATTCCGGGACGAGATTCCGCATTACATGCTGCGTCACAAGGTGAAGGCCGGCATCACGGGATGGGCCCAGGTCAATGGCTGGCGCGGAAACACGTCGCTGGCGAAGCGCATTGAGTGCGATCTCTATTACATTCGCCACTGGTCCTACTTGCTGGACATTAAGATTCTCTTCCTGACTGTCTGGAAAGGCTTTGTTCATAAGAACGCGTACTAAGGGAATATGCAGTCGTGCATTTTTGCACGGTTTTTCGGGGAAAATCGCGTCCTGAAGAAACGAACACCGTCAAAAATGCGATAGTGTGTGACAGTTTTCTGACATTCTTCCTGACAAAACGCTGAAAAACCGCTCTGGATGCGCGTTTTGGGGATAACTTTCATTTTCGGTGTGTAAAAACATCAATATAAGACGAAATATTTATAAGAAACAGGCAGTTATGCCGTGTGGATAACTTGGGGTTAGCGTGTGGATAACTTAGGGCGTGGGAGATGGCGCCGGTGACGCAGCGTGTGGCGCTGGCGGCGGGGTGCTGGGAAGGGGGCCGTCGCCAGGGAAAGGTTCCTTAACGGTTTCAATGAGTTCTGGCGGAAAAAGGAGTGTAGAAGATCCCTGAAGTGTCACGAATCCGTACCGCGCCGAAGCCAGCTTGCCAGTCCCGCTCACATTAAAAGTGACGGACTTCGGATTGGACACCTGAAAGCGAATGGTCTGATGAGAGCGCAGGACCAGAACGCGGTCCTTGCGCAAAATGAACTGCATCTTGGGGCGCTGGTTGGACTGGTAGCGAACCCACACGTCCGCTTGCGCCTTGAAGATCACTTTAAACCGGGTTTCTGAGGCCTTGAGGTTTACCCCGGAGTTGAGCGTATCGTTCGGTGCTGCGGTGACCAGAGCGGCCGCTGGTGGTTGGGGCGTCGGGGTGACGAGAACGAGCGGAGTCACCGGCGCTGAGGGGGTCGCCTTGGGGGTAGCACTCGGAGTGGGAGTTGGCGTCGGAGTGGGCGTCGGAGTCGAAGTGGGAGAGGCTTTGGCCAACACTGTCGGCGAGGGCGAGACCAGAATCACAGGCAGCGTGGGCGTGGGCGACGGGCTTGGGGCCACATGCACTGCCCGAAGTCGATCCGCATGGCTTTTCCGGTGGTGCTTGAGCGATGGCTTCAGGATGAACATCATGATGCCGCCAAGAAGCACGAAGCCACCCATCACGAGCCAGAGAGCCGTTCGGCTCTGTTCCGTTTCGCGCTTCTCAAAGGCATAGCCACTGTAATTGTTTTCGCGGCTGGGCCGGTCGCCGACTTTCGTTTCCACGAAATCCGCGTACCGCATCAGGACTTCGTTCGCATCCAGCCCGATGAATCGGGCATAGGAGGCCACGAAGCCGCGGATGACAGGTTTGGCCGGTAGGTCCGAGTAGTTGTCCGATTCCAAGGCGTGAAGGACGCGGATATTGATCTTGGTCGCTGAGGCGACCTGCTCAAGCGTGATCCCGCGCTTTTCGCGTTCGTGACGTAGGCATTCTCCCAGGGTGGCTGGATGATCGGTTCCCATTAGGGCAAGTACCTCAGCCTTTCAGCCGCGTCTTCCGCGGATTTGGTATTGGGAAAGCTCTGTTTCACATCAAGAAACTTCTTCCGTGCGCGGTCGAACTGCTTATTGCGCTCAAAGGCGACGCCGAGAGCAAGGTGCGCGTCGGAGAACGTGGCGCAGTTCTTTTCCGTGGCCTTCGAGTACGACCGAATGGCGTTTGGAAGATCCGACTTCTTCAGGAAGATATGACCTTTGTAGAAATGGGCGATGCACGATTGCTTGGCGTTGTCGCGAATCGCGATGTCCAAATTATCAAGTGAACGTGTGTAATCCTGCTGGCGATAATAAAGGATTCCAAGATTAATCCGGGCTTTGTAGGCTTCGCTATTTAGCGTGTCTTTTGCGGCGAAAAGCAGCGGTTTTTCCGCTTCACGGTACCGGCCCGCGTCCATGAGCAGTTTTCCGAGCGTATTTTTAGCGACGGAATAGTTTTCGTTGAGCGTGACGGCCTTCTTCGCGGCAGCGATCGCGGCATTCACGTCATGCTTGGCGTAGTAGGCCAGTGCGCGTGAGTGGTGCAACTCGGGAAGCTCGGGTTCGTTCTCCTCGGCTTTGATCAGAAGCTGTAACGCATGAGTCGGGTCGCCTTCAGCCAGGGCACCGTTCGCGGCTTCCACCCAGAGGCGCGCGCGCTCCTCGGCGGAGAGGTTTCGTTTGTCCGGAGTCGATGAGCAGCCGATCATCATCGTGCATGCCAGCGTGACGACTGCGAGTGACAGATTGAAGCTGTTCGGGCGGCGCTTCATTGGACGTAGACTCCTGTCTTTTCAGGGTAAATTGCAAAGGCAGGTGTGTCAAACGCGAATAGTCGGAAATAACTGCCGGGTGATGTCCGTGCTACTCGCAGGCTGCTGGGGTGGGGCTTTCGAGCTGGAGGGATCCCTGCTGGAACTCCACGTGGCAGGCTGCGATCACCTCATCGAGAGGGCGTTCTTTCCAGACCATGCGGGGAAGCGCTCTGATCACGCACTGGCGTACATCTTCGTTACCGATCCGGCATATTTTTGTCGGGTCGAGCCGGGTTCGGCCGGTCGACTTCCGGAGCTCTTCGTTGACCTCGCGAACTGGGATGGTGGCATAGAAGTCCTTGATGCAGGCGGAGACCTGTTCGCTCCGGTTCATGCAGTCCTCAATCACGTAGTCGATGTGCTCTACGAGTATTCCTCGATTTCTCACGACGCCCGCGGATGCCTGGATCACGCACTGTCGGTCCTTTTCCGAGCTGATCTGGCAGATTTTGAGTGGCGCAGGAGATAAGCGGGCATTTTTCCATGAGGCCGGGTAATAAGAGGTCTCCATGTGGTCCCTTAGCTCCTTGAGCTCTGGGACGTTGAAGGGGGCTGTTCCATGGTAAGCCGATCGAAGACAACCCTGCATTTTCGCTGAAGCGTGTGAGCAAATCAGCTGTCCGGCCCGGAAGTGAATTCCGTCCCGATACATCTTAATGACGCATTCACGGCTGGTCTCGGAAAGGTTGCAAACGTCTCGGGCGAGACGAAGCTCCTCTCCCTCATATGGGACGTGGTCCTTGGTGTGGAAGACTCTCTCCTCGATGTATTTCTCCATGCATGAGCCTACCTCGCGATACTCCGGCGCGCAGAGCGTGAATGCCGTCGAAATGCTCGCGCGGAGTTTCCCTTTCTTGATTATTCCTAGGGCACAGGACAGCTCCTCCAGGGTGATTGGCTTTGAGGAGCAGGTCGCGGCGATTTCTCTCAAGGCGGAGGTATTCGTCTTTCGGACTCCCGTTGCCGCCAGGCTCTCGGTAAAGCACGTCATCCCGCCCGGGGTAGTACACAAGGAAAAGGTTAAGTCTGGCTGCTCGGCGAAGAAGCCGCCCGCCTTCAGAGCCTTCACGGCGCACTCCTTTGTGGAGCTGCTGGCGTTCGGACGTTGGAGGCAGAACGATTTCATCGCGGCTTCCACTTTGCTTCCTCGGCCGATGGGCGCGACAGCCCGAGCTGAGTCCATGCAGGCGCGGAATTTGGGGTGACACTCGTTGTAGGTGACGCTGATATCGTCGGCCCGAAGTCTGCCGCTCTTCGCTGTCTGAAGGATGCAGGCTTGCCATTCCGAATCCCGAGCGGCGTCCCCCTCGCAGATCATGCCGACGAACTTTTCGTAGATGTCTTGATAGTTCGCCCGGGCTCTTTTGGCGGGAGGGAGGATTGCTCGGCACTTTTCAGCCGGGACATCGAATTCCGCTACGGGTGTGGGACTGGCGGGGCCGATCACCGCCGGGGACCGGTTCGGTCCGGCGTGTGCGGGTGCCGAGAGGTGGGTTCCAAGGATTACGGCTACAGCAATCAACCATTCGCGACGACAGCTCATCTTCTGGCTTATCGGAACTTTCGGTCGGATTCCAAAGGGACGCGGAGGTCTGTTTTGAGCGTTGTTAAGATGCTGATTTTATTTGGGTTGATAGAAAAGAAGGGGCCCGGAAGCCATTTCTAGCTTCCGGGCCCATGCACACTACCGACGCGCCGCTGCTACCCAGGAGGATGTGGCTTTAGACTCCAAGAATCGGCGGGAAGAGATCGTCGTTCCCGTCGTTCGGGTCTACCCCGTCGTCTGAGCCCGTGCCGGAGTCGCCGGGGTTACTGCCGTCGTCTGAGCCCGTGCCGTTGTCACCCGTTCCCGGATTCACCGGGCACGTGTTGTTCACGACCACCGGTCCTGAAGACCGCGCGTGCACGACGGGCTTGAAGTGAACGTCCTTTGCCGTGCCCACGAACGACTTGCTCAGGTCGAAATCGAGAGTGCCCACCGTGATGCTGCAGTTCTCGATTCGGATCGGTTGGGCGAACTTGATTTTGATTCCGGTCTGCGGGCCGCTGGGCACGCGCAGTGGAATTTCAGTGCCATCGCTCAGGACGGCAATGCCCTCTTCCTCGGTAATCAACCGGACATGGTCGTACTCTCCCGCTTGGCCGGAGCCACGGGCGAGGACGTCGCTCATGTTGAGCTGGCTGACGAGGTCGATTTCAAACGGCTCATTCCCGAAGGAGAACCACTCTCCTTGAGTCGAACGAACCTGAACCGAGGTGATCTTGATTCGTGCTGACTCCAGGTCTGAGATCGCTCCATGAGCTTTCGAAACCAGCTTTATTTTGGCCAATCCCCGCATTTCTTCTGCGGGCGGACCATCTTTCTTGCTGAGTTTCTCTATCGCGGTCAGTTCACAGCCAGAGGCTGCCATCGCGATACTGATTGCGCCTAAAAGGGTCATCGCCAGATGAAGACGATTTGTGTGCCGCATAAACTACCCTCCACCAAGATTAATTTTACTTAACTTTGAGAAGAAAACAAAACATTTTGATCGGGTATTCTAGGGCTTGGGAATTCTGGGCAGAAACGGCGAGTGGCTAAACAAAATCAGTGAATGAGCTGTTCGCTCTAGCAAACTACCTTCTCAGGACGGCGATCGATTCCACATGCGGCGTTTGAGGGAAGAAGTCGAGGGCCCCTGCGCGCGTGAATTTCCAGCCTCGTCGAATGAAGCGATTGACGTCGCGAACCCAAGCGTCGAGGTCACAGCCGACCGCGATGATTTCGTCCACGCCGATTTTCTCGAGCGCCTCAGCGATGGAGCCGTGATGATCACCGAGACCGATCCGTGGTGGATCGAGGATCGCGCTCGCACCCGGAGTGATGAGACGTGACTTCACGCGCTTCACCAACCACGGGAGAACAGAGAAACGGTAGAAATGATAATTTGCAGGCGTGCCGTCAGGAGCACGATCCGGCGAGCCGATATCCACACAGTGGATTTCCTTCATTAGGCCGGCGAGACCGAGGGAGAGATTCCCCGCTCCTCCGAACAGATCATAGAGCACGCGTCCAGGGCTGACGCAGCTGCTGACGAATTCGCGCAGACGATCGTTCTGTTCGTCGTGAAGCTGCCGGAAGCCCGCAGCCGCGTGGCGGGCGTTCCAGCTTTTTCGGATAGTTCCGTCGGGGAGAACTTCGATTTCGACTTTGTACTCTTGGGGAAGTTTCTTGCCCTCTTCGCGGGTCTCCTCCCAGACGGCATTGATCTCTTCACGAGCGATGGGACAGCCGTTTACCGGCACGAGCGTTCGACTTGCGCGCTCGAAGAACCCGATCTGCTCCTGGAAGCCGCGGAGCTGAATCCGATTCCGGTAGTTCCAGATTTGGTGGGCGGGGATTTCATGCCAGTCCGTCGGTACTTCGATGCCTTGGCGCTCGAGTGCATGGCGGACGCCGCCGGCCTTGGCTTTCCATTGGTAGCTGTAAGGAATGTGCTGCCACTGACAGCCTCCGCAGCGACCGAAGGCAGGGCATTCGGGGGGCTGGCGGTCGGGGGAAGGTTTGAGGATCTCAATCAGTTCGGCTTGTGCGTACCGCTTTTCAGCCTCGACGATCCCGGCCCGAACTTCGTCGCCCGGTAGGGTGAAGGGGACGAAGATGACACGCCCGCTCTCATCGCGCGAAACGCCTGCGCCTCCACGCGAGAGGTCGGTGATCTTCAAGGTGACGACTTCGAGATATTCCATGCGACTTCCCTATCAGGTTCGAACGGATTCGGCGAGGACCGAGCTTCTATCAAGGACCTTGCCCTAGGCGGGGGTCTCTGCTACTTTCCTGCGCAATCTACATGTCGAAGAATATCCGCAATTTCAGCATTATCGCGCACATCGACCACGGTAAGTCCACGTTGGCCGACCGGCTCCTCGAGCGGACGGGAACGGTCACTGCCCGTGAAATGGAAGCCCAGTTCCTCGATAACATGGATATCGAACGCGAACGCGGCATCACCATCAAAGCCCAGAGCGTGCGCATTAAGTACAAAGCCAAAGACGGGCAGGAATACATCCTGAACCTGATCGACACTCCCGGACACGTCGACTTCACTTACGAAGTCTCGCGTTCGCTGGCTGCCTGCGAAGGCGCCATTCTGGTGGTCGATGCTTCGCAGGGCGTGGAGGCCCAGACGCTTGCGAACGTCTTCATGGCGCTCGACAACAACCTCGAAGTTTTCCCGGCGGTCAACAAGATCGACCTGCCCTCGGCCGATCCCCAGCGTGTTCTTAAGGAAGTCGATGAGATCATCGGTCTGGTCGATACCTCGCACGCCGTCATGTGCAGCGCCAAGACCGGCATCGGTATCGACGAAGTGCTCGAAGCGGTGGTGAAGTACTTCCCTGCTCCGAAGGCCGCGGACGAAGAGCCGCTTCGCGCTCTGATTTTCGACAGCTGGTACGACCCGTACCAAGGCGTCGTGGCTCTCTGCCGGGTGTTCGAAGGTAAGATCACGAAGGGCACGAAGATTCGCCTCTTCCACGTCGGAAAAGAATACGAAGTGCAACGCGTGGGCGTGTTCTCGCCGAAGTACACCGATGTCGACGTCATCACGAGCGGCGAAGTCGGCGCGGTGATCTGCGGTATCAAAGACGTGCGCGACATGAAGGTCGGCGACACGATCATGGACGCGGGCGCTTCCACCGTGGAGCCCTTGGGCGGCTTCAAGGAAGCGAAGCCCATGGTGTTCTCGGGCGTGTACCCGATCGACGCCGATGATTACAACGACCTTAAAGAAGCGCTCGAGAAGCTGCGCCTCAACGATTCGTCGTTGAGCTGGGAGCCTGAGACGTCGACGGCGCTGGGCTTCGGTTTCCGCTGCGGCTTCCTCGGCCTGCTCCACATGGACGTCGTCCAGGAGCGCCTGGAACGCGAGTACAACCTTAATCTGATCACGACGGCCCCGTCCGTCGTCTACCGCGTGACCAAGACCGACGGTGAGGTGCTGACGGTCGACAACCCGGCCAAGCTTCCGGACCTCACGCGCATCGAAAAGATCGAAGAGCCTTACATTAAGCTCACGATTCACATGCCGTCCGAGTTTGTCGGCGCCGTCATGGCGATCCTGAATGAACGTCGTGGCATTCAGATCAAGCTCGATTACGTGACTAGCGACCGCGTGACGCTGCTCTACGAGATGCCGCTCAACGAGATGGTCTTCGACTTCTATGACCGGTTGAAGAGCACCACCAAGGGCTATGCTTCCATGGACTACGAGCTTGCCGATTATCGTCCCTCGGACCTCGTGAAGCTCGATATCCTCATCAACGGCGATCCGGTCGATGCTCTGTCGTTGATCATCCATCGCGACAAGGCGGCCTACCGTGGACGCGAACTGACCAAGAAGATGAAGGAACTCATCGACCGTCAGATGTTCGAAGTGGCGATCCAGGCTGCCATCGGCGCCAAGATCGTCGCGCGCGAGAACGTCTCGGCGTTGAGAAAGAACGTCACCGCGAAGTGCTACGGTGGCGACATCACTCGTAAGAGAAAGCTTTTGGAGAAACAGAAGGAAGGCAAGAAGCGGATGAAGCAGATCGGCACGGTCGAAATCCCGCAAGAAGCCTTCCTCGCCGTATTGAAGGTGGATTGAGCGAGATGAACAGAAAAGCTCCGGTCGAATCGGCACGCAAGCTGCTGAGGAGTTATGGTGGTGCGATCGGGGCTGCTATTTTCATCGCGTTGATCATTCGTTTCTTCGTCATCGAAGCGTATCGCATTCCCAGTACCGCAATGAAGCCCACCCTCGAGCCGGGGGACACGATTTTCGTATCGAAGCTCGATTACGGGTTTTGGACGACCCGGAAGCTCCCCGGCTACGGCGAGGTCTTGGTCTTCTCGTTTCCGGAGCATCCGGACGTTGACTACATCAAGCGCGTGGTCGCGCTCCCGGGGGATCGTGTCGCCGTTCAAGGCGGTCAGGTCATCCTGAATGGAAAGGTGATTTTCAAGCCCTCCAAGACGAACGCCGCCTGTGGCGAAGAGACGCTTCCCGGGACGACCTACTCCGTTTGTCGCGAGCCACCGCTGATTCACGACATGGCGGAGCTTCCGGTGCCTCAGGGTTTCGTATTCGTGATCGGTGACCAGCGAAGCAGACCTCCTGGCGGTGTATTCGCCGGAAAAGGCTGGGGCATGGTTCCGCTGGAAAATATCAAAGGAAAAGCATTGTGGGTCTGGCTTTCGGTCGAACCGAGAGGATTTGCCGGCGAGACAGGATTGTTCTCGCGGATCCGGTTCGAGCGGATGTTCCGCCGGATCCAGTGAGTTTAAGACAAAGGGTCAAGATAGAGGGGAAAACTAACAGGGGCAGGGTATGGTTAAGAAATCACCAAAAAAGAAGTCGTCTCCATCCAAGCCGAAGACCAAGTCCGCCAAGAGCACGAAGCCAGGCGCGAAGTCAGACAAGATCTTCGGATTGAAGAAACTGCATTTGCTCGGCATCGCTGAGCTGTCTCCTCGTGAAGTGCGCTTCCTCCTGGATGCCGCTCGTTACTTCGCGCCTTATGCGTTGAAGGACGAGACGGTTCCGCTTCTCAAGGGACGCACGGTCGTGAATCTCTTCTTCGAGAATTCGACTCGCACTCGCATGTCGTTCGAAGTGGCGACCCGCAAACTCGGCGGCGCCAACCTGAACTTCACGGCGTCGGCCTCGAGCCTCTCCAAGGGCGAGACGTTGATCGACACCGCGAAGAACATCGAAGCCATGCGGCCGCATTGCCTCGTGGTTCGTCACTCCTCGGCCGGTAGCCCGGAGTCGCTCGCGCACACCGTGGGAATGCCCGTCGTGAACGCCGGTGACGGTTTTCATGAGCACCCGACGCAAGCCCTGCTTGATGCCTTTACGATGGAAGAAAAGCTGGGCACGGTGGCTGGCAAGCGCGTCGTCATCATCGGCGACATCGCCCATAGCCGCGTCGCCCGTTCGAACATCCATATTCTCCGGAAGCTGGGCGCTTCGGTCGCGGTTTGCGCGCCTCCGACGTTCCTTCCTCCGAAACCCGAGACACTGGGCGTGGATTTCGCGTACCGTCCTGAGCCGCTTCTTCGCGATGCGGACGTGGTCATGGCGCTCAGAATCCAGCTCGAACGCCAGAACAAGATGCAGATTCCCTCGCTCGCCGAGTACTCGCAGTTCTGGGGTATCAACCGCGAACGCGCGGCCCTGCTCAAGCCGGGAACGCTGATCATGCATCCGGGTCCCATCAATCGTGGCGTGGAACTCGATCCTGAAGTGGCCGACGGCCCGAACTCCGTGATCCTGGATCAGGTGTTCAACGGCGTGCTCGTGCGCATGGCGGTATTGGCGGCAGTGAATAATCCGGAAGGTTTGAAGGCTTGGTTGCAGGAAGGGGGCTATCGTGGTGCATAACGCTGTTTCGTCGTTGTTGATTCGTGGAGGCAGGATCATCGGGGGCCTCGCGGAGGACTTCGAAGGCGATATCCTCATCGAAAACGGAAAGATCGTCGCCAAGGACAAACCTGGAAAGATCCCTGCCAACAAGGCTCAGCGCGTGATCGACGCAAAGGGCTGCTGGGTGGTCCCGGGCCTGATCGATCCGCACGTGCACCTGCGCGAGCCGGGCTTCGAGTACAAGGAAACCATCGAGAGCGGAACCCGCGCGGCAGTGGCTGGCGGCTTCACTTCGGTGGCCTGTATGGCCAACACCAATCCGGTCAATGACTCGGCTTACGTCACGGCGTTCATTCGTGAGAAGGCCAAGGCTGTCGCTTCCTGCCGGGTGTTCCCGGTCGGCGCGGTCAGCAAGGGCCTCAAGGGTGAAGAGATCGCCAACATCGGTGCCATGGTGACTGAGGGCGCGCGCGCCATCAGTGACGACGGCATGCCGGTCATGAACTCGTACCTGATGCGCAAGGCGATGGACTACGCCAAGGCGTTTGATGTTCCGGTCATCAGCCACGCGGAAGACGCCAATCTGGTGGGCCAAGGCGCCGTGAACGAGAGCCCGCTTTCGAGTGAGCTCGGTCTTCGCGGTAATCCTGGAGCGGCCGAAGAGATCATGGTTGCCCGCGAGGTCTCGCTTTGCCGTCTGACGGGGGCGCGTACGCACATCGCCCATATCTCGACGGCGCTCGCGCTTGAGCACCTGCGCCGCGCGAAGGAAGAAGGCCTTCCCATCACGGCGGAAGCCGCTCCTCACCACCTCGTTTTGTCCGAGGAGGCGGTTCGGGGTTACGATACGCGCTTCAAGATGTCGCCTCCGCTTCGCGGGAAGAAGGACGTCGAAGTCCTCCGGGCGGCCCTGGCCAGCGGTTTGGTGGACATGGTCGCGACCGACCATGCTCCCCACGGGTTAGTGGATAAGGCGGTCGAATACGACCAGGCCAAGAGCGGGATCATCGGTCTCGAAACGGCCGTCCCGCTGACGCTGAAGCTGGTTCATGAAGGGGTCTTGTCGGTTGGGCGCTGGGTTGAGGCCATGTCCGTAAAACCCGCTCTCCTTTTGGGCGTTCCTTACGGTACACTCAAGGAAGGAAGCGACGCGGACATCACGGTCATCGATCCGAACGCCGTCTGGACGTTCACCGAGGACTGCATTGTCTCCAAGAGCTACAACTCCCCCTTCATCGGTACGGAGATGCGTGGCCGTGTGAGGATGACCGTCGTCGGAGGACGGATTTCTTACGAGTGGAGCCGCAGCTGACGTATGTACCAGAAATACCTTGAGCCGATCATCGAGGAGTTCACGACCGGGAATTACTACCGCGAGGTCTACAACGCCAAGCAGGAGTACTTCGACAAGTCCGGCGTGGTCTACGAAGATGACACCGAGTTCGAGCAACGTATGTGCATCTTCATGGATTGGTATTTGTTCGATCGGGATCTGCCGGGCGTGGATCTTCCGCCGATCAAGTACTACTTCCGGAAGAACAAAGACCGGTTCACCAGCGAAGAGCTGAACATCTACCGGGACTTCTGTTCAACCATACACTCGATCTTCAGGCTCAAGCGGTTCACCTGGAACCGGAAGGGGCTGGTCGTCACGGATCTCTTTTCGAACAAGAGCCACACGGTCACGGACTCCGAGATCAACCGCGGCTTCGCCCGCGGCGACATCTTCGAGGCCCGGATCATTCCTTTCAAGGGTGGCTATGAGTTCTCTCGCGGCTTCTGTTTCCACCCGGTGGAGATGGAGTCGTTCATCCTGGGCGAGATCAAAAAGGTTCGCTTCCAGGATAAGAGCCGTCAGACCAAGCTGATCCTGCAGCTTTCAGCGATGAAGCTGAAGCACCTCCGGTTCCAGCATATTGATATCAAACACATCTATACGTTTGATTCGAAGTTCTGAGCCCGTGAGTAGTCATTGCTGCGATTTGCGACACTGTTGAATAGTGCCACAAGTCATTGAATTCATTAAAAAAACGGTTGCCGGCCGAGTCGGTGGTGCTAGACTGAGATCATCATTCGGGCTGATGGTCAGTCCGGAAAATTTAACTCTTTAGGAGAACCACCATGAAGAAGATCATTCTTGCTCTGGCCGCCGTTTTCGCTCTGTCCACCGTTGCTTTCGCTGAAGAAGCCGCCACCACGACGACTGCTCAGCCGGAACAGAAGACCGAAATGAAGGCTGAAAAGCCCGCCAAGAAGGCCAAGAAGCAGAAGAAGGCCAAGAAGGCGAAGGCCGAGAAGAAGGCTGAAGAAGCTGCTCCGGCTCCGGCCGAGACGGCTCCCGCCGCTCACTAATCGAGCGTCGAGCCTAAAAGCTCATCAAGCTTCGGCTTGAAAAAAAACCCCCGGTGACCTCGCGGTCCCGGGGGTTTTTTTATGACCTCAGCTTCGCGTTCTTATAGAGACTGTGGGCTTGATCTAGGTGGGAATCAGACCGGCAGAAGTGCCGTCGGTGAGGCGGAGGCATTGAAAAGGACCTGATATAGGAAGCGGCGAATTCGCTTACGGTCCGGACGGCTCTTTGGTTCAATACAATAAGCACGGCCCAACTTGGGCTGGAGCGGTATACTTTAGGGATGCCCTTGGACGCCGTGTCGCGAAGATCGCCTGGAGCCATGATACTCAAGCTACCTTCAGGCAAAGCTATTTCTATCTTGGGAGTGAGGAAAAGCTTCTGTTTGCGCGATCAGGAAACGGCGATGTGACTCTGTACCTCGACGGCCAGGGAATTGACGAACACCTCGGCGAGGTGTCCGAAGTGCGTGGACCAAAGGCCTACGTCACTGATCATCTTGGGTCAGTTCTGAACGGCGAGGCCGCTGGATCGGCCAAGGCCTTCGGAGCCTTTGGCGAACGATTGGATTCTTCGCCGATTGTCTTTAACGAGTCGACTCCTCCGGTGCTTTATGGATTTACCGGACGGGAGCTTGATCCTGAGTCGATGAACTATCACTACAGGGCTCGCACTTATTCGCCGGAGCTGGGGAGGTTTGTGCAGCCGGATCCTATTGGGTTTGCGGGCGGAGACGTGAATCTCTACAGGTATGTTAAGAACAATCCGCTCGGTTTAGTGGACCCCAGCGGATATAAGCCGGATGACCCGGCTTACTGGGGCACCCCCGGTGGCGCGGACCCAGAAGCTGTCCAGCGAGGCATCAATGTTGGAGCAACGGTCGGTGGGACGGCGGTCGTGCTTACGTTGGCCGCCCCAATGGTTGGCCCGCTAGTGACGTATGAGGCCCGACTTGCAGCCGGTGCAGCAAAGTCCGCGATTGATACGGCGTTAGTCTATTGTGCTCAAAACCCTAAGATCTGCACGGGAATAGCGGGTGGTTTTGCTAGTGGCCTTACCTCATCTAAGCTGCCGCCCAGCGGGAGCACCACTCCTGAACAGGCTGCAGTGAGCTGGCTGAGCAACCAAATCGGAAAGCAGGTAAAGAATGCGTGCGAACGGTAAGCCGTACAATCAACAGATTTGGCGTCTACTTGCGTTCGCAATGCCAGCAACATGGCTATTCCAGCTGCAGGATTATCTCAAAACCGGATGCATTTCGATTACCGAAGGTGAAGCGTGCGGACCAATTGCTCACTGGGCTCTCGCCTTCATGTTTGTCTTTTGCGCATCCTTCCCGGTGTTGTACTTTTGGAAAGTGCGTGGACGGGATAGCTGATTGAAACTCTTTTCGGATTACCGACGAGCTTTGGCTAACCCGCGATGGCCTCTTTGAGAACGCCCTGGGGGGTCGTGTCACGAAGATCGGCTGGAGCCATGATGCTCAGACGGGCTTCCGATAAAGCTATCCCTGTCTCGGAGAGGAGGAGAGTATTCTACTCGCTCAGTCTGGAAACGGCGACGTCACTGATCATCTAGGGTCGGTTCTGAACGGCGAGGCCGCTGGATCGGCCAAGGCCTTCGGAGCCTTTGGCGAACGATTGGATTCTTCGCCGATTGTCTTTAACGAGTCGACTCCTCCGGTGCTTTATGGATTTACCGGACGGGAGCTTGATCCTGAGTCGATGAACTATCACTACAGGGCTCGCACTTATTCGCCGGAGCTGGGGAGGTTTGTGCAGCCGGATCCTATTGGGTTTGCGGGTTGGGACACTAACCTCTTTCGCTACGTTTTCAATAGCCCCATATCCTTTACGGATCCCACTGGCCTTAAGTTTGTCTACGCCGATGTCCATGCACGTGCCGTGACCAATGCAGTTGGCGAGAATGCGACCGGCTCTGCGGCACTGGTCCACATCATGGCCGCCACCTCGGCCGAACCGGTCTACGTCCAAACTCGCGACGCCTCTGAAATCACCATTCAAAGCTTCGTGAATGGCTATACTTATTCAACGGACGCAATAGCATCAGGAGACCGCATCGCTCAGTCCGTCGACATCAGCGCCGATTATGGCTCTCGTCCAAGCAGTACATCGTCTCAGGCATTGATGGCGCACGAGCTTACGCACGTCTTGCAATTGCAGCAGGGACGTTCTGGCAGGTTGGATGAGAAGTTGCCAAACGCGATTCAATCCTTTTACAGGCGGACGGCCCTGGGGGGCAAATGTGGTCGATAATGGGCATACTATGGATTAGTTCAATTGCGCTTAAACAGGCAATGGCTGGCTCGGCGCAGCCGAGGGCCCTGCCTCCATCGCCCTACTGGTGTGCCGAGATAAGGTTGCTAGAGCCTTTACCATCATCCGCAGACGGCGATGCCGCGACTAGGTCGGTCTTAGAAACGTTAAATCGTAGTCAGATTTCAATATCGACAAAAGACAGCTGCGTTTGGAAGGTTGAGCTACTCAAAACAGAGGCGATCCAGAACGCAAAGCATATCGGAAGAAACGAAAAAGCAGAAATGTTAACGATTTTCGGCGTGCAGTGTTCCAAGCTAAAGACAGGGGAGAAGCTTTTCGGGATTTTGATGGCGAACGAGACGGAACAATCCAGCAAGGCTGACGAGGGCACACTCCGAAATAAGGCAATCTATTTTAGAAAGTGCCTTTGCATGATCACGAAAGGGACGCGCAACCCTCGTCTACCGTCTGCTTGCACAAATGGAGCAGGAGTGCCCGATAATGCTAAAGGCGTCCCATAGGAAGGCGTGCGGACCATGAAAAGGAGGGCTAAAATTGGGTGCTCAGACGAGCTTCCGACAGAGCTATCTCTATCTCGGAGAGGAGGAAAAGATTCTGCTCGCTCAGTCTGAAAACGGCGACATGACTCTCTACCTCGACGGCCAGGGAATTGACGAACACCTCGGCGAGGTGTCCGAAGTGCGTGGACCAAAGGCCTACGTCACTGATCATCTTGGGTCAGTTCTGAACGGCGAGGCCGCTGGATCGGCCAAGGCCTTCGGAGCCTTTGGCGAACGATTGGATTCTTCGCCGATTGTCTTTAACGAGTCGACTCCTCCGGTGCTTTATGGCTTTACCGGACGGGAGCTTGATCCTGAGTCGATGAATTATCACTACCGCGCTCGGACCTACTCGCCGGAGCTCGGGAGACTTGTTCAGCCGGATCCGATAGGATTTGAAGCGGGGGACGCGAACCTCTATCGCTACGTGGGAAACAGTCCGCCGAGGTTTGTGGATCCATCTGGCCTCGATTTCATAGTTTTTGACAGAGCGAATGATCGCGGTCTAATTTATCCCGGAGACTCGCCTTCTCAGAAGGTGCAGGGTCCTCCGTTTTCAATTCCGTTGAGTGACAGAACGGCTAGTAATAGTGGTGGGCCGATTCTTCCGGGGACGTACGAGATCCGCTGGAGAAGTTCCCGCGTCTTCCAGTTTCTATTTCCTGGCTCTCAAACAAAGAGCCGCCACTCACCCCTCCGCAGACGGGCTCAATCCCCGCAACGCGGCGGCGGCCTTCGCGGCTTTCCGTTTCGGGTGATCCAAGATCAAATACAGCGGATAGCCGAAGAGCGCGACGACGACTGAAAGGATCGCGTCTTTGGGTGAGTTCGAAGCCATGGTCCAGCAGATATAAAGGAAGCTGAACGCCGCTACGATCGGGACCACCGGATAGAGCGGAACCCGATATTGGCCTTTTCCGGGCTTCCCGTAAATTTTTCGGACCCGAAAGAGCGCGAAGCAAAGCAGCGCATAGAACCCGTACATGCTGAAGATGGCGATGTCCGTGATGCGATCGGGGTTCAGCATGATGACCATTCCGGCGGCGATGGCCAGGACGAGGAGAATCGATGGTACCGGAGTTCCCAGTTTCGCGTGTTGTTTTCCGATCAGCGAGCGGAACGGGAACGTGCCTCGCGTGGCCATGGCGTATGGAACGCGGGTTCCGGCGAGGATGTTTCCATTCAGGCATCCGAAGATCGAAATCAGAATCCCAAGGCTGACGAGCTTCCCGCCGATCGATCCGAACATCGTTTCAGCGGCGACTCCGACGGCTTTCTCGTTCAGAAGGGCGATTTGATCCTTGGGGAGAACCCGGAACAAGGCCAAGTTGACGAGCAGGTAGGTGATCATGATCGTGAGCAGTCCGATGATGATCGCGCGCGGCAGGTTCTTCGATGCGTTCTGCATCTCTTCACCGAGATTTCCAACCTGAACCCAGCCGTCGTAAGCCCAAAGCGTGGCGAGAACCGCAGCCGCAAGTCCGAGCGAAGGTCCGGCCCCGGCCTGCACCGGCACTTGAACACTGAAGATCGTATCGCGGCCTAGCCACAATCCAGCGCAGACGATGACGAAGATCGGGATGAGTTTCACGACCGTGGAGATGTTCTGGATGACGGCGCTGACACGGGTTCCGATGGCAGAGACCAGGCCCAAGCCGAAGAGTGCCATCAGCCCGACCACTTTCTGGTCAGCGGAGGGCAGCCCGACGAACTGGCAGAAGAGAGAGCCGAAGTAGAGTGCAAGAGCGCTCGCCAAGGCGGGGCCGTAGATAAGCGCCTGAACCCACCCTGAAACGAAGCCGAGCTTCGGTCCGAACAGTTCTTCGATGTAGATCGTGATGCCACCGTTCTTGGGGATGCGAGAAGCGATCTCAGCGATGGTGAGTCCGCCAGCCAAAGTCATCAGGCCGCCGAGAGCCCATGCGAGAATCGCGAGATTCGAATCGCCCGTCGCGGCGAGCACGCGTCCGGGCTTCACAAAAACCCCGGAGCCGATCACGCAGCCTACGACCAACGCCACACCTGTCCAGAATCCGAGCTTACGCGTATTCACCATCCTTCTAGGATACGGGCGAACAGCAGGAGAACGCACCGATATTTTCGTGGCGTGGACGCGCAGACAGTCAGATGCTTGACGGTTCCGCCTTGAGGCTTCCCCAAGAAATGGTTAGAGTTTTCGGAATGGCCTCCGACGTATTCTCGCCATCAAGACGCGCGCCCTCGGCGATACGGTGATCCTGACTGCTGCTCTCGTTGAGCTCCGCAAGGCGCACCCTGAGGCGAAGATTGAAGTCGTCGTTCCTGAGGCGTGGGCACCCCTGCTTGAGGGGCACTCCGCCGTGGATCGGGTGTGGCCGTTGGCGCGTCGCCGCCGGAGCATGGCGCTCGCTTGGCTGGCCGCTCGCTTGAGATTCAGGCGGTTCGATGCCGTCGTGTGCTTCCACGCGAGTCCGTCGTCCGCCTGGTTGGCTCGCATGACCGGGGCTTCGCTCCGATCGGTTCACTTTCATGGTCACACGGACGCGAATCGCCATTCGACCGTGGAGATCGCCGGTAAGGGCACCGTGAAGCCGGCCATTGAGCGGGATATGGATGCGGTGAGGGCCCTTGGAGTTGATGTTGCGTCTGGAGCCGCGATGCCATCCATCGTGCTACGCGAAGATGAGAAGGCCGCTGCCCGCGCGTGGCTGGATCGTGGAAAGTTACCGCAGCCGCTGCTCACGATCGGTTTGGGCGCGAGTCGCCCGACCAAGAGCTGGCCGGTGGAACGCTATGCCGCCTTGGCGACTGCGTGGCATGCCAGGACGGGAGGCGGAATCGTCGCTCTGGCGGGGCCTGACGAGAGTTCGTTGCTTCAACTCTTCGTGGAGTCTCTGGGAACCGGCGATCGGCGGCCTCCGGTCTTGTGTGAGTCGCGGCTTTCGGTGCGTCAGCTCGCGGCGGTGCTCGCGTGCGCCCGGGTGCACGTCGGAAACGATTCAGGACCGAAGCATCTCGCCATCGCGGTCGGGACGCGGACCGTGACCCTGTTTGGTCCCGAGCATCCTTTGGAGTGGCACCCCTACCCGGCGGATTTACACCCGTTCCTTTTTGTGGAAGGATTACCGTGCCGTCGAGACGCCCACCCCGGAATGCCGCCCTGGTGCGGACTGCAGGTGTGTACCGAAGAAAAGCACAAGTGCATGCGAATGATCCCGGTGGATCGCGTCTTGGAGCGGTGTTTGGAAACCCAGGGGCCGTAACCGTGAAACAAGTACCCGTCTCCGCCGTGATGATTGCGAGAAATGAGCAGGCCTACATCGGCCGGGCGCTCGCGTCGCTGACTTGGGTGGATGAGATTCTGGTCGTGGATGGTGAAAGCACGGATCGCACGCCGGAGATCTGCCGTGAATCGGCGGCACCGTGGGCCTCGAAGATCCGCTTCGTCCAGCGGCGCTGGTCCGGATTTCGTGATCAGAGGAACTTCTCGATCCGCGAAGCGAAGAACGACTGGATTCTGGTGGTGGACGCCGACGAGGCGTGCAGCCCGGAGTTGGCCGCGAAGATTCAAGGCTTCTTTGCCGAAGGTGCGGAGCCACCGCTACGCGCTTACAAGGTCCGGCGCGTCGAGTACTTCCTGGGGAAACCGATCCGCTACGGAGTTTGGAATCCCAGCTACCAAGACCGGTTTTTCCATCGCGCCGGTGTCCAGTATGTGAACGAGATCCACGAATATCCCGTGTTCGCGAAGCCGCCGGGGCGTCTCCATGAGCCGCTCGAACACGCGCCCGACTTCGCGCCGGAAAAGTTCCTCGAGAAGATGAACA
>CAYOWB010000017.1:28589-30246 GCA_964407515.1 uncultured Bacteriovoracaceae bacterium
CGTGATGGCGGGTCAGCGCACGAACTTTGTTCGCGTATTGTTCGCTTTTCCAGCCATGTTCTACAAAAACTACTTCTACTACCGCGCGTATCGGGACGGCATGCACGGCCTTGTGATCTCGGTGTTGGAGGGGATCTCCCGCGCGGTGAGACACGTGAAGATGTGGCAATTTCAATCTCAGATGAAGGACGGCACGTGAAGATATCCGGGTTCACCCTCGTCAGGAACGGGACGAAGTTCGACTATCCTTACATGGAGTCCCTGCGTTCATTGCTTCCCCTGGTGGACGAGCTGGTCGTCAATGTGGGCATCGGTGATGACGACACGCTGGAGCGGATTCAGAAGTTCGCCGCCGAAGAGGGGCAGGGCAAGGTCAAGTGGTTCGAGAGTAAGTGGCCTTTGGATGACCCCGAGAAGAAGAAGTCCGGGCTGATCCTGTCCGAACAGACGAACCTGGCGCTGGACCGCTGCACCGGCGATTGGTGCATTTACCTCCAGGCCGACGAAGTCCTTCATGAGGCCGACATTCCTTTGATCCGGAAGGCGATCTCGACGGTGGGGCTCCGCACCGAGGTGGATGGCCTGCTGTTTGACTATGTCCACTTCTACGGATCGTTTGACGTCGTGAAGACCGGGCGAAGCGCTTATCGCCGCGAAGTGCGCGCGATCAAGCTCGCCAGCGGCGCACGCAGCATCGGCGATGCGCAGAGCTTCCGCCTCGCGGATGGAAGCAAGCCTCATGTCGTTCATTGCGGTGCGCGCATCTTCCATTACGGCTGGGTCCGGCCGCCGGAGAAGATGCGTGAGAAGACGTTCTTCATGGACACGCTCTATCACGGCGACCCGAAGGCGCAGGACACTGCCGCCGGGATTCCGCATACGGGCGACAATTACCGTTACAAGAAAATCTGGGGCCTGCGCCGTTACCGGGGCACCCATCCCGCGGCGATGCGCGAGCGTATTCGTGAGAAGGGCTGGCGCTGGGACATCGAGAATTCCCCGCTGGAATGGTCCCTCAAAGACGCGAAGAAGGTCGTGCTCGATCTCATTGAGCGCATGACGGGACATCGGCTTTTCGAGTACCGCAGTTATCGGCTGCTTCCGAAGCGGGACTATGAGCGCTCGCGCGAGACGCTTCCGGTGGAGCGCAATCCGGCCGGACCGCCGGCGGCTTCAGTGATTGTTTCGACCTACGAAATGCCGCGCGCCTTGGCGATGGTTTGTGCCGCGCTCGAACGGCAAACCACGACGGACTTCGAAGTGTTCGTATGCGACGACGGATCCGGTCCGGTGACGGCCGCGGTGGTGCGCGAGTTCACGCGTCGGGCGCCGTTCCCCGTGCATCATGTGTGGCAGGAAAATCAGGGCTTCCGCAAATGCCGGATCCTGAACGAGGCGCTTCGCCGCGCGAAGGGCGAGATTGTCGGATTCCTGGATGGCGACTGCATCCCGCACCGTGCTTACGGCGAGGACCCCATCCGCCCGCGTGATGAGCGCTGCTATCTTGCCGGCCGGCGTTTGGAGCTCGGGCCGAAGATCAGCCGTTGGTTGACCCCGGGAATCGTGAAAGACGGTTTCTTCGACTTTCCTCGTCCGCGTTTGATCTGGAGCACGCTCACCGGTGACAGCACCCATCTGCAACGGAGTATCCGCTTTC
>CAYOWB010000017.1:30256-33658 GCA_964407515.1 uncultured Bacteriovoracaceae bacterium
GAAAAGATCCGTCGCGAACTCGGTATGCACCGGGTGGATGACATGAAGGGTTGCAACTACTCCGTTTATCGCCGGCACCTCATCGCGATCAACGGCTTCGATGAAAAGTACGAGGGCTACGGCCGCGAGGATACGGACATCGAAATCCGTTTGCAGAACCTAGGTCTCTCGATCAAGTCGATGAAGGGCCTGGCGCTGCAGTACCACGTGTGGCATCCGCGCCGCGAGTTCACGACCGCTAACGATGACCGCCTGGACGAGATCAAGCGTACTGGGCGCGTGAGCTGTGAGCAGGGGCTGAGGCAGCCCGAGCGACAGGGCTAGTTCACGATTCATCACGGGGATAGAGATCCACGGAGTTTGTGGAGAAGCGGCTCGTTTGCCCATCTTCTGAGCTTTTCCCAGTTCAGGTGTTCAGCGCCCTCGTGCCGGACGGCCGTTTGAATGTCCTGCCAGTCTATTTCGGTGCCTCGTCGAAGCTTCAGAGCGACAAAGAGAGTAAGCGAAGGACGCAGTACGCGCCCTTGTGGACCTCGTCGTAATTCCAGAGTTTCGCTTTCCCAGTCCGCGAGATCGCGGACGAAGAAGTCCACCGCTAGGTTGACGAACTCCGGGCCGATTCCCCAGTTTTTCATTGTGAATTGAAACAGCTCATTCTGGAGAACTTCCTTGCTCTTGGAGGGGTGCCTCATCTGCACCAGGTCGATATCTTCGGTAGCGCGGTTGCCATCAAACGCGATTTGGACGAGCGAACCGCCGACCAGCAGCCAGTCGCCGCCAATATTCTGACAGAGTTCATCGAGGATTCGCGACGTTTTTGCTTTATCCATGGGGCACCGAGTATCCTTAAGAGCGATGGTACCGCCGACGGTGAGAAATGCCATGGACTTCTTAGCCGCGAAGGCTGACCGCGCCGTGGACCGCGACACCGTGGTCGCGCATGCCACGCTTGCAGCTTGGGTGCACCACTATCCGAGCCGGGTGATGCCAGAAATCGTGGACTACATCTCTCGTTTCTCCTGGATTCGGGAGGCCGAGTCATCACGTTGGATTCGTCAACGCCGGGTCGCGCTCGTTCACATTCTGAATGAACTGAAGGCGGACTCAGGCGAAGCCGATGCGCGTTCCCATTCCCGCGACGAGCGCTGCACGCACTCCTCAATCGCCATGCCGGCGAAGTAGTTGCCGGTGATCAGGATGCGCGGATCGATGACATCCCGGTTGCCGAGAAGCTGATCGCATTTCGCCAGCCACTCCTGATGTCCCCGGCGAAGTGCGGGAACGCGATTCCGTTTCTCGAAGACGTGAACGAAGGCAGCGCTGTTGATCCTGAGGACTTCGGCCGCACGGGCCAGGCGCTCTTCGCGCGTGGTGCGATCGGCGGGAAAATGGAACGTGAAGCCGCGATAGCGTGCGTGCGGGATGAGATCGCGGGATACGGTGGAGTAAAATCTTCCAGGAGCATTCGGCTCATTGCCGCAGATAAGTCCGGCGCATTTTTTGAGTGCGATCCGATCGGCGGGCAGAACGACGCCGACCGTGTCCACTTCGCTGTCGTGAATGAGGGACAGGTGTGCAGAGACGATGGGCGCGACGGAACGAAGCAGCTCAGCGGCCACGGGTGGGGGCGTTGCGAGAGCAACGTGAGTGCAGTCCACCGCCGCTCCATCCGTGAGCAGTACGCGGAAGCCCTGCCCGTGTGTTTCGACGCGGACGGCGGGGTTACCGACCCGGCATTCGATTCCGGGCCGTTCGAGAATTCTCGTCGCGACTGAGGCGATGCCTCGCTGAAAAGTGTAACTACGAGGGTAATCCTTGCGCCGGGGCCGCTTCTTGAAGAGCAGCTCCGCCGGAAATTCGGCCGCCTGCTGGCAGATCACTGCATCGAAGGCCGCGCGCAGGACCCGATCATAGTTTCGGTGCCCGAAGAGAGCCCCGTAGTACTCCCGCACCGTCCTTCCCTCGCGTTTCATGCGGAGCGCGCGGGGGAGCGTCAGAAAGAGAGAGCCGAGATTCAGCCGGCTGCCGATCGAGACCACGCGTTCCTGATCGTAAAACCGGAACGGATGCTTTTCGCGACGGAGAAGTTCGCCAGCAAGGCCCAGTTCTTCAATCATCCTGATGAACTGGCCGTACGAGTTGTAACAAGTGTGCGCACCCAGCTCGATCCAGAAGTCGTCATGATGCGGCGAGTGAAGAGTGCCGCCTGCGACGCTGTTCTTTTCGATCACGGTCACGCGCATGCCGTCCCGGCTCGCGAAGTACGCGAGGCTCAGTCCGCTAATGCCACTTCCGATGACGACAAGATGCCGGATCTGCTCCATCCAGTCCGGTTTTACACCACCCAAAGGTAGTCCCGCCCTTTTTTTCTCAGAACCAAAAGGTGGCCCCCACCTTTTGGTATAGCGCCGCGTCATGCCGGCCAAATTCTTCGGCGAATTGCGCCCTGCATGCTATACCCGGTGGGACATAGAACTAGGGGGAAGTTCCAATGGCGATTCAACATCTGACAGACGAGCAGGTCCAAACTTGGTCTTTGGAGCAAAAGGACCGCTGGTGGCTGAAAAACGTCTACAAAGGCGACATGCCTCAGCTCACGATCCGGTCTGCTTTGACCGGTATGATTCTGGGCGGAGTGCTGAGTCTGACCAGTCTTTACATCGGCATTCGCACGGGATGGACGCTAGGCGTGGGCATCACTTCGGTGATTCTCGCGTTCGCTACTTTCAAAGCGCTTTCGCGTCTCGGTTGGGCGAGCGAGATCACGTTGCTTGAGAACAACGCGACTCAGTCGGTGGCCACCGCCGCGGGTTACATGACCGGTCCCCTCATCTCCTCCATCTCGGCCTACATGATGGTCACCGGAAAGCCGATTCCGATGCTGCACACCTGGCTCTGGGTGGTGATGCTCGCGATTCTCGGCGTGCTCTTCGCCTTCCCGCTCAAAAAGCGGTTCATCAATGACGAGCAGCTCCCGTTCCCCGAAGGGCGCGCGGCCGGCATCGTGATGGACAGCCTGCACGAGGGACACGGATCGGAAGGTATCTTCAAGGCGAAGATCCTGGCGATCGGTGCGGGTCTCTCAGGACTGATCGAATTTCTCCGCAGTGAAAAGCTCCTGCACGCGCTTCACATTCAATTCCTGAAGCTGCCGGAGTACTGGGACGAACTCGTTTACAAATTTTACACTCCGAAGATTCTCGGAACGCCACTCAAAGACCTCACCATCCGCTTCGACACGTCCATCGTGATGGTGGCGGCGGGCGGCCTCATGGGGATCAAATCGGGCGTCTCGCTGATCCTCGGCGCGTTCATCAATTACTTCATCTTCGCGCCGCTGCTGATCAAGTACGGCGTGATCTCGGGCGACACATCCTTGCTCCAAGCCTCGTAGCGCCTCAA
>CAYOWB010000017.1:33669-35697 GCA_964407515.1 uncultured Bacteriovoracaceae bacterium
GGCGGCGTTTCCATGATGACCACGGCGTCATTGTTCTCGTTCTTCGCCAAGCCGAAGATCATCATCGATTCCTTCGCGCGCATGTTCCAGGGCAAGGACCGGAAGGAAGACGTACTCAAGGACATCGAACTTCCGATGTGGGTGTTCATCGTCGGTGTGCCGGTCTTTGGTCTGATCACGGTCTACATGGCCCACGTTTTCTTCGGCGTCCATTACCTCATGGGCCTCATCTCGTTGCCGCTGGTGTTCGTCTTCACGTTGATTGCCGTGAACGCTACCGGCCTGACGTCCATCACGCCGACGGGCGCTCTGGGCAAGCTGACTCAGCTGACCTTCGGAGTGCTCGCTCCGGGTAACATTACGACCAACATTCAGACCGCGAGCATCACCGGCTTGGTAGCCGGCAATGCGGCTAATCTGCTCATGGATATCAAGCCTGGCTACATGTTGGGCGGTAAGCCTCGGCATCAGGCGGTGGGTCACATTCTCGGGATTATCGCGGGTTCGCTTGCGTCCGTCCCGGTGTTCTACCTGATCCTCAACGGCGACGTCACCTTGCTCGGCTCGGACCAGATTCCCGTGCCGGGCGCGCAGGTTTGGCGCGGTGTCGCGGAAGTTCTCACTCGCGGACTGAGCTTCTTGCATCCCACCGCGCAGCTGGCGATCGTGATCGGCGGTCTTCTCGGCATTGCGACCGAAGTAGCCGGCAAGATGACCAAGGGGCGCTTCCCGATCTCGGGCGTGGGCTTCGGCCTCGCATTCGTCCTGAAGTTCACGGACTCGCTTTCTATGGCGCTCGGAGCCTTTCTCTTCTGGGCGCTGGCCAAGAAGCCGTGGAAGGGTAAGTCGCTCGGCTTCCGCGTATTCGTGGAGAATCAAGAGACCGTATGCGCAGGCGTGATCGCTGGCGGCGCGATCGTCGGCATTCTGCTCATCATCATTCAGACGGTGTTTCTCGGCGGGTGATTTATGAAGCTTCTCGAATTGAGAGGTGTCGGTAAGGCGTTCTCCGGCGTGACCGTTTTGAAGGACGTGTCGTTCGACCTTGAGCCTGGCGAGGTTCATATTCTCGCGGGCGAGAACGGCGCGGGCAAAAGCACCCTGATCAAGATCGCTTCCGGCATCTATACCGAATACGACGGTGAAATCCGGCTTCAGGGCGGGCCGGTCAGGTTCACGTCGACGCAAGACGCGGCGGCGAAGGGAATCTCGGTCATTCACCAGGAGATGTCCCTTGTCGACCCGATGTCCGTGGTCGACAACATGTTCCTTGGACGCGAACAGACGAAATTCGGTGGCGTGCTGCTCGACTACAAGACCCAGTGCAGGCTGGCCAAGGGCTTCTGCAAGCAGTTGGATCTGGACATCGACATCACGAAGCCCGTCGAGGAGTTTCCGATTTCGGTGAAGAACCGCATCGAGATCGCGAAGGCGCTCGCTTACGAGGCGAAGATTATCATCATGGACGAGCCGACGAGCGCGCTCAGTGAGCCGGAAGTCGACCGTTTGTTCGAGTTGATCTCGCAGCTCAAGAGGCGCGGCTGCGGAATTGTCTACATCTCGCACAAGATGGAAGAGATTTACCGGATCGCGGACCGGATCACGGTTCTGCGGGATGGCGGTTACGTCGGAACGGCGTCTGCCAAGGATCTTCCGGCGCCGGAGCTCGTGCGCTGGATGATCGGACGCGAGCTGACCCAGCAGTTTCCGCGGCGAACGGCGAAAATCGGCGAAGAGCGGTTCCGCGTGAAGAACTTCTCCGTTCCAAAGCCGATCGCGGCAGGGGCTTGTGAAGAACGTGTCGTTCTCAGTGCGCGCGGGCGAGATCGTCGGCGTGGCGGGCCTGCAGGGCTCCGGGAACAGTGATCTCTTCAGCGGCCTGTTCGGAGCCTATGGCAGGAACACGACCGGCGAGGTGGCGATTGACGGAAAGCCTTTCCAGGTAGTGAACCCTGGAAACTCCATCAAGCAGGGGCTCGCGCATCTCACCAGCGATCGTAAGGGCAATGGCCTGGTCCTCGGGATGAG
>CAYOWB010000018.1:0-7586 GCA_964407515.1 uncultured Bacteriovoracaceae bacterium
AGTACGCCGCGGATCGGGGTGCCGTGGCGCTGACGGGCGATCCGCGCGGACTCGCCTCGGCGCTTAGCAAGCTGGAATACCACTCGGCCGGGCTGTTCGAGCGCGTGTTCATGCCGGGGCGCCGAAACCCCGACCCCTCGCTGTTGCGCACGCACCCCCGTACCGAGGACCGTATCGCACGGCTGCTGGCACTTGAGAGTCGCCCGGCGGTGGCCGCCCGGAGGGCTTACCTCGCTGAGGATGAGCCCCTCGATCTGGAGGAGCTCGTGCGCGTGTTGGGCGGCGCGCCGCCGCGTCCCCGTCGCCACTTCAACGGCCTGTGGTACTGACCCCGATGCTGCCTGTGGACCGGTGCGTGGAGGGTGGGCCACTCCGGCTTCTCCGGAACCAGGCGTATGGGGTACAGCGAGTGGCTTGCGGCGCGACACCGCGGATAGCGGGCTGGTGCAGGCACAGGCATGCCTGCCGCACGGTGCCCTCTGGCCAGATTGTCTGACGCATCGTCGATGGCCCAACCGTTCAATGCTATCCGTTTCTCGCGCCGTTACTTGCGCTTTCTGCCGGAGGCCCGGCGGCTCGAACTGTTTCCGCCATTCTGGTGGATGGGCGTCAAGGTACTGGAGCTGTCGCCGGATTGGGGCAGGGTGAGGTTGCGTCTGCCACTGAACTGGCGGTCTCGCAATCTCGGCGGGGCGATGTTTGGGGGTTACCAGGCTTCGCTCGCGGACCCGATCGCTGCGCTGGCCTGCGCGCGGCGCTTCGCCGGGTATGACGTGTGGACGCGCAAGCTGACGCTGGATTTCCGTAGGCCCGGAACGGCCGACCTCGAGCTGCGCTTCGAGTTCCCGCCGACACTCGATGAGCGCATCGCGGAGGGCTTACGCGAGCGGCACCGCAGCGCTCCGCGGTTCGAGTACGGCTTCTATCTGCCGGACGGCACGCAGTGCACCGTAATTCACTGCACGGTAGCCATCCGCGAGCGAGGGTACGGCAGGCGGTTTGGTGTCGGCAGCGCGAGCTAGCCGTCCCAGCGCTCCAGCACCAGCGCGGCGTTGGTTCCGCCGAAGCCGAAGCTGTTCGATAGCGCGTAATCCAGGCGCTTCTCGATGGCGCGGTCCGCGGTGAAGTCGAGCCCAGTGGCAGCGCAGTCAGGATCCAGATTCTCGATGTTGATCGTCGGCGGAATCCGATTCTCCCGAATCGCCATGACGGAAAGAGCGGCTTCGAGGGCGCCGGCGGCTCCGAGCAAGTGACCGGTCATGGACTTCGTCGCGCTGACGTGCAGATGTTCGCGGTGATCCGGGAAGAGGCGGGCGATGGCGCGGGCTTCTTCGGCGTCGCCGGCCGGGGTGGACGTCCCGTGCGCGTTCACGTAACCCACCTGATCCGGATTGATGGCCCCGTCTTGAAGCGCGAGTTCCATCGCGCGACGACCACCTTCGCCATCCGGCGCGGGTTGCGTGATGTGGAATGCATCCGACGACAGGCCGTATCCGACCAGCTCGGCGTAAATGCGGGCGCCACGGCGCTTCGCGAATTCGTATTCTTCGAGGACCAGAACAGCGGCGCCTTCACCCATGACGAATCCGTCACGGTCTTTGTCGTAGGGGCGTGAAGCGCGGGCAGGGTCGTCATTCCGGGTAGAGAGCGCCCGCATCGCGGCGAACCCGCCGATCCCGAGGCGGCAAATAACCGCTTCTGAGCCGCCAGCGAGAATGACATCCGCCTCGCCCCGTTGAATGGCGCGGTAGGACTCACCGATGCTATGCGAGCTGGAGGCACACGCCGAAACGCAGCAGAAGTTCCCGGCCTGAAGATTCAGGGCCATGCTCAGATTGCCAGCCACCATGTTGGGAATGGTCTGAGTGATGAAGAAGGGCGAGATGCGGCGGAAGCCCTTCGCCAGATAATCATTGTGGGTGTCTTCGATCTCCGGTAGGCCGCCCATGCCGACGCCGATGTTCGCTCCCATGCGGTGGGGAGCGATGGCATCGCGGATCGAATCGAGGCCGGAGTCGCCGTAGGCTTGCAGTCCAGCAGACAGACCGAGCAGCGTGTAGCGGCCCATGCGGCGTGCTTCTTTGGGACTGCAGACCTGGGTGATCTCGAGGCCTTCCTTCGGGCGAAACGGGCCGATCGGAGTGGCTGGATCGAACCCTTTGACTTCGGCTGCGATCTGCACGGAGCACTCGGTAGCGTCGAAATGCGTGATCTTACCGATTCCAGACTTTCCCTCGAGGACGTTCTTCCACGTTTCCTCGAGCGTAAGTCCCAGTGGTGTGACGGCCCCGATACCTGTAACGACGACGCGGCGCTTTTCGATCGTGGTCATGCAGAAAACAGCCTCTAAAAGAGAGCCCGGCCGCGGTATCTGGCGCTTCTGAGAAGCGGGATCAGATTACGGACCGGGCGCGTAGAATCAACCGGCGGCCTTGGAGTTGACGTAGTTCACGACGTCGCCAACGGTCTTGATCTTCTCGGCTTCTTCATCCGGAATATCGATATCGAACTCTTCTTCCATCGTCATGACGAGCTCGACGATGTCCAGGCTATCGGCGCCAAGATCGTCGATAAAGGAAGCGGTGAGGGTGACCTTCTCGGCCTCGACGGCGAGCTGATCGCAAATAATGTTACGGACTCTTTCTTCGACAGATGCACTCATTGCTTCTTCTCCTGCTTTCGTAAAAGGATACCTGTCCCCAACTCACATGTACATGCCGCCGTTCACGCCAATCACCTGTCCGGTGATGTAGCGGCTGGCTGGCGAAGCCAAATAAGAGACCAAGGACGCCACGTCCTCGGCGCTTCCGTAACACCCGAGTGGGATGTTGCGGAGAATCGCTTCTTTTTGGTCCTCCGTCAAGGCCCCTGTCATCTCAGTCTGGATGTAGCCGGGGGCGACCATGTTGACCCGGATGCTACGGCTGGCCAGTTCCTTGGCGACGCTTTTCGAGAAGCCAATCAGGCCGGCTTTAGCGGCGGCATAGGCGCTCTGGCCGCCGTTGCCCATCTGGCCGATGACGGATGCGATCTGAATGATGCTGCCTTGGCGCGCGCGAAGCATTTGTTTGGCCGCGGCGCGGGTGCAGTAGATTGCGCCCTTGAGGTCGATATTCAGGGTGCGATCGAGGTCTTCGTCTTTCAGACGAAGGACGAGGGAGTCGATCGTGATGCCGGCGTTGTTAACCAGAACGGCCACGGCACCGTGCTTTTTCGCGATGCCGTCAAACGCGGCGTCCACGGCTTCGGACTTGGATACGTCGAAAGGGACGTACTCAGCCGAGCCGCCGCTCCTGGAGATTTCTTCCAAGAGGGGCTGCGCCCGATCCTCGCTGACAATGTCGTTAATGATGACGTGAAACCCGTCGCGGGCGAGAAAACGGGCGCATACTGCGCCGATTCCGCGAGTCGCTCCGGTGACGAGGGCGATCGGCTTGCTCATACTTGTCCTCCTGGATTGGAAGTCCCTGAAGCGGGGGGGGTGACGGCGTTCAAGGTGTTGCTCAACGCTTTAAGGCTCGTGCTGTCGTTCATGCCGGTAACAGTGAATGGCTTGCCGGTAGGTGCCGCGATGCGCTTGGCAAGGCCCGCGAGTACTTTGCCTGGGCCGAACTCGGCCGCTTGAGCGTAGCCTGCTTCGATCAACGCGGTGACGGACTGCTTCCAGAGTACCGGCTGACTCACTCCGGAGACCTTGTTCGACGAGGAATTCGAATACCAGTCCGGGCTCCTGAGTGAGTCGTGCGGTGCGGTTCGGGACATACGGGCAGGTTGGTGCTGTTGGTTTTGCTCCTTCGGCGAAGAGCTGCGCCATGCGCTCGCGCGCGGGCCTCATGAGCGAGCAATGGAAGGGGGCACTGACGGCCAGCTCCATCGCTTTTCCGCCTTTGAACGCTTCATCGCTCTTGATGAGGCGTACGGCTTCCTGGATTGCGTCGACCGATCCCGCGACGACGATCTGTCCGGGAGCATTGAAGTTCGCGGGCTCCACGATCGCATCGACCGAAAGGGCAGTCGTCTCGCCTTTCACTCGTTTCTCTTTCGCTGTATTCGTGGCTTTCCGGCACAGTTCATCGATCTTGGCGTCGTCGAGGCTCAGGATCGCGGCCATCGTGCCTTCACCCTTGGGAACCGCGCGTTGCATGGCCGCTCCACGTTCGCGGACCCAGCGGGCGGCGTCCGCGAGCTTCAGTGCTCCACAGGCGACAAGCGCCGAATATTCGCCGAGAGAGTGGCCCGCCACCGCACCCGGATGAAAGCCGAGTTCCGCTTGCGCGACGCGGAACGCCGCGACCGAAACGGTAAGGAGGCACGGCTGCGTATTCTCGGTGAGCGTGAGGTCGGCCTCGGGGCCGTCAAAGCAAAGCTTCTTGAGGTTGAGATGGGCGGCGTCGGAGGCTTCTTCGAACGTTTCCTTCGCGATCTTGAAGTTCTCGAAGAGATCCTTTCCCATACCTACGTGCTGGGCGCCTTGGCCCGGGAAAAGCGCGACCCACTGCGCTGAGGGATGAGGTTTCGTGCCGGTGTCCATTGTGTTTGCCCCCTGGTCTGGTTTCAAATCGAGCTTGTCATGTTCCCGTGCTCGGTCTTGCTTCACCAACGAATGAGGATGCTGCCGGAGGTCACGCCGGCGCCGAACGCATCGAGCAGTACGTGTTGTCCCCTCTGGATCTTTCCGGCCCGTACGGCTTCATCCAGCGCCGTCGGGATCGTTCCCGCGGAAGTGTTTCCGAAACGGTCGATGTTCACGATCATACGTTCCATCGGGAGATCCAGACGTTTGGCCACGCCTTCAATGATGCGCAGATTGGCTTGATGGGCGACGACCCAGTGGAGATCTTCCAGCTTCAGGCCGTGGGTCTCGAGCGCGGTGATCGCGTAATCGGCCATGGTCTTCACGGCGTGCTTGAAGATTTCGCGTCCCTTCATTTGCATTTTGTGGAGATGTTGCTCGTGACGCTCAGGAGTGACTTCGAGGTTGGAGCCGCCTGCGGGAATGAGGAAAAGATCCCAGAGTCCCCCGTCGGACCAGAGGTGGCTCGAAAGAATTCGGCTTGGCGAATCCAGTGAGGTCTGCTCAATCACCATCGCCCCGGCGCCATCCGCGAAGAGGATACAGGAGCCGCGGTCAGTCCAGTTCGTGATGGTGCTCATCAAGTCGGAGCCCACGACCAGAACGGTTTTGCACATGCCGGAGCGGATGTACTGGTCCGCCGTCGCGAGTGCAAACACGAAGCCGCTACAGGCTGCGTTCATGTCTACAGCCCAGGCATGCTTAGCGCCCAGCTTGCCCTGGAGCCAGCATCCTGCGGAGGGAAGGATCGTATCAGGGGTGCAGGTCGCGTAGACGATTGCGTCGATCTGATCCGGAGTCTTTCCTGCCATCTCAAGCGCGAGGCGTGAGGCCTTGAGCGCGAGCGAGGAGTTCTGTTCCTCGGGGTTGGAAGGATCGGAGACTCTGCGTTCCTGAATGCCGGTTCGCTCCAGGATCCATTCGGGCGTGGAGTCGATCGTCCGACACAACTCTTCGTTGGTCAGTCGGCGCGACGGAAACGCTGAACCAGTACCGGTAATACGCGATGCGAACGCGTTACCTTGCATGGGGTCGCTGTATTTCGTTCAGTACAGCGAGTTACTCGGCCTTCGCCGAAGCGACGACCGTCTTGCCCTTGTAATGACCGCAGGCGCAAACGCTATGCGGACGGGTCGGCTCGTTGCAAGACGGGCACGTCGTGATGGTCGGCTTGTCCATGCGGTTACCGCTCGCGAAGCGGCGCATGTTACGACGGCTCTTGGAAACTTTCTTTTTCGGGGTTGCCATTTTCTCTCCTGCTCTTTCAGTTCAGGGCCCGGCCAGAAGCCTAGGTAAGTGACCTCGGCTGGCTTGTCTGGTTAGGGCCACTGTTTCTACAAGATCTATTTAAGAATCTTGATGTTACAGTTTCAATTTCCGGAGCGCCGCGAACGGATGGGTCGGGTTGACTTTGGCGCATGCGCACCGGCCCACGTTCAAATCTGCCCCACACTGCGGGCACATGCCCTTGCAGTCTTCCTGGCAAAGCGGCTGAAACGGAAGTTGCAGACGTAGTTGTTCCGATAAAACGTCCGCTAAATCAATAAAATCTTCTGCAAGGAACGTAATATCCATGTCGGAGGGCAGGGAATGGCTGGCCGCATGGCGGGCGTGACCCTTGTTTTTGCCCTTCAATTTGAGTTCAGAACCCTCGTCGCCATCGTCGGGACGGCCAAAGTGGGCCACTCCAGCCATTTCCGGATCTTTGGAGAAGAGGTTCGAGAAGTCGAAGTCGCAGGGGTGCGCGAACTGCTTCGCGCAGCGGCTGCAGGCTAACCGTATGGAAGTCTTGATGTTCCCGTTGGCGACTACGACGTCATCAACCTTTCGGACGTCGAAATGGACCGAGGTCTCGCGCTGTCCAGGGCCTGGAACCTCGTCCACACTGCGAACCGCTTCGGCCACCCACTTTTCGTCCTGGGTGAAGTCAAAGTCTTCCTGTTGGTCGGTAATTTCGCGCCAATAGATCTTCATAAGCGTTTTGCATACTTAGCCCGTGCTCGGGGGGTAAGTCAAGAAAGGAGGCTGGTCCGGCTCTTCGTCGTTGGTCCGGGAATAGCCTGGGTAGTTCAGGCGGGGTGAGAACCTTTTGTAGGTAATGCCCAAGCTGTACTCGGGAAAATCGAACCACTGGTACGAAAACCTGCCGCACAGCTGCTCTGTGCCCCGAATAATCGAACCATGCGTTCGAGAATGGGCTGCACAGTCTCATCGGCGGACTTAATCTCAGAAGGGTGAAGAAGGTGCCTGGCTCTTTTCTCAGGCAGGTTGAGAAAAGAGCCAGGCACCCTTTTTCAAAGGCACCCTTTTTCAAACGGGCCGGCAAACAGGCAAGCCGGTGCGCCGGTCGAGGCGCCACTCCACGCGCAAGCCGCGCACGGTGCGCGGATCGACGCCGATTGCTTGGAGCGGGATCCGGGTGACGTGGGGAAGGGTGTCTTTCAACAGTTTCTCGCTCAGCTGCTCCCTCGGGCTCTTAAGGTCGCCTGCGATCAGGAGGGCGGTCTGCTGGCCCACCCAGCGGCCGTAGGATTCGGGCAAAAGAACTCCGCCTCCGGCCAATTCTCCATCGGGCAGTCGGCAGGCGCCTTTCGCTAAATGAACCCGCAAGGAACCAAAGTCGTACTCCGTTCCTGGCGCTTTCCGTGAGCGGCTTTTCCGGGAAGCCCGATCGCTGAATTCCTCAGTCCCGGCCGCGGTCACGCAGTCCGAAACGAAGCAGGTTCCCGCCGGGTGAAGGCGGCGGACCCAGTCCACTAGCGTGGGGGAAACGTGCACGCCATCTGGGATGACTTCCACATGAACACCCGGGCGGCCGAGGGCTGCGCCCAGGATTCCGGGCTCTCGGTGATGGAAGGGCATGGCGTTCCAGGCGTGGGTGACTCCGCTGAACCCAGCGTCAAAAGCGGTGTGGGCCTGAACCTGCGTGGCTCGGCTATGCCCCAGGGAAAGTTTGATTCCCCGTTCGTCAGCCCAGGCGCAGAGCGCTCGAAGCGCGGAAGGAGTCAGGGCT
>CAYOWB010000018.1:7600-19629 GCA_964407515.1 uncultured Bacteriovoracaceae bacterium
GCGAGGGTAATGATGCGGAGCGTTCTCCGGCTGGTGCGCCAGAGCGTCTCGAGTTCACGGAGGTTTGGAGCGCGCAGGACTCCCGGGGGGTGGGCTCCTGCCGCTTCCCGAGCGAGATAGGGACCTTCTAGGTGAATTCCGAGAGGACGGGCGCCAGGAGCAGTCCCCGAGGCGATCCAAGCCCCCAGGCGCTCCACGGTTTCGAGGAGCGTGTCCTGTGGCGCTGATAATGTGGTGGCACAGAAGCCGGCGAGACCCCGTTCCCAAAGGCGTGCCGAGAGCACATTGAGATCAGGAGCGGATGCGGTCATCAGGTCGATTCCGAAGGCTCCATGGAAGTGCAGGTCGATCAAACCGGGCGAACAAAGCAAGGGGCGGCTGGCGGGCATAATGGGTCTATCCTGTGTCCCTGACGGACTTTAACCTTGACGTGGATGCTAGGGCATGGCACCCAAAAAAAGCGTAACATGCGAAGAACCAAAACCAAATTAATGGCCATGAAAAAAAACAAGAAGCCTGCAGCCAAAGTGTCCGCCATCAAGAGTAAACCCGCCATGAAGAAAACCGGACTGAAACCCGCCCCGAAACCCGCTCCCAAAGCCGCGCAGAAGCCTGCCGCGAAGTCTGCCAAAGGTGCTAAGCCCGCGCCCAAGGTCGCCGCGAAGCCCTCGAAGAGCGCGATGAAGGCTGCCGCACCGGCCAAGAAGCCGATGCCCGCCCCTCATAAGGGTGAGAAGAAGGCCGAAAAGCCTGCCAAGCAGGAAAAGATTCAGAAGGCCGCAGCGAAGGTAGTGCCTGCCGGTAAGCCGGAAGTCGCCAAGGTTTCCAAGACTGAAGCCAAGGCCAGCGCCGCTGCTGCTCGCGCCGCCGCCAAGGCCGCCGCGAATGAAGAAGTCGTTTGCCGTGAAGTGGCGTGCGAGAACCTCGCCACCACGGGCGGTTACTGCCGTGCGCACTACATCAAGAACTGGAAGAAGATTAAGCGCAAGGAAGTCATCCTCAAGGAAAAGAAACTCAATCAGTACATCGAGGAGCTCGTTCTGAAGTATCCCGATAAGTACATCGAAGCGATCCGTCAGGACCTCGCCAACGATAAGGAATTCGCGAAGGTCATTCACGACCTCGACCTGGATGAGTCCGTGGATGATTTCGACATGGACGGCGACAACGTCGATTCCGTGATCGACAGCATCAAGCGCGACTTCGAAGACGAAGGTGAAGCGTTCTGAAGCTGAAGCTGAAACTCACTGCCAGTCATGCAATTCTCTCGGCGGTGCCGTTTGCGATTGCGACTGTCGTCTTCTTCGTTTCGATCAGATCGGCGCTCCTGGCGCGGTCCTTTGAACAGCTGGTTTCGGTCCGAGATCTCCTGAAGGCTCAGGTCGAAAATTACCTGGGGGACCTGACTCGGGAGTTCGAGCGAGTCAGGCTGCATCCGGAGTTCGCTGCCTCCATTCGAACGAGCTGCGCCGACTGCGTCGCACGAATGGCGGGAGGGATCGTCCGCCCCGGCGTCCGTGATCTGGTGCTCTTATCGGCGGACGGCGCCTCGTATCAGGTGCTTCATGGGAAGGGACTGAGTCCCCGATCCGCGGTCGCTTCACCTGTTCTCAAACAAGTGTTTCAAGAAGGACGTTCTGGATTCGTGGCCCACGACTTTTCGCGGGCTCCGGTGGAAGGTTCCGGTACTCTGGGGTATCTGGCCGGACCTGTTCGAGCGGGCGATCGCGACTTCGTCTTGCTCCTCAGTCTGACGAATGAGGAACTGAGCCGACTGCTCGAGCAGCGGTTCGGCTTGGGGCATTCCGGAGAGACCTATATCATCGGACCGGATCACTTTTTCAGGACTCGCTCCCGGTTTATTCCTCAGTCCGATCTGCATTCCGTGTCTGCGGGCACAGAGGGAGTTAAAGCTGCGCTCGCCGGAAAGACGGACAACCGGCTGATTCAGGATTACCGAGACATTCCGGTCCTGAGTAGCTTCGCACGGCTGACTGTCCCGTTTGGGGATTGGGCGATTCTAGCCGAAATCGATGAGGCGGAGGTTCTGGCTCCAATGGAGCGGATCGGGACGATTGCCGTCATCCTTTCCATCGTGACACTCTTCTTCATTCTGGGGATGTCGAGTTATCTGGCGGATCGGATGACTCAGAGGATTCGCCAGGTGAGGGATTTCCTGACTTCGCTCGGCCAGGGGCGCCCCGTCTTCCGGCGGATGACCGCGACAGGCGAGGATGAGATCGCGGACATGAGTCAGGCCGCCAATGCCTTGCTCGACTACTTCGCGAAGATTCACAGCTTCGCCGGTGAGGTGGGACGAGGAGATTTCATGGTGGAGTACCGCCCGCTCGGTGCCCACGACGAGCTCGGGAACGCTTTGATTCGGATGCGGGATGAGCTTCGATGTTTGAGCGAAGCGCAAGTGGCCTCGCATCGCATGCAGGCGCGCTTGATGATCGAGGCGCAGGAGGATGAGCGCAGGCGTATTGCCCAGGAGCTGCATGATGGCCTAGGGCAGGTCCTCACGGCCGTTCGTATGCGCATCGAGCGATTGGATCTGGACCCGATGGAACGTCACGAGATGTGTCAGCTGCTCGTTGGGTGTGCCTCGGATGTGAAACGGATTTCTCGGAATTTGAGTCCCCATGTGTTGGCGAATCTCGGCCTGGAGGCGGCTTTGAGGAGCTTGTGCGAAGTTTCATCGCGATATTCAGGAATCAGCTTCCAGCAAGAATACCGAGATGCTCGCGAGAGACCGACGAATGGGGTTTCTTCGCTCGATATCACGCTGTATCGTGTGGCTCAGGAGGGGATTGCCAACGTCCTTCAGCATTCGCAGGCTACGGAAGCGGTCCTCAGGGTGCAGCTGGGTTCGGATTCAGCGGAGCTTTTGCTTCAGGATAACGGTCGAGGTTTCGAGTTTCGTTCGGATCATGCGGGAGAAACTGCCACGGGCGGTCTGATGAACATGCGTCGTCGGGTCGCGGTCTTTGGAGGGCAGTTTCGAGTCCAATCCGTACCGGGAAGTGGAACTGAACTCTATTTGGAGATTCCTTTGAATGGCGGCGAGTCAGAGACGAGTGTCGGTGGTATTGGCGGATGATCACGATCTGGTGCGGGATGGCGTGCGGATGCTTCTCGCTAGTTACCCTTTTGTCAAAGTGATCGGAGAGGCTGGAAACGGAGAAGAGGCCTTGGCCGTTATCCGCAAGAGTGAGCCGGATATCGCGCTAGTCGACGTTTCAATGCCCAAGCGCGACGGATTTGGCGTGTTGGCAGAGGTTCAACGGTTGAAGCTCAAGACTCGGGTGGTCCTTTTGTCCATGTACGACGAGCCTGAGTACGCTTTGCGGGCTCACCGTCTGGGGGCTAGTGCTTATCTTCCGAAGTCAGCCAGTGGAGACGAGCTTGCGGAGACTTTGCGACGGGTTTCGGAGGGCGGAGGCTGGTTCCGGACTCTTTCAAGGACTTCGGAAGAGGGGATTGCCTTGCCGCCTGAGGGGTCTCCCGCGTTGTCGGATCGCGAGAGGGAGATCCTGGAACTCGTGGTGAATGGGCTGAGCAGCCGCGAAGTGGGAGAACGTTTGGGGATCAGCGTGCGGACCGCCGAGGTTCATCGATTCAATATCATGAGGAAGTTGAACGTGAGCAATACGGCCGAGTTGGTCAAGTACGCATTGTTGCACAGACTGGCCGGTGTTTCGGATATTTCTTGGCAGAAGTAAGGCGGGAGGGAGAAGCTCGCGACGCATCTCCCTCCCGACCTTTCCGTGATCTCAGTTGTTGATGCCGCTGTTGATAGACTCGCCATGCATGGTCATGTCCAGTCCGATCATCTCCTCTTGCGAGGTGACTAGAATCGGGCTGAAGAGTTTGACCGCCTGAATGATCACGAAGGTACCGGCCACGCTGATGAGAACCGTACCGGCCGAACCCAAGATCTGGGGCATGACCAGAGCACTGGATCCGTACAACAGTCCGTCCTGCCCAGCCGGATTCACTGCCTTGCTGGCAAAGAAGGCGACGGCGAGCGATCCGAGCGTTCCTCCAACACCGTGGCAGGCGAACACGTCCAAAGTGTCGTCGATGCCCAGCTTGTTCTTAACCATGATGGCGATGAGGTTGCAGATCGCGCCGGCCAGAATACCGATTAGCATTGCCGATGACGTGGAAACGAATCCGGCTCCCGGAGTGATGGCGACCAGGCCGGCTACCACGCCGATTCCCGCTCCAATAGCCGAGGCCTTGCCCTTCATGATGCGATCGACCAGCGACCAGGAGAGCATCGCCGCTGCCGCCGAGAGGAACGTCGTGGCAAAGGCATGGGACGCGAGCCCGCCGGAGGTCAGTGCCGAGCCAGCATTGAAGCCGAACCAACCGAACCACAGAAGGGCCGTTCCGAGGAGGACCATGCCCGCGTCGTAGGGTTTCGCTTCGGCCTTTCCGAAGTCACGACGCTTGCCCAGCAGGATGGCAGCCGTCAGGGCCGAGTACCCGGCAGTCATGTGAACCACCATGCCTCCAGCGAAGTCGAGCCCACCCAGGCGCTGAATCCAGCCGCCGCCCCAGACCCAGTGTGCGACCGGGGAGTAGACCAGTAGGCTCCAGCAAGCCAGGAAGAGAACCCAGCCGCGGAAGTGAATGCGTTCGGCGAAGGCGCCGGTAATGAGCGCCGGCGTAATCACGGCGAACATGCATTGAAAAAGCATGAAGGCCAAATGTGGAGTGGTCGCGGAATAGGAAGAAGGCTCCTGTCCGACTCCGTTGAGAAGCATGAATCCGAGATCCCCGATGACGCCGCCGATGTTTCCGGAAAAGGCGAGGCTGTAACCGATGACGGCCCAGAGCAGGCCGACGACGCCCAGGGCGATGAAATTCTGGTAGAGCGTCGACACCACGTTTTTGGTGCGGACGAGTCCGCCGTAGAAGAAGGCCAGGCCCGGAGTCATGAGAAACACGAGCGCGGCAGAAACAAGGAGCCAGGCAGTATCGCCTGTGTCGATTTTCGCGACCGCTTCGCCCTCAGCGAGGGCCGAAAGGGGAGTGAGAGCGGAGGCGGCGATCGCCGTCAGCAGTCTTTGAGAACGTTTCATTGAAGTCTCCTTAGTAGTTAAATACTGGTTACAAAAATAAGTAAGAATACTCAGTAGTATAAGTAAGAATACGTGTTTGTGTATTCGAATTTTCAGAGAATCACGATTTGTGTCCCGCTTCGGCATTCATGGCGCGTACGGAAGTCTCCTCCGGATGAGGGGCGGGGTTGTCCTTCTGTTCCCTCTTGATCCCGGAGTTCAGCAGAAGCAGCGGATCGACGACGAAGATCATGTCACTCAGGTCATCGTCATGCTTCTTCTTGACGATCTTCCTCGTGTAACCCGCATTTCCGGCAATCAGCCGGGGGACGTCTTCCACTCGCGTCGACTCGATTTCGGGAACCGCGTCCAGATCGTCGACGAGCAGCCCAAGCAGCGAAGAGTCGCCGTCGCCGACTCGTGTGACGATGATCTGGGCGCGTGGGTCGATCTGGTCATTAGAGCACTTGAAGATTTCGCGAAGGTTGAGAACCGGCACGATCTGCTGACGGAAGGTGAGGGTGCCCTCCAGGAAGGCGCTCGCTCCGGGGATCCTGTTCGTCATCTTTTCGTGACTGACTGCCTCAAGAACGACATGTTTTTCGAGTGCGTAGCGGCGTCCATCCACGAAGAAAGTGGCCAGTTCCACGCAGGTGCCCTGCGGTTTTCCGGTCGGCTCGGAGTCCGTGAGGCTCCGGTTGTGAAGGGCCGTATCCAGTGCGATCTGAGCGGCGCCGATCGGAACAAGGATCAGCGCGATGACGTCATTCGTGTAATCGCCTGAATTCTTGTACTCGCGATACCCTGAGGAGGTCATCGCGC
This sequence comes from uncultured Bacteriovoracaceae bacterium, assembly GCA_964407515.1. Lineage (GTDB taxonomy): Bacteria > Bdellovibrionota > UBA1018 > UBA1018 > UBA1018 > CAYOWB01. The sequence continues at coordinate 13,495 of CAYOWB010000018.1, forward strand.
CCACTACGCAGAAGCTGTTCTTGTACTCAACGATGCTTGAGGTGCCTTCTCCGTTGCGGAGCTGGAAGAATGATTCCGGGAGTGGAAGAATCGTTCCGACCGGATGGCTTGGGTCCGAACTCGAGATGATCAGTCCCTCTCGATCGCAGAAGAAGCCGAGGGAGCCGGGTTTGGGCGGCAGAGAGTCCTTGAGCATGGCTGAAAACTGGGGAGTGGAGTCGAAAACTATGCCGATGCCCCCGACTGTGGTCAGAGGAGCGTTGATCGCGGTGATCGGTGCGCCGTAGATATAGGTACGATTTCCCCCGTAAAGGTCGGTTTCCTCGAAGTTCGAGACCGTGTACTTCTGGGAGTCGTGAAGTTGGAGGGTCCTCTGCACGAAGTCCTGGCTGAGTCTCTGGCCGACGAGATGCGCCTGCTCGGGGTGGGAGACGGCGACGATCTTGCCGTTTCGGTCGTAGAAGAGGAGCGAGCACACTGTGTAGAGGCCGTTGATATGTCCGAGGATTGTGGAGATGCGCTGCTGATCCTCCTCCGAGAGAGTGTCTTGCGCGAGAAGACGGCGAAAGTCGGTCGTGAGCGCCCACCAGCGACAGTCATCCGAGCGTTCGTACAGGTTCCGGTCCATGATGTCGATCGCGAGGCGGGCCAGGAACTTCGCGTCGTCGAGGCTCGACGAGATCACTGTTTCGTGCAGGTTCTCGATTGATTGGCTGAAGACCTCGATGGTTTTGCCTCCGGTTTTGCTGATCTGTGAGAGAACCGCCTTAAGCCGGGAGGCGCCGTCGGTTGATTCGTCGTTCATCACCTGCCCGTTCCAGACAACCCGCCTCAGCGCGAGGTTGATGAGGGTCGCTCGGTCCGCAATGTCGGTCAGAACGGGAGATATCGTCCGACTGAGATTCATCACTCGGCGGACAGTTTCCGGGTCGATTCCTTCCAGTGACGAGTGGGCCGGATGCCGGAAGGCGAATTCGCACGGAGTCATGACGTGCCCTTGCCAGCCCTGGCCGAAATAGCCTTGATATCCGCGAGTCGGCTGAGTTTTCGCGAGATACTCGCGTCCGCCGAACTCCACGAACCGGTACTCGTCATGGAGCACGACCTCCATCTCGGTATCGAGTGGAATGTGGTGAGGGTCGCTCGAGGCGATGACTTTTCCGGAGCAGTCAAGGATCATCATGACGGACTTGTCGCCTTCCTTCCGGAGGCTCTTGAAGATTCCATGAAGCTCATCCTCGAACTTGAAGCAGAGGCAGAGGACGCCGAGGAGCTTCGCGTCCGGCTCGCTTGAAGCCGTGATCTTGCAGGAGAAGATCAGGGCGTTTCTCTTGTTTGGTTGAAGAGGAGAGGGTCCGAAGGTTTCGGTGAACGGGGCGGTTGAGCTGAGGGTTTGCTCAAAGAGGCCGCTCGTGAGGCTCAGCTGTCCGATGGGATTCTGGGGATCCAGGTGCGCTCGCACCGCGCCGTTCGCGTCAAGGAGGATGATTTCCTCATACACCGTGTATTTGGTGACGTAGTCGATCAGGCGTGCCTGGATGAACTGAAGGTCGGTCTCGCCCGGGGAGCTCAGGGCAAGAAAGGCACGGAGGTCGCTGTCAGTCGCAAGGAATCCGACGTCGGCACTGCGCTCGAACAGATTCCGGATCAGGATGTCGACGGCGACCTGGGCTTTCGAGCTGATCTCCAAAGTCGACTTGCGAAGCTGTTCCTTAACGAGGTTCTCGATGAGTTTCTGCTGCAGTTCCTTGAATTCGCTCTGGGTCTTCTCCATGCTGCTGAGAATCGTCTGGGCCCCGGCAGGGCAGGTGACTTCGGCGAGTCGTTTGATGTGTTCCCAGGCGTCATCCAGGCTGTTGAGCTGGGTTTGATATTTCGTCACATCCGACATGTAGCGGAACAATTCAGTGGTATCGGTCGCTTTTTGCACTGGTGCCCTCCTGAGGCATTGGCTTGGGAACTGAGGCCAGCGGATATTAAGTTAATGTTATGATACTTAGTGAGGTATTCAATCGAAAATACGTATCAATACTTAACTGATCGTGACGGAACAGTCCGAGTGGAGTCGGAGTTCTTCAGGAGCGTCAGGTGATTGACGGACAGTTTGACCGATGGAGTCGATTCAGCGCGGAATGGGTTGGCTTCGACTGAGGTTGCTTCAGTTCGGCGCGGTCGGGGCCGGAGGCGTGCCGAGCACGACTTCCTTCAGATTCGCCACGACGGTGCCGACCTTCACCTTGGCCTCGAGCCGAACGAGGAAGCGGCGGTCGTCATCCGTCAGCCAGATGAAGCTGTCTCCCTTCTGCTGAAGCACGCCCTTGAAGCTGATCGAAGGCTGTACGACGATCGTGTTCACCCTGCCGAGGGGCGTGTTCATCATCTCGCGGCGAAGCACCTTCACTGTCGCATCGAGCGTCTTGCCTTCGGAAATCACCGGGAACTGGAGTTGCGCTCCGTCGGGCAGCGGAATCGCTCGCAAGTAGAAGAGTGCCGAGACTGTCTCCTGCGGGAATGGAGGAATGTCGTGGAATTCCTTCTTCTCGATGAAGCCCTTGTTCTTGTGGTCCCAGCGTGTCCAGTAGTAGGCCTGGCGTTTCTCTGAATCGTAGAGCTCGAGCGAGTCGCGGGTCTGAATGGATTCGTCCAGCACGACGTGCAACTTGTGGGAGAAGAAGCCTTCGTAATCGATCCAGCTCTCAAGGACGTCATGCAGGCGGTAGAACACGCTGAAAACGGTGGAACTCTCCGCCTCACCGCGGATGTGGTAGACCTTGCGATTGTTGATCTGCTTCAGGGGCAAGGCCTCCATGGCGAACTCGCCGGCTTTCACGCCAAAGTAGCTGATACTGAAAACCTGCTTTTCACCGATCCACACCGGATCCTTCGCCGGACGGAGGTTCGGATAGGTGAAGGGCTTTGTCGGATCTTGAGGGGCCCAGTACGACGGAAGGGGGAGTCCTCCGTTGTCCGTGGCGGACTGAGTCGCGGCAGAGACCGGTGGGGGGCTCGCGTCCTTCTTTCCTCGTTTTCCCTTCTTCTTATCCGCCACGAGTCGTGCCGTGCTGCCAGGGGCGGAGGCGCTGGTCGCGGAGAATTCCGTCGTGTGGAACTTGTTCTTCACTTCCTGTGAAAGGTCATCAGGAAGTGCTCCGCCGTTTTCGAACTTGCGGAGCTTGACCCCCGAGCATCCGGATGAAGTGGCGACCAAAAACGCGCCAATGCAGCACAGGATGAGATTCCGACGTCGACGAGTTAAGAAAAGGTCCATGATTTTCAAGTGTAAAGAACAGATGAGGTGAAGTCGAGCGCGAGTTGATTCCTTGACTTTCCTCTCGGGGACCAAAAAAATGGAAGGATGCTTACCCGAACCGCTCTCTTCCAGGTCGGGATCCTTCTGGCGGCGCTGCTTGGTGCAGCGAGCGGATGCTCCTCGCCCGAATGGAATCCTGACCTTCCTTCCTCCGAGGAACTCGGATCTCCTCGTGGATACCGGACGGCCCGGGTCATTATCCATTCACATTCCCCGATCTCGTACGATGCCTGCGACAAAAAGGGGTTCACCGACCCCGCTGCGGCCGAGGAATGTCTTCAGGGATTGAGGGCCGCTCTTTGTCGTAACCGGATCGACCTGATCATGATGTCGGACCATCCGGACGACATGGGCCGCACGGAGTTTCGGGACGTTCTCCTTCCGCAGCTCGGGACGGATTTCCTTTACGACGGGGCGGACCCCATCGCCAATCGGATCGCCTGTCCGAATGGCCATCGGACGTGGTTGATGGCCGGGTTTGAGGATGCGCTTCTTCCGGTCGCCATGAAGCGGCACCTGGCGGCGGCGAACGGTGAAGAGCGCGTGGGGCTCTACAACGGCGACGGAGCGGATCTGATCAACCGGCTGCGAACCGAGGCTGGCGGAATGGTGTTCATTCCGCATACTGAAAGCCGGACGGTGGAGAAGCTGATCGAGATGTCTCCGGATGGCATCGAGATCTACAACATTCATGCGAACATGGACCCGAAGATCCGTCAGCCCTTCCTTGGGCTCGATCACTTCGCGGGACTTCCGGATCTCATGGTCTTCTGGATCGATCCGTATCACGAGCAGGAGCCGGATCTCAGCTTCCTGACTTTCATGCGCACTTCGCGTGTGTACTTCGATAAGTGGAACTCGCTCTTCGCAGCAGGCAAGAAAGTCTCCGGCATCGGAGCGACGGATTCCCATGAGAACACGTTGAAGTGGAAGGACCGGAATGACGAACGACTGGACTCCAACCGCCGCATGATGCGTTGGATGTCAAATCATTACCTCGTCACGGAGCGGACAACGGCCGCGATCGAGGACGCCGTGAAAAAGGGACGCGGTTGGGTGGTGTTCGAAGGGCTCGGGACGCCGGTGGGCATGGACTTTCATGCGAACACCTCCGGCACGATCGCGAACATGGGGGATGCGATGACGTTACAGGCGGGAACGACGCGACTCTACGTGGCGCTTCCCACTCTTCACTCCGGTTCTCCGCAGGACGATCGCGCCCCGACGATCACCGTTCGGCTGAGACATGTCTCGACCGGCGGAGTGGAGACGACCGTTGCGGAGGCGACCGGCAGGCCGATTGTGTTTGCGCCGACCCAGCCGGGCGCGTATCGTGCGGAGGTGTCGATTGTTGCGCGGCACCTGCATCCGTTCATCAAATACAAGCGCGATGAGCTTTTGGGAGAAGAGAGGACGTGGGTGATTACCAATCCTCTCTACCTTGAGTGAAGATATTCAGGAAACTCGATCTCTATATCCTGTATGAGGTAGTTAAGCCGTTCTTCGGGGTGTCGGTCCTCATCCTGTTCATCTTCCTGATGTTCCAGACGCTTCGTCTGGCGGACTTCGTGATCGTTCACAAGGTGCCGATCGTCATGGTTCTTCGCATGGCCGGTTTTCTCCTGATCGGCTTCTTTCCCCTCGTGATTTCCGTTTCATTTCTGACGGCCGTGCTCGTCGGCTTCGGCCGTCTCTCGGCGGATAGCGAAGTCGTGGCGATCAAGTCGGTGGGGTGCGGGCTGGACCGCATGGCGATGCCGGTGACGGCTCTTGCGGCCGCGATCGTGGCTTTTTCGCTCATGCTGAATCTGGAGTGGGCTCCCTGGGCTGAGCGATCCTTCGCCGCGACGATGTACCAGGCGGGACATACCAAAGTGACGGCCTCGCTTCAGGAAGGGACCTTTAATCACGGCTTCTTCGATCTGATTCTGTATACCGAGAAGATCGATGAGGAGAGCGGACGGCTTTATAATGTTTTCATTCGCGATGAGCGGCAGCCCTCGTATCCGATGGAGATCATCGCGGAGCAGGGCGAGATCCGGCCCGTGGTCAACCGCAAGAAGCTCGGCGGCCAGATGGTGCTTCAGCTCTACCGGGGGAGCATGCACCGGCGCGATCCCGTGAGCGCTGTTTACGAACGGACGGACTTCAACGAGTACTCGCTGTTCTTGAAGGTGGAAGCGTTCGACGGTGCCGACCTGAACCGGCCCCGGATGCTCTCGCTCAAGAAGCTGACGGAAGAGATGCGGAAGTACCCGGCCAAACATCAACGGCATCTCGATACCCAATCGGAGCTGTGGAAGCGCCTGTCCATTTCTTTCTCGCCCTTGATCTTCGGATTCCTCGGGATCGGTTTCGGGGTCGTGCGTTCCCGTTCGGTGCAGGGACGAGGCTTCCTGGTGACTTTCGTCACCATGCTGATTTATTGGGAAGCCTTGATGCTCGGCGTGTGGAGCTCCACGAACGGGTACCTGCCGCCGTGGATCGGAATGCAGATCCCGAATTTGGTCATCGCGGGCGCCGCGATTTTTGCTTTCAAGAGAGCGGGATGGTAGCCTCTTCTGGATGAGTGTTGCGTCCAGGCAAGGAAGTCCGGGGCGACGAGGGGGATGGGGGTGGCGCGCGCGGTTTGCCGTCATGCTAGCCACGGTCCTATTGTCTGCATCGGCTCTTTCGGCTCCGTATGATTTTTCCTCCGCTACTTTCGCCACGGGCGCGAAGTACGGGCCTACCTTTTCCCTTGGCGTGCCCAATATCGCCAACATCGGGATTCAGGCTGCGCTGCTGCCGAGCGTGACCGTGGGTCTTCAGGCCGGCGATCTCTG
>CAYOWB010000018.1:19643-26889 GCA_964407515.1 uncultured Bacteriovoracaceae bacterium
TATTCCGCGTCCGGACAACGGCAAGGCCGCCGCGCTCGACATAGAAGCATATGGGCAGTGGAAGCCAGTGACCGACTGGCCGCTCTACGTGGGGCTGGCGGCGGGCTTTAATCGCTTCTCGTATCGGACGCGCTTCAACTTCAGCGGAGTCGATGGCACGACCGACGCGACGTTCGCCCTGCAGACGCTTTACCTCGCGCCCGTGTTGGGCTTGTCTTGGCGCAAGGCTTCCGGCTTCACCATCGGGACGGAGATCGGGTATCAGTTTCCGCTCCTGGCTGGCGGTTCGCTCGATGCGCAGTCTTCCGCCGGGCAATCGCCTGAGCAAGTGCGAAGCCTCGCCGCCGCGGCCGAAGGGCCGATGGACTACTACGCGAGCCTGAAGAAGCCGAGCATCACCCTGATTCGCATCGGCTGGCTGTTTTAGTGTTGCTCTGACTTTTTCGGTTTGGTAGCCGAAAAAGTATTTACTTTTTCGGTTGGGTAACCGAAAAGTTGAATATGGAGCGTATCTTAAAACAGTCGATTTTGGGCGACCTCGATTCCCAAGGAGATTCGAAGATCATCTTCATCAGCGGTCCGAGACAGTGCGGCAAGACGACCCTGGCCCGCGATCTGACTGCGGAGTTCACTTACTACAACTACGACTTCATCGAGGACAAGAAACTCCTGAACGCCGGTCGGTTGGATTTTTCTCGCGTGACGTTGATCCTGGATGAGCTTCACAAGATGCGGCGTTGGAAGACCTGGCTCAAGGGCTTCTACGATGTCTATCGGGGAAAACATCAGTTCGTTGTGACAGGCAGTAGCCGGCTGGATACCTATAAGCGCGTCGGGGACAGTCTCGCGGGACGGTATTTCAACTTCCGGTTGTTTCCTTTCGACTTGAAGGAGCTGGCGGTAGTCCTGCCGGAGAAATCTCCCGAAAAACTCGAGGAGCTTCTCGGGCGGTTGGACGAGACTGGAGGATTTCCGGAGCCCTTCCTGAAGGCGCGTCGTTCCTTCTACCTTCGCTGGCGGAGGACGCATTTGGATATCATCCTGAGACAGGATCTCCTGGAGACCGAGGCCCTGCGCGACATTCCTCGGATCGAGCTGCTCGTGGAGTTGCTTCGCGCTCGGATCGGATCGACGTTCAGCCATAACTCGATGCGAGAAGATCTCAGTACGGACGATAAGACGGTGCGTCGGTGGATGGACGCACTGGAACGCTGTTATCTCTTGTTCAAGGTGACGCCGTATTCGAAGCGGATCAAATATGCGCTCTCGAAAAGTCCGAAGTACTATTACTACGACCACGCCCGCGTGGAGGATCCGGGAGCGCGCTTCGAGAATTTGGTCGGACTTGCTTTGCTCAAGGAGATCTCGTTCCGAACGGATACGACGGGAGAGGACTATTCCCTCCATTACCTGCGTGACAAGCAGGGGCATGAAGTGGATTTTCTGATCTGCCACGACGGAGAACCGACGATGATGATCGAGTGTAAGGTTTCGGACTCCGAGCCGTCGTCGAACTTCGCCGTGTTTGGAAAACAGCTCCCGGGCGTACGCAGGCTACAAGTGGTGAAGGATCTGAAGCGCGAGTTTCGTTCTCCGGCCGGAGTCGAGGTGGTGAAGGCTAGCCGGTGGTTGGCGACGCTGGACTTCTAAGCCGGAACTCAGTGCCGCGTTCCGGAGTCGGCGCGGCGGCCGAACTGCTGGTTCGGGCTTAATGCGAGGGGGCGACGTCCTTAGCGTCGTACTTGAGAACTGGGCGTCCGAGGTAGAGGATCAGCGCCTGTGTGCCTTTGATCACGAGGGTGACTTGCCCCGCTGCGGACGCGGTGCCCATCGCAATGGCCACGGCTGGCAGATGTCTTTGAAAAGAGTCAGCGGCCTCGAGGAGCAGGGACTCCGCTTGAAGCCGGGCCAAAGCTTGGACCTGCTGGGGAGTTCGTTGATGAGCCGGGATCGCTAAGAGGCCGTCCGTAAGGTAACGGTTTTGATAGAGGCGTTCCGCGATGAGGCGTTCGCTGAAGAAGGTGTAGCCTTCTTTCTTCATTTCTTCGATGGCTCGGGTCGTAGCTGTTCCCTCATTGAGCGCGCTGAGACCGCGAAACCCCTGCCGGTGCAGTCCGATCATCTGTTTCCAGGTTGGATCGTTCAAGAGTTCGTGTTCACGCGTGGAAGCGACTCGTTCCAACGCTTCATGAAAGAGTCTCGTTCGTTCTTCCCTGATGTCGTAAAGGCCGGCGAGGGTGGCGTCTTGTTGAATTCGATCCAGGCTTCGAAAGACGCCGTCATCGGTCATGAGTTTGATGATTTTTTCATCCACGAGCAGATGCTCATACTCGTGTAAGAACGTGAACCAGTCGGCATCTAGAGCCAGAGTGAGACTGCGAGATTCGGGATCCAGGAATCCCTTCAGACGTGCCCCTCGGACCGAGGGCGATGAGTCGACTCGAAGCTGATAGCCGTGGTGTTTGAGGTCGGCGAGATACTTGGGGAGCGCCGGGTGTTGAAGGGCAGGAGTGGCGCCTGCCGGTCGACCGGCAGGATTGATGGATTGGACCTCATAGACGCGACTGGAGCCGCGAGCGGCGAGTCCTTTCGGATCGATATCCAAATAGGTGGGGACAGAGGGAAGTGTCTTGAATGCCACTCCGAGGCTCCGGAGGCTTGTCTCGGTTCGCGCGGTTGCCGTCTTGGCTTCGGAAAGACTGACGGGAAGCGAGAAGTGTCCGCGAGGGTCGGAGGAGAAGAAGGGCTGCACGGCCTGCTCCAGTGCGAACGTAAGGCAGGAGTCGGCGCCCCCGGTCTGGGAGGAGGGGCTTGCCGCGATGGCCGTAGTGGCCGCGATGGCCGCGATGGCCGCGATGGCCGCGATGATCGTGAGACACAGGCCCCTGTCTTCCTATCGGTAGAATTGCGGATCGTTTGAGCTGATTGTTACGAAGACCGCGTAAAGTCTGGACTTCTAGGTGCTCAGTGTCGCGTGCCGTTGTCGTCGTCCGAGCCCGCTTTTTTCGGGCCGGTCACGAAGAGCTTCTCCGTCTCCTGCTCTTCTTCCTCTTGGTGTTTCTGGTAATCGGGGTCGTGTTTCGCCAGCCAGTCATCGGCCATGCGGTCAAGCCGCGGGTTGGCCTTGTCCACCTTGAGGTACACCGTGCGCTTTTCGACCTCGACTGCGGTCCATTCGTACGGAATATCCTCGAGCGAGGAGAGCGAGTCTTGAAGCAGCAGATCGCGCTTCTCCTGCGCGGCCTGACGCAGAATCTGTTCGTACACGGCGCCGATCGCGTCCACGCAAACGGCGAGGAGATCCTGAATCGTCGGTGAACTCGCCTTGGGGTCAAAGTCCGAACTCGCGTAGACGGTCGTGGCGGGAAGGGTGCCTTCCTGGAGAACCGCGACCGAGACGACCACTTCATCCGCGAAGATCTTGCCGCTGGCCTGGAACTCAGCCTGTGGTCCCTTTCCCGAGATGCTCTTCAGTTCCGCATCGAAATTCGCGGTGAAGACCTCGCCGACCATCTTGAGATAGTCTTCCGGGAGGTCCGAGGACTTGCTGTTCACGAGGCGGGTACGTCTGCTTTCCATAATTAGAGGATTCCTTTGGGAAGGTTTTCGAGCTTCGGGAGTTCCTGAAGTTTGATGGTCAAGTCCAGGGTGCGGCCTGCGCGGCGGACTTTGACTGCTGCGGAGTCAGTCGGCTTCTTGGTGCCCAGGACGCGTTCAATGTCATTGGGCTCCATGACCTTCTTGCCATCGACATGAGTGATGATGTCTCCCTGTCGGAGCCCCGTGCGGTCGGCAGGGCCGCGCCGGACGAGGTTGTAGACGAGCACGCCCTCGCTCACGGGAAGGCTGTAGTACTCGGCCATGGGCTCGTTCACGCGTTCACCCAGGATTCCGAGCCAGGGACGCGGCACGCGGCCATAGCGCTTGAGGTCGGCGAGGATCGCCTTCGCTTCGTTGATCGGGATCGCGAAGCCGAGGCCGCCGCTCTGTCCCGTGCGCGAGTAAATGACGGTGTTGATGCCGATCACCTGACCCTTCAGATTGAAGAGCGGGCCGCCCGAGTTGCCGGGATTGATGGAGGCGTCGGTTTGCAGGAAGTTATCGAAGGGTCCCAGTCCGATGGTGCGGTTCTTCGCGCTGATAATACCCATCGTGACCGTGTGTTGCAGTCCGAACGGATTTCCTACGGCGAAGACCGGTTCAGCGATACGTACGGCCTCGGAGTCGCCCAGGGGAACGGGCGAGAGATTCGAGGGAACCTGGCGGTTCTTGTCGCGGATCTGCAGGAGCGCGATGTCCATCTTGTCATCGGAGCCGATGATCTTGGCGCGGAACTGGCGTTTGTCCATCAGAGTCACGAGCACTTCGCTGGCGTGCGCGACGACGTGATGATTGGTCAGTACGAAGCCGTCTTTGTCGATGATCAGCCCGGAGCCGAGAGAGGTCTGCTTGCGCTCCTGGGGGATACCCCAGAACTGCAGGAAGTCTTCCATCCCGTAGACCCGAACGTCGCTGATCGTCGTCGAGCTGATGTTCACGACGCCCGGCAGCACCTTTTCCACCAGGTCGGGCATGTTGGCAGGGGCGACGGGGGCGGCAAGTGCAAGCGGTGACACTGTGGCGCTGGCCATGGAGAGGACACAAAGCACTAGTGGGGTGATTCGTTGCGTTGCCGGCTGATGGAAAAACGAGAAAAGCCTCATGATTCGGGCTGATGTCACGTGTGTCATAGTCACTGGTTCTCATAATCCTGGAGGGGCATTTCGAACAAGGGTTTTCAGGGGGTTAGCTCGATGAGTACTGAGTCTCAGGGGTTGTACCCCGGTTTTTGTTGGGTTCTATAACAATTGGAGGAGTACAGGGGGGGTTCTACCCTCTGTTTTGCTGCGCCAACTAACAAAATGCCCGGTACAGCCCGCGAGACGGGCAGAGTTCCGCCCTGCAGGGGGCCTGAAAGTGAAGAGTCCCGAAAGTTAAGGCGTTTCAGTCAGGATGGGAAGTAGCCGAAAAGAGAATGATGGAAGGCTGGGACGTGTCACTTTTACTCTCGGTCAGCCTGGCCTTGGCGGCGGGAACGGCGCAAGCCAAGAGTCCTACGGCTGTGACTCCGTGCGATCCGGATTCCGTTGGAGTTTCGGAGACTTCCGTGCAGTTGGCCGCCGAGGCGCAGAAGAGCATTCTTGCCGAGTCGGCGCGTGTTCTGAACTCCGCAAAGACCTCAGATGAGAACTTCTCCAAGACCGTCGATAGCTGGCCGGATGGAGTGCCGATCTGGCCCTATCTCACGACCCGTACGACGAGGGAGCGTTTCATTCAGCTCATCGTGGCCCGCGACGATACGAACGAGCGGAAGTACGAAAGCTTCAAGAACCTGTGCACCGGGTTTTCCACGCAGTTCTATGCGCGCTACAGCTCTCGCGCCCGAGTGACGGATGACGAACGTCGGCGAATGCGCGAGGTCGGGATCGATGCCGTGAGTGTCGCTCCGAAGTGGAAGGTCCCGCTCTTCATGGCGACGTATCGGGGGCATCTCTTCAACGCCTTCCTGGTGGACGAAAGTCGCCCCGACTCTCTGGCTTCCTACGCTGTGTTCGAGCCGCAGACGGATGGTTTCATCGAGCCGGGAACGGCATCCTATTACCGGTATGTCGAGCGGTGGGGCATGACGCCGATAGATCTTAAGAGCTTCACTCCGACTCAGAGCTTTCTCACCGTGGATCAACCGACCTTCGTGACGACCGGAAGTGGGAGAGTCGTGCGCGAGGCGGACAGTCGGATGCAAGGGTTTTACGAGGATGTGCTGATCGCCGAGACGGGCAAGCAGAACTTCGACTATTACACTCGGGGTGAGGGTTTCGGTCCGTTCCTGCGCCGTCGAATCAAAGAGTCCTGGAAGCTCTCCGATGCTCAGCTCGTCACCGTGGGGTCTTACGTCGTCGGACGTGGCGTGAAGTCCAGTCCGGATGCAGAGCCCGAGGTCGCGACGTCAGCGCGCTTCGCGGAGTGGATCGGGCGACCGGATTTGGCGGCGAAGATCGAAGAAGCCGCCGCGAAGCTGCGTTAGGGCTCTCAGGGTGTTTGCTGCGGCTTTTGCGTGCCGGAGCGCTCGATCGGGACGAACAGCGTTTGGCCCTGGCGGTAGGCGCTCTCCAAGATGACCGGTGAAAACCGCGTCGCTTCCGGTTTCTCGATCTTCCAGGTTCCGGCTTGTTTCCTGAGGCGGAAGAAAAGGCGCATATCCGGCTTGATGAGTGGTTTCTGGATTCTGCCGAAGGCATCCCCCAGACCGCTCAACGTGTATTTCACTTCGAACGCCGCGACGTCGGGATCGGGAATATCCGGTTGCGCGGGCGAGACTTCGTAGCTTGAGACGAGCCAGAAGGTCTCACGCTGAGGGGAAACCTTCCAGGTCGTGAGCAGCGCGCGCTCGAAGGACGTCATCCCGGCCCACGTGAAGCCCGCATGATTTCGTGACAGGAAATAATTCAGAGCTTCGGCGGCTGTCTTGAAGTCGTTTCGGGCGCTCAGCTTCGGCAGCGTGGCAAGGGCGACGGGACGCGCGCCGCGTGCCGCGGGTGAAACTGTCTTCATCTCATTGTACTTCAGGGCATCGTTCTTCATGCGGAGAAGAAACAACCCGGGTCGCAGAACCCTGAGTCGCGACTCTGGAGGATCCAAGGTGAGCGGAAGGGTCCTCTCCGCGAGCGAGCCTTCGTCCATGAGCAGTTCGATGACGTGAGCCTGGAGTTTCACAGGGTCATAGTCCTTGACGAGAAAGACCTGGCCGAAGCTCTCCCAGGGAATGCGGTGGACGAGAAGGTCACCAGCCGCGGGCACGTCTCCCGCGTAAACGTCCAGCGCTTCAAAGTCCGCCGCGACCGTCCGGAGATACGCCGCGCGTTCGGCGGGGTACTGAGCGGGCGAGGTGGGGAGGCTGCCCGTTCCCGCGAAGATCCAGATTGCGCGCAGATCCAGGCTCGAGAGCTCGGTCTTTCTGAAATCCATGCTGAGAGTCAGTGCTGCCGCGCGGGCGGAGCTCGTGGAAGCTGCCGCGTTGGAGGTGTCGGGAAGGTTTCCGGAGTGCGCCACGCTGAAGGCGCCCTCGTGGAAATGAAACTGAAGCCGCTTCGAGAGAGCTTGACGTTGCCCGTCCTGCAGGCCCGCGAAGAGCACCGTGCGGTTGACCCGACTGTCCGTGGCGCTGAGCTTGCGGTCGGACGACGGCCGGTCAGTAGAAGGGAAGAAC
>CAYOWB010000018.1:26899-33395 GCA_964407515.1 uncultured Bacteriovoracaceae bacterium
GATTTTGCGTGCCGCCGCGTGGAGTCCCGCCTGGCTTGCGTCCATCTTGTCCGGGCTGAGTTGAAGCGCGCCGAGTTGCTGAAGCTGTCTCGCCGTCACGGTGAGGTGCTGGAGTGCCGCCTGTGCGATGTCCCGCGCGTTGAGGAGCGTGGCTCGCGCCTCCGCCAGTTGCCCTGCGCTCAGTCGCGTTGGGGTGGCGGAGAGGTCATGGGAAATCCGGACGGATGCGCGTTGCAAAGCCGCGTACCAGCCTCCGATGGTTAAGGAGTCGTACTGCCTGCGGATGTTCTTCCAGTCATTGTCGGCAGCGAGACGGAGACGCTCGGCGCTGGCGAGTGTTTGCTGCAACCGATCGGCGTGAGTCGCTTCCCTCGTGACCGCATCCGCCTCGCGCCAGTCTCTCTCGAAGGTTCCCGGGCGTGTATCGAGGTGGGTCCGTTGCCGGGTCTTCCATCCTGTGGCGACCTCGGGGTGAGCTGGGTCAGTGAAGTTCTGCTGATGGCACTCGCAGGCTTCGCCGGCCTCATCTGAGTGATGAGCGACGGCCACTCCGGCGCGGACCGACGGAATGGTTCCGGGCGCGGCCGGTGAATAGCTTCGGAGGAACGATGAGACGGCATCTGGATAGAGCCGGTACGCCGGAATGACCACGAGCTGATAGGGAGCCTTCTGCGGTGAGCCTGCGACGACTGGGAGGTCACCGACGGCTTTTGCCAGTGACTGAATTTCCGGAGAGTCCCAGGGGCAGAAAGGTTCATCTTTGGCCAGCTCGCGAACATCCGTGCGTAGGTCGGTGCCCACGCTGTCGAGAAGCGGAAAACACTTCTCGGGAGTCTGGGCATAAGCGTCGGCTTGCGACGACAGGATCGCGAATGTCAGAGTGAGCGGGAAGACCACACGTCTCATTGTGCGCTCCTTGCCGTGGCGGGAGGCTTGGGGCGGACTACCATGGCTTCGTAGGGCTTTCCGCCTGGATTGCGACTCAGAGACAGTCCGTTTCGCTCCAGGAACTCGCGCACGTCATCCGCTCTGGCGCAGCTGGAATACGAGGTGGCAAAACCGAGGTGAAAACATCCGACATGCCCGGAAGCAGATTCCAAGGCGTGAGCACTCAGACACCGTGAGCTCGCTTCAAGGCTGACCGCGCGGCAGGCGCGTTCCGCCAGAGTGATTCCCTGCCGGTAGCTCGAAAGACATCCTCGTGTCGCGGGTGAATCCGGTTCCACCCCTTGAAGCGCCCGCTCGTGCGCCGTCTGCACCTTGCGCAGCAGGAAAGGAAGGGCTCGCAGATAACCTCGCCGGCAGCAGGTGAGGTCGGCTTCATGGCGCCCATCCCGAAAGGCGAGGCAGGCGAGTTTTTCGGGGGGTTCGAGAGAATTGGGGCGAGTCCAGAGATCGACGGTCGCCGCCGGAAGATGAATTCTGCCGTTCAGGCCTTCCCTGAAGCCGGCTTCGGCGGCTGGCTTATGGTTCCGAAGGCAGTCGTCGGAGATTCCGGAGAAGGTCTGCGCGAAGTGCGTGGAGAATTCGGTCGCGGTGAAGAGCTCCGTTCCGATGTCGGCATGCGCGTTTCCTGCCGAGTCGATAGCGGCGAGGACAACGGCGAGCAGGATAGGAAACAGTCGGACCCGCGTGACCATGTCTAGAGGCTAAGGCAGCTTGCACACCATGTAAAGGCTTGAACTGCCGGGGTTCGCGTGGCTTACTGAGGCTTCAAAATCAACTTTCTGAGGGGGTTTCTATGCGTGAAGTCGTGATCGCCAGTGTGGCTCGTACTCCGATCGGCAGCTTTCAGGGAGCGCTTTCCGCCGTTCCCGCTCCGCGCCTTGGTGCTGCCGCGATTCAGGCCGCTTTGAACCGCGCGGGGGTTAGGCCGGAAGACGTTTCCGAAGTCATCATGGGCAATGTCCTGACTGCCGGCGAAGGTCAGGCCCCCGCCCGCCAAGCGGCCATTTTTGCGGGGATTCCGCATTCAGTACCGGCGTTGACGATCAACAAGGTCTGCGGCAGCGGCATGAAGGCCATCATGCTCGGCATGCAGTCGATTCAGCTCGGTGAGAGTGAGGTCGTCGTCGCGGGCGGCATGGAGAACATGAGCCTGGTGCCTTACATTCTTCCCGGCGCGCGCGGGGGCCTTCGCATGGGGAACCAGCAAATCGTCGATGCGATGATCGCGGACGGACTGTGGGACCCTTATAGCAATCAGCATATGGGCAACTGTGGCGAGCTGTGCGCGAAGGAACGGAAGTTCACGCGTGAGGCTCAGGACACGTTCGCCATTCAAAGCTTCCAGCGCGCGCAGGCCGCGCAAAAGGAAGGGAAGTTCAAGAACGAGATCGCGCCCGTCACGATTCAGGGAAAGAAGGGCGATACCGTCGTAGATACGGACGAAGGGCCCTCCAAGGTACAGTTCGACAAGATTCCGACCCTCCGTCCGGTGTTTGATAAGAACGGTACCGTGACGCCTGCCAACGCTTCGACGATCAACGATGGTGCCGCCGCAGTGGTGCTCATGTCGGCGGAGAAGGCGAAGCAGCTCGGCGTGAAGCCTCTGGCGCGTTTGGTTTCTCATGGAACGCATGCGCAAGCTCCCGAGTGGTTCACCGTCGCTCCGGCAGATGCCATGAGGAAGGCGATGAAGAAGGCAGGCTGGGAAGTCGGCAGCGTCGATCTGTTCGAAGTGAATGAAGCGTTCGCCGTCGTCGCGATGGCCGCCCGCGACGATCTCGGCATTCCGAACGAGAAGCTCAATGTGAATGGCGGCGCGATTTCGCTCGGTCATCCGATCGGCGCGAGTGGCGCGCGTATCGTCGTGACGCTGCTCGCGGCGCTGCGCGAGCGCGGAGGCCGGCGCGGCGTGGCCGGCATCTGCATCGGCGGTGGCGAAGCCACGGCTCTTTGCGTGGAGCTGTGTTGAGCTGAGCTGGCTGTGTCGCCGTAGACACGCTTTTTGACGGGTTTCGGGCTTTTCACGCACCGAAGTCGCGGCCCAAACGGCAGGATTCACAGGTATTCACGATTTCGTGTGAGCTTGCCGATCAGAAGATATGAGCGCTTTCTCAGCTAGCTCAGCCTGGCATTGTCTCCTGGTCGGGTCCTTGCTTGTGGGCTGTGTGCAGGTCGCGGCAGCAGGGCGGAGTGAAACGGACTGCGATTCCTCGGTCGGAGACGACGGAATGGAGGCGCGGGCGGTGGCTGTTTCTCGCGCGGCGAAGGAGGTGCTTCCTTCCTGTGAAAATGCCCGTCCGACGCTTCCACGGGTACCACCTCGCGATCTGGGATATGATCCCGAAATTGAGGCGGACGTGCAGGCCTGGCTCGATGCGCTCGCTCCGAAAGTGACGACACTTTCGAGTGATATCTACTTGTATCATTACGCGCCCTACCGGGGCGAGAAGCCGGGAAGTCCGGAGTTCCAGAAGGCTCACCTCGAGGGAATCGAGCGACTGGCTTCGCAGGGGCTCAATCCGAACAGCAAAAACCTTCAGTCTTGGGGAGATGGCTACTATCTGGCCACGGACCCTACGTCGACCTGGGCTTATGGGGGAGCTGACTTCGCTCTGACGGAGCTGAAGCTCAAGAAAGGAGCGAGGCTCCTTGATCAGAAGGACGTTCCGCAGGGGATCAGGTCAAGCTGTGATTTCCAAAGTCTCCTCTTTGGTCGCATGTGCCGAAGGGTGGGCACGGAGGTTTTCAAGCGCCTCAAGATCGATGGTCTTCCGTACCGGTATGGCACGGACAACTGCTGGGGCAGAAACGATTTTCCATTAACGGCAGTAGTGCTGCTCAGGACGGGGAATGTCGATCGCCATTCGGTGCGTCTTTACACCCGTCAGCACAATCCCGCTCCAGGTTACTGGACCGGAGAATGGAGAATCAGGCAGTACTCCCGTGGTCTGCTGATTCCCGAGTCGCAGAAAGGGCGATCGTTGTTCAAGAACTGGCCCGGCGGGGGAATTACCCTTCCTTGGAATCGAAGCTGGATGAAGCGTTGGGATCAGAAGCACCATCTGGGGTGTCGGGAACATGAAGACCGCGCCCAGGGGGTTCCGCGTCCAGCTGCCGATCCTGCAGTCGTGCGTGTCTCTCCAGGGAAGGAAAGTGAATTGGAGAAGGAGTTTGGACAGAGCGTCTTCAGTCCGGGAGTGTACTTCCAGGGGGTCCTGGCAGCGCGGAAGTTTCTGGCCGCCGAGGGTTACGACTATTCCAAGTTGACGGAGGACGAACTCGCGATGCTTGCGCTGCTGGCGCGGATTCCACCGTTGAAGGGGGTCAGCGTGAACCGCGTGCGGCTCGCAGATTCCGCTGCAGGGAAGGCGGCCTATCAAGGGTTAGCTGAGAAGCTGGGCGTCTGTGCTGGCCGCATGCGAACGCGGGTTCAGTTATGGTCGTACTGGGTGAACGATCTCATTCCGCTCCCCGACGCGCCGGTACAGGTCGACGCACTCGCTTCGAGTGCGAGGATCTCAGCGGAGGAAATAGAAATCCTCGGCGCTGTCGGAATTCCGTTTCCAGGCGTCGGAGAGCAGGGATCCACGCGAGTACTTCTGCCGCTCGGAGCGAAGTTCATCGTCCAAGAGAGAGCGGCAGATCAGGGGACAGGGAAACGCCGGGTGTTAGAGGCTCAATAGCCCCGGGGACCGAACGAAACCCAAAATGAAACGAAACGACGGGCTCAAATCGCCGGAATCGCGCCCATGGCCTTCTGGACGAAGGTGACGTCTTCGCCGCGGCAGCCGGTGTCGGTGCAGCGGTAAGAGCGGTAGCAACGGGCTGCCGGTTCGAAGTCTTCGTCGTCCTCGCTCGTGATCGTCGAGCTGGTCTGGGTCAGAAGTCCTTCGATGTTCTGCGCGATGTAGTCGGTCTCGCCGCGAACGAGGATGCCTTCGATCTTGTGCGTGCGAGCATTGAACACCGGGCTGCCGGAGTTGCCACCGTAGCTATCCGTGTTGGCGATGAAGAATCCCGTCTTCAGCGATCGAACGCTGGCACCGCCTGCGATCTTCTCGGGGAGGCCGGCCGGGTGGCCGATCATCACGAGTTCGGTGCCGACCGTAAGGGGCTCGGTGCTGCCTTGTTCGCGATTGATCTCGAGAGGGGTATGTCCTTCGACTTTGCGGTCCAGGCGAATCACTGCCCAGTCTTCGGCGCCGCCCTGGAGAACACGACCGACGATTTCCTTGCACTTGTAAACTTCGCGCGCGTCCAGGACGTCCTGGAGCTGGCCGGGGCCCTTCATCGCGAAACCGAACACGACGCTGCTGTGCTGGCAGTCGTAGAGATCATCGATGCAGTGGCCGGCGGTGAGGATCAGAGCCGGGCCGACGAGAGAGCCGGAGCAGAATGCCGCGGTCTTCTGGTCGTAGAAGGGTTCGTCCGTGCAGAGCTGATACTCTTTCGCGTAGCTCTTCGTCTTCAGTCGAATCTGGCCGGAGGGAAGCGTCTCCATGTTGGAGTTCTTGACGAAGCCGACGGTGGAGTCGGCGAGGCGGATGAGGGAGTTATCGGTGACCTGATACAGGTCGGCGCGGTGATCCTCTCCGTAGATAACTTCGGGCCGATAGATGGGCTTCTTGGCCGGCGCCGCCTGAGCGACCGCGGTCAATGCCACAAGAATAGCTGGGACAACTTTCAAGATCGTGTTGTTTCTCACAGTTTCTCCCCCCCCCGGGGAACTCCCGGTTTATCCCGCAAGAATTACCGTGAGGGGGAGGAACTGTCAAATTTCGGAGGGGGGTTTTTTACGCTGTTGGTTAATTCGAACGGGAATCCTGAGCGCCCTTGGGCGTCGAGGTCACCTTCGCGCGATCTTCGCCGATGAGCTTGGCCTTGCCGTGAAGCTCGATGGCATATCCCGTGGTCTTGTTCATCTTGACCGGGGAATCGATGGCGAAGTCCGTCAGATAGCCCGCGTAAGTCCAGCCGTTGGCTGGATCTTGCGGAATCTCAACGGCTTGTGCCGGATCACCGTTCAGGTACTTCACCACGCGAAGCTTGGCGAGATCTGGCTCGTGATTAATGAATAGATAACGCGTCCGGAAGGCGAGCTTCTGAGCTTGCAGCTGACCCGAAAGCGAGTTCAATACCGAGCTAATGGGCTGCGAGCACAGGTCGTAGCTCTGACCACCGAGTCGAGACGCCATGTCGATATACCGACGTCCGTAGAAGGCCTGGCCGCCAGCGCACGAAATCGGGCTGTATCCCGAAGATTTGCGGACGACGGAGAAGTACTTGATGCGCAGCTTGGCCTTTTCCAGGGTGTCATCCGCTTCGGACGAAAGCTTGTACGTCGCGAACCGGTCCGCGTAGTAGCTCAAGCTCGAGGCGTAGGTTGAACTGGGGACTTGGTACTTGAGCACCGGATCGTAAACGTAAGGGCTTCCGGAGGTGTCGTCGCCCATGCTGACGTTGATGATGACGAGCAGGGCGTCCGGACGGAAAAAGCCTGTGCCGGAGGGAGTCGTTGAGGAAGACTCACGTGCGAGCGCCGCGCTCA
>CAYOWB010000018.1:33418-34688 GCA_964407515.1 uncultured Bacteriovoracaceae bacterium
ATTGGAACCGATGCTGCGGATGTCGCCCGAGTCCAGGAACTCCGAGTACTCATGAATCTTGCGGAAGGCCCACGGTGAGACCATGCCTTCGTCGGTCGCCGGTGCGCCGGGGAAGGGGGGCTGCCACTCCGGGCCCCAGCTCAAGTCATGCTTCGAGGCGACGACCTGATGGATCGGCCGGTCTTGGTTCGTGAGGGGAATCGTCGCGAAATGGTAGTTCCAACCCTTGGCCTCGAGTTCGTTCAGGAAGCCGGGAAGCTGTGCCGAGATCTGGCTGTAAGCTTCGTGCATGGCGCCCGTGTCGTCTTCCACCAGGAGGATGTCGACTTTGGGTTGGATGTAGAAGTTTCCGGGAGCTTGCTGCTCGGAGGTGGTGGAGACCACCTTGAAACCTTCTTTGCCGCAACCGCTAGTCGCGAGGAGGAGACAGGCAAGAAGGCTTGCCGCTCCGAACGCGTGCATGGCCTTCATGAAGCTGACGCTGAAATGGTTCTCATGTGTTCTCATAGTTCACTCGTCTCTCTCGAGGTTCGTCTTCGCTTTCACCGGTCCGTATCCATACGTCGGGTTCAGCGCGCGGATGCCTCTCCCTGGGATCAATTCAAGGGGGGTGCCAAGAGTGACTCAGGGGAGAGTCGCTAAATTCGTTTATGATTTCGTCTAGTTACGATGAAGTGCGGCGTGGTTTGATGCCGGGCACTCAGAAAAAACGCTTGTGAAACACGCGGTTGTCTAAGAGTTAGACACTGGCTACCATGAGGTGATGCCCCCCAAAAGGTGTCCGACTCCTTTTGGGGAGGGGTCTCAAAAGGAGTCGGACACCTTTTGGGGGGGGCACCACCTGGAGACGACGATGCGGAGACGATGGCCGTTAGGGGTATTTTTAGCGCTTGGTGCGGCGGGGCTGGTAATCGCGATTGAGCTCACCGTGCTGCACCTGCGGGTGCACACCGACACGACTTATCACAGCTTCTGCGCCGTCAACGCGGCCGTGAACTGCGAGACGGTGGCTGAGAGCGGTTATTCGGTAGTTCTCGGAGTGCCCGTCTCGGTCTGGGGGATCTTCGGCTATCTCGTCATGATGGGACTCGCCGGGACGAAGCTCTTTCTTCGCCGCCGGGCCCAGCGGACGACAGAGGTCTTGGACGCCGCACTGTTGCTTTCGGTCGTGGCGGCCGCCGCTTCAAGCGTGGTCCTCGGCCTGATCTCCAGTTTCGTCATTCATTCGCTCTGCCTGCTTTGTTCCGCGACGTACCTGCTCAACGCGTTC
>CAYOWB010000019.1:0-8374 GCA_964407515.1 uncultured Bacteriovoracaceae bacterium
GCAAAGCTGCCGATCGCCTTGAAGTTGCGTTGCACGGCGATGCTACCTATCTGAAGTATATCGGCAATACGTTCGAGAACATCCGGCGTAATTTATTGAAGTACCCACAGTACGCACGGCTGAGAGAGGTCCTGTTCCATTACTACTATTTCTAAAGCCATGCTCATGGCCGCAGGACTGGGCACCCGGATGCGTCCGTTCACGGATCGCACGCCGAAGTGTCTCATCCCGGTGATGGGGATTCCTTGCGCGCAGTTCAGTGCCGATCTTCTCGTCGCGGCGGGTGTCCGGGAGATTATCGCGAACATCCATTACCTCGCCGACGAAGCCGAGCGCGGTCTGCGTTCCCTGGAGCTGGGCGACGCGAGGCTTGTGATCAGCGACGAGCGTGGCGAGTTGCTCGGCAGCGCGGGCGGATTGAGGAAGGCGCGCCCCCTGTTGGGATGCGAACCGTTCTTTCTGCTGAATGCCGACATGGTCTGCAACGTGGACCTGAGCCGTCTGGCGGACGCGCACCGGAAGCTCAGGCGTGAAAAGGGCGTGAAGCTGACGCTTGCCCTCTTTGAGAAAGGCCCACCCGGGGGGACCTACCGCGAGATCTTCGTCGATTCGGCGACCGGGCTGATCACGAAGCTCGGAGTGCCCGTCGCCGAGAGGCCTTTCTTCATCGGTGCTGCGGTGATCGAGCCGGAGTCTTTGGACGGGGTTCCGCCGGCAGGAGCTTCGGATTTCGTTCAGACGATTCTTGGTCCGGCCGTGAACGAACGGAAGGCCGGAGCTTGGGTGACGACGGGCGCGTGGCATGACATCGGGTCGCCGCTCCTCTGGCAGCGATGCCATCTTGCGCTACTCCGGCAGTACGAGGATGGAGCCCTCGCGCCGGCCTGGCGCGCACGCATGGAAAAAGCCGCTCGTCGTGAATCCGCCGGTGATTGGGTTTCGGGGAGGGCGCCGGTGGGTGCCCTTTGGAGCGAGGCCCGCTACTCACTTCACAGTCGTTCGGTCGTATACGGGCGCCTGCCTGCGAACGCGCCTGAGACGGATGTCGTCGTGTACGACGGCCATTGGGCGTCAACCCTGAACAAATAGACCGACTTTCTTCAGAAGCTCGCGCCAGTTCTCACCGGGTGTGATGTGCCCCGGAGGGCCAAAGCCTTTTACGCCGGTCCAGGGGCCGCCGATCGGCTCGCCGAACAGCGTGAGGAATCCGAAAAACGCGAACGCGTAGGCTTCGATGAACTTGGAGTCGATCCCGAACTCATCGAGGGTGGCGAAGTCGATTGAGGGAAGCCGTTCCTGGATCGCCCGCATCAGCGCCTCATTGCGTGCTCCGCCCCCACAGACGAAGACGGTTTCCAGGGGTCGTTTGCGTCCGATGATCCAGCGGCGATAAGCGGCCGCAATGGTTTCCGCGGTGAACGCAGTCGCCGTGGCGACCAGGTCGGCGTCCCGTTTTGAGGTGGACGACAACAGAAGTTCGAATGGGAAGTCATCGCGCCCCGTGGATTTCGGCGGGGTGTCCTTCAGGAAGGGATGCTTCAGGAGCTTGGCCATCGCTTTGGCATCGGCCGTCCCTTGCTGGGCCAGCGCTCCGCCGCGGTCCATATGAAGCTTTCCGCGACTGACGAGTTCTGTCGCGGCGTCGATCCAGAGATTCGCGGGACCGGTGTCGAACGCCACGACTTCTCCGCGCGGGGAGATGTAAGTCAGGTTGCTGATGCCGCCGAGGTTGTGAATCGCGATCCCGTCGTGTTCAGTCGCGAGACGGTGAGCAAGAATCTTGTGAAAGAGAGGGGCGAGGGGCGCGCCTTGGCCGCCCGCGGCCATGTCGCCGTCACGAAAATGCGAAACGACGGTGATCCCCGTTTTAAAGGCGATGCGAGTCGGGTCGCCTGCTTGCACGGTGGTTCCCTGGTTTTTCGGGGCGGGAAAGTGACCGAGTGTCTGCCCATGATTCGCGATGAGGTCAGGTCGGCGGTTAGCGGGCTGCCGGCCGATCATGCTTGCGAGGGCTTTTCCGTACCAATCTCCGAGATCGCGATTGATCTCCAGCCACGCGCGAACGGTGTGGTTCTCGTCTGGCTTCTGAATGGCCAGTACGCGGTCGCGAAGGGCGGTCGGATAGGGGCGGCTGTCCTTCCAGAGCAGTTCCCAACCGTCTGGAAACATCGCGAGGCAGGCTGCATCGAGGCTGTCACACGACGTTCCCGTCATGACACCCAATACGCGAAGATGGGCGGAGTTTTTCGAGGCGCTCACGGCTACTCCTCTTCTTCCTCTTCCTCTTCGTCGTCTTTTCCAGGGAGAACGACCTGAAGCTTCTGAATCGCGTCCACCGGACAGACCGCGGCACAGGCGGCATGATCACCGCAAGTATCCGCATCGATGACGTAGGCTTCGTCGCCTTCCATGATGGAGCCGGTGGGGCATTCGAGCAGACAGGCTCCGCACTTGGTGCATTTCTTTGAGATCACGTAGGGCATGAGTCCAGAGTATAGGTTCCAGCGGTTCATTGACAAGGTCTCGAGCCGCATGCGAACTTTATTTGATGCCTCTTGTTTCCGTGCCAGCCAGGCTTCGCTTGCTCGCGGGGCTCTTGAGCGCCGCCGTGCCTTTGGCGGCGTTTCAGGTTGCCGTGGTGTTGCATGCGCCCTGGTGGCGGCTGCCTTACCGGTCGATGGGCCTCGTCGCGTTGTTGGCCGGCATCTGGTTTTCGCCGTGGATCGTTGGCGCGATTCGCGGCCGGCGATCGGCCTATATCGTTCTCCTTCTGACCGGGGGTGTGTGGTCCCTTGGCAGCGTTGTAATGGCGATTGCGCTGGTCAGCCCGGTTCTTGGCTTCTTCAGTCTTTTTCTGGCGCTCTATTGGATCGCGGCTCTGGTGTGGACCGAGCGCGAGATGGGGCGATCCTATTTCGATCCCCGTCTGAGATGGTTTGAGGGACTTCCTGTTCCGGTTCCGGGGGTTCGGTGTGTTCTCACGGCGGAGAGCGAATCACGTGAGGGCCTGAAGGTCGCGCGGCTGGATCGCGATGGCGCCTTCTTGTTTTCTGAGACAGGCGACTTTAATTCTTTCAAAAAGGGAAGACGGACGGAGCTTCTGTTTCAGTATCGCGAAAAACAGGTTCGTGGTTCCGCAGTTCCTGTGATGTCGCTTCACGACAGACGTGGGATGGGATTCCAGTTCGATGGAATGTCGCCGGACGAACGGAAGAAGATGGACGATTTCATTGAAACGCTTCGAGGAGAAGGCCATGCGTAGAAAGTTTCTATTGCCAGTTCTGTTGCTCGCTGCCGTGTTTGCGGGCGCCTGCTCTCCCCGGGGCGAGTTTCGCGAAGATCCGAAAAAACGGCTCACCGATTACATCGCCAAGAGCTTCGCGGTGAAGAACGTCGAGGACCGCAAGGCGTTGCAATCCTATCTGGGCGGTACCGCGAAGGTTCGGCTCTCTGCCTGGAGTGACGATCAGTTTCAGCAGGCTTTTATCGAATCCAAACGGAAGTTCTTGTGCCTGGTGTTTCTCGAGGTGAAGAGCCCAACGCCGACAGAAACCAGCATCACCTATGAGCTGACTTATCTGGATCAGTCACGTGGCCGTGACGCCAAGGTGACGAATAAGAAACTCTGCCGACTCGTGCTTGAGCAGGGCAAGTGGAACATCCATGAGGTTCGGAACATCAAGGAACTCGTGGAGTATCAGAACGAAATGGCACTTCCGTGAGTCATTGCCCGAAGATCGCTTCCGCATAGTCGGGAGCGGTCGCGGGAGCCGATGGCCGGATTGCCACCGAAGTCCAACTCATGTTCCCTGACTTTCCGGTTTCGTAATTCTGATTTCCCGTACGTGCCCGAAGCGTGGTTTGAAAGACCGTCCCGCCGTTTGCCTTACCGACGACAAGAAGGCCCGAGTCTCCAGGGGCCGACAGATTCTCGAGACGGATGAGATAGGTATTGGTGTCCGAACGGAGGTAGACCGCCGCAGTTCCGGTTACCGCCTTACTCGAATTGTAGGTCGTGAATTCCTTGATCGCGACGACAGTTCCCGGGGGAACCGGATCGTCGGTTCGTGCTGTGCCCAGTCCGATCTGGCCACACCGCGTCAAGCCGAGCAAGGCAAACAAAGTAAGGGATAACAAGGCCTTGCTGATTCGCAGATTTAACGGTTTAGCGTACATAAATACTCAATTGATTGTCCCACAATGCCGATAAGTGCACAAGGGAGTGATCTATCGTGGCAGATCAAGACGAGACTCTGTTGCCAGTATTGGAATCACCGCCGCCTTCGGATTCCGCCGGAGGCGAGATGGGAGTCTTGATCTCCGATCAGGATTCCTTGGCTCAGGCTGTGGCGAAGGTCATGGCACTCGAGTCCTTCACGGAGCTTCTGGTGCGTGACTGCAAATTCCAGGAGTTCATGAGGCAGTTACTGCTCGTCTTTCTGCGAGTAGTGAAGTGCGAAGCGGGCTCGATCCTCGAGGTGGATCAGGAGGATCAGCGTCTGTTTTTCCGCGCGGTTGCGGGCAGAAGCTCGGACCGCGTCGCTCAGTTCGTGATTCCGATGGGCCAGGGAATCGCCGGCCGCGTGGCGGCCACAAAAGAGCCGCTGATTGTTTCTAACATCGAAGAGTGCGCCGAGCATATGAAGTCCGTGCAGGATGCCGTCGGCTTTGAGACTAAGAATCTCGTCGCCTTCCCGATCCTGATTCGGGGCCGCGTGTTCGGCGTGGTGGAGCTGCTCAACCGTCTAGACCAGGATTCGTTTTCCCCGGACGACATCGAGTTGATCCGGCACCTGTGCTTACATGCCGCCCGCATCATCGAGGCCCGGCTCATGATCGCTTGGTCCGCGCAACAGAATGAACGGAGAGCCGCGTGACCGACTCTGGTTCTGCCTCACCCTCCGTTACCCAGCTGACGGTAGCCGCGGATGTGGAAGAGCAGCCTCAAGGTACGAATGTCACGAAGCCTGTCCGCCCGAACCTGGCGGTGGTTTCCAGTGAGGGCGAAGCCAAGCGTTCCTCCAGCGTGGATATTACCTATCTCGTCCGGGCGCTCATGAAATACAATGCGTCGGATCTTCATTTGAAGAGTGACCGTCCGCCGCTCTTTCGGATCAACGGCCGCCTGATTCCGGCGAAAATGGCGGTGATGGCAGCGGACCAGGTCAAGGCACTTGTGATGAGCGTCCTGAACGAACGGCAGAGAGGGGACCTGGAGAAGAACTTCCAAGTCGATCTCTCGTTCCAAGTCGGTGACCTCGGACGTTTCCGATGTAACGCTTTCTATCAGCGTGGCGATCTGGCCGCTGTGATTCGTGCGATTCCTTTTCGCGTCCCAGCGCTTGCCGAGCTTGGGTTGCCGACGGTGCTCAAGGAGCTCGCCAAGAAGCCGCGGGGTTTGCTGCTGATCACCGGCGCCACGGGAAGCGGAAAGTCCACGACGCTCGCTTCGGTCATCCAGTATCTGAACGAAAACAGCCATGAACACATCCTGACGATCGAGGATCCGATCGAGTTCGTTTTCAAAGACGCCAAGGGGTCCGTCACGCAACGTGAAGTCGGCTCAGATGCGGTTTCACTGCATCACGCGCTGATGGCGGGATTGCGGCAGGACCCGGACGTCATCGTGATCGGTGAGTTGAGGGATCAGGAGACGATTCAGGGGGCGCTCACGGCGGCAGAAACCGGGCATCTCGTGATGGCGACGCTGCACACTTCTGATGCGCGAAGTACGATTGACCGGGTCGTCGACGTCTTTCCGGCCGAAATGAAGAATCAGGTTCGCATTCAGCTTTCATCATCGCTTGTCGGAGTGATCTCTCAGCAGCTCATCGCCCGTGTGGACGGCTCCGGGCGCGCACTGGCGTGCGAGGTGCTCGTGAAGTCGCCTCATGTCGAGAGCCTCATTCTCCGGAATGAGCTTGCGCAGATCCCGGATGCGATCGCGAGTTCGGGTGACTACTACCAGATGCAGTCGATGAACGCGTCCCTCGCGCGTCTGGTGAAGAAGGGCATTGTCGCCCTCGAGGAAGCGCTGAAGTGCACCAGCAGCCCGGATGATCTCAAGCTCATGCTCTCGGGAATCGAGCGCGGCGAAGGCTACCGCAACAATTCCGGCTGATTCCTGTTGACCCACATCCAAAACAGTCCGACTTTTAGAAGTATGCGGCATGTATCCGTCTATTTGCGCCTGCTCGTTCTTCTGGTGACCTGGGCCATGCTTGCCGCCGGCGCGGGGTGGGCTTTTGACGGAATTTCTGGAGCTATTCTCGCGGGCATGATCATGACCGCATTTCTCGCGGGGGTGGCGTTTTTCTCGGAGTGGCTGATCAAGCGGCTGCTTTGGGTGAGGCCTCCGCGGGCGGACCTCTTGGACGGTCTTCACCGTTCGATGGAGCGCGCGATAGAGGAGCGGGGGAGTGGCCGTGTTCCGCGCATGCAGGTGATTGCCGAGCCGTCCGCCAACTTGATCGTGGCAAGATCGTGGTTCGGTAAGGGAAGTGTCTTCATCAGTCAGGGGATGCTCGTGCTTCTCACCGAGGAGGAACTCCGTGCCATTCTTCGTCTCTGCCTCAAGCGCCTGGAGCAACCCGATCTTCCGCTGCAGTCCCTGTGTGCGGTGCTTGCCTCGTGGATGCTATGGTTCGCTCCCCGGGGTTGGGTGAATTCGCTTCTTGCCGGGCGTCCAGTGCTTCCAGAGGAACGACGCTTTTTCAACCCCCTGTCGTTGCTTCGGTTCCTCATGTTCTTTCCTCTGGCCCAGGCGTTGATTCGCCTCGGCGGTCGGGGGGCTGTTCTCGGCTTTGTTCCTAAGGGATCGGTTTCGCGCTCGAACGAATTGATCGATGCTCTGCGTAAAATCGAGAAATCTGCTCACCTTTGGGGCGCTTCCGGGAATCCCGGCGTGGTTTCTCTCTATCTGAGCCCTCCTTGGCCGCGAGGCAATGTGCTATCGTTGTCCTGAATTCGCCGGCGGATGCCGGAGTTTGAGGAGCACGACGTGGCTACGCAAAAACAGGAATTACCGAAAATCGATTTCACTACCTTTGTTCTGTCTGTTTCGTCCGCTGCCTACATGGGGCTGGGACTGGTTCCAGGTCCGGAAGGAAAAGAGCCGGTTCCAAACCTGGAGTTGGCCAAGCAGAATATCGATCTGCTCGAGCTGATGGCGGAGAAGACGAAAGGCAATCTGTCGGCCGAAGAAGACCGGTTGCTGCAGCAGCTGCTCTTCGAGACCCGGATGAGATACTGCGAAGTCCTGCGAAGCACTGGAAAGGGAGGATGCTGAAATGAAGTCGCGTTTGGTTCTTTGCCTAACTCTTGTGTCGGCCTCTGTTTCTCTCGGTGCGTCCGCACCCCTTCCGGGGGATTCGAACATCTTCGTTAATCTCGCGAAGAAAGTCGTTCCTTCCGTCGTAAACATCTCTACCTCTTCGACCATTCGAAACCCTTACAATCAGGGCGGCCCGGATGAGTTCTTCCGTCGCTTCTTTGAAGACTTCTTCCGGTTCCGGGGACCAGAGGGAGACGACGAAGAGCCGATGCCGAGCCCTCGCAGAAACGGTCCTCCCCGTGGCATGCCTCGTGCGATGTCGCTAGGAACCGGCTTCATCATCGATTCGAGTGGCCTCATCCTGACGAACAACCACGTCGTCGCGGGCGCCGATGAGATCAAGATCCAGTTCACCGAGGAGGCGGACGAAAAGCCGACTGATGGCGAAGTGGTGGGGCGGGATCCTGAGCTTGACCTCGCCCTGATCAAGGTGAGCAGCAAGCGCAATATGGTTCCTCTGGTAATGGGTGACTCCGATGCGCTCGAGGTCGGTGAGTATGTCATCGCGGTGGGGAATCCGTTCGGTCAGGGACACTCCGTTACTCACGGGATCATTTCGGCGAAGGAGCGGAAGATCGAGGATCTGACCTGGGCGAAGTACCTTCAGACGGACGCGCCGATTAACCCCGGTAATTCCGGTGGCCCGCTGGTGAACCTTAAAGGTGAGGTCATCGGAATCAATAATGCGATCGATCAGCGCGCCCAGGGAATCGGGTTCGCGATTCCTGTGAATGCGGTGAAGGAAGTCCTTCCGCAGCTGCGGACGAAGGGAAGTGTTTCTCGCGGATATCTCGGTGTGCTCGTGGGCGATCTCACGCCTGAGCTGGCGAAGAAGCTCTCTATTTCCGAGGATACGCGTGCCCCTGTGGTGACTCATGTTTATCCGGGAGAGCCAGCGGATAAAGCGAAGATCAGGCCGTACGACGTCATTACGGAGTTCAACGGAAGGAAGATCAGAAACAAGAACGATCTCATCTCGTCCGTGACCGCGGTGAGCGTGAACGAGACGGTGCCCCAAGAGCACACGTCTGAACTCCGGTC
>CAYOWB010000019.1:8464-25632 GCA_964407515.1 uncultured Bacteriovoracaceae bacterium
AGACGCAGGGGCGTCCCGATCTCGGAATGCAGCTTGAAGACTTGACCCCGGAAACGGCGGAGGAGCTAGGCGCGCGGAAGCTTGAAGGCGCCGTGGTGAGTTCGGTCGCCTATGGTGGTCCGGCCGATACGGCGGGTCTGATGCGTGGGGACATCATTCTGGAAGTCGACCGCAAATCAATTAAGGATGCGGACAGCTTTTTTGACTTAGTGAAGGCCGGAAAGAGCTATCTGCTCCGTGTGCGGCGGCTCGATCCTCAGGGCCAAGAAGTCTTCAGTGTGATCGTATTGGACCTGAAGCGGGCGGACTAAACTTGACGGTCTTCCATTTGCTCCCATCTTAAAGGGTGTCCGGCCGGATTGATGCTGGCCGTGGGAGAAGCAAATGGCCGCTAAGTTCACGAATACCGCTCAAGAAAGCCTGCAGCAGGCACAGTCCGAATGCATTCGTCGGGAGAGCCCCGAGCTCCAGCCGGAACACCTGCTGTTTGTCCTGCTTCAGGGGGAAGGCGAAGGCGGTTCGATCGTGCCGAACATCCTTGAGTTGGCGGGCGTGAATCTTCCCGCGCTCAAGCGTCGCGTCGATTCGGCGCTCGGCAGCTTGCCCAAGGTCAGCGGAGACGCCAGCCGCATCTATCCGTCGAACTCGTTCAATCGCATGCTGGTCGAGGCCGAAGACTCTGCCAAGGCGCTTGGCGATGAGTACATTTCGGGCGAACATTTCCTGCTCGCCAT
The DNA here is from genome assembly GCA_964407515.1 of uncultured Bacteriovoracaceae bacterium. Classification (GTDB taxonomy): domain Bacteria; phylum Bdellovibrionota; class UBA1018; order UBA1018; family UBA1018; genus CAYOWB01. The sequence goes on from CAYOWB010000019.1 coordinate 9,199, forward strand.
GACCTCCTCCAGGCTGAAGGGTAGCCCGGCAGCGTCGATCTTGAATGAGAGCGGCCTCAGACACGAGGCGCTTCTTCGCGCAATCAAGCAGGTGCGCGGCGGATCGAGAATCCAGGACCCCGAACCTGAGGGCAAGTATCGTGCGCTTGAGAAATATTGTCGCGATCTCACCGAGGCTGCGCGTAAACAGAAGCTCGATCCGGTGATTGGCCGTGACGAGGAGATCCGTCGAGTGATCCAGGTTCTTTCGCGCCGGACGAAGAATAACCCCGTCCTCATCGGTGAGCCGGGCGTCGGCAAAACGGCGATCGTCGAAGGACTCGCGCTTCGAATCGCGCGAGGTGACGTTCCCGAAGGGCTTAAACAGAAGCGGCTTCTCCTTCTCGATCTTGGTGCGTTGGTCGCCGGGGCGAAGTTCCGCGGGGAGTTCGAGGAACGCCTCAAGTCCGTGTTGAAGGAAGTGACGGCCGCGGAGGGACAAATTGTTCTCTTCATCGACGAACTCCATACCTTGGTGGGGGCTGGTGCCGCCGAGGGCGCCATGGACGCGTCCAATATGCTGAAGCCCGCGCTCGCGCGTGGCGAGCTTCACACGATCGGCGCCACGACGATTGATGAATACAGAAAACACATCGAAAAGGATGCGGCACTGGAGCGGCGGTTTCAGCCTGTTCTCGTGAAGGAGCCGACCGTGGAGGACACGGTCAGCATCCTGCGCGGCCTGAAGGAGCGTTATGAAGTCCATCACGGTGTCTCGATCCGCGATGCGGCCCTCGTTTCGGCCGCCGTGCTCTCACATCGTTACATCTCCGATCGTTTTCTTCCCGACAAGGCGATCGACCTCGTAGACGAGGCCGCCTCGAAGCTTCGAATGGAGATCGATTCGCGTCCCGAGGAAATCGATCAGCTGGAGCGCAAGATTCTTCAATTCGAAGTGGAGCGTCAGGCGTTGCGCAAGGAAACGGATACAGCCTCGCGCGCTCGTCTTGCCGACTTGGACGGCGAGATTTCCCAGCTGAAGGCCCGGAGCAGCGAGCTTCGCGCACAGTGGGAGAGGGAGAAGAAAGAGGTCAACATCGTCAAAGACCTCAGGGAGCAGATCGAACGCGTTCGCATGGAGTCCGAAGCCGCTGAGCGCCGGGGTGATCTTGAGAAGGCGGCCGAGCTTCGCTACGGAAGGCTCCTTACTTTGAATCGTGAACTAGAGGAGCATCAGAAGAAGGAAGCGTCCCTGCGATCCACGAAGAGCCTGCTGCGCCAGGAGGTCACCGAGAACGACATCGCCGAAGTCGTATCGAAGTGGACCGGGATTCCCGTGTCGAAGATGGTTGAGGCCGAGCAGCAGAAGCTTCTGAAGATGGAGGCTCGCCTCGGGATGCGTGTGATCGGACAGGAGCGTGCGCTCGAAGTCATCTCGAACGCCGTCCGCCGCTCGCGCGTGGGGCTCCAAGAGGGACACCGTCCGATCGGCGTGTTCATGTTCCTTGGCCCGACGGGCGTTGGAAAAACCGAGACAGCCAAGGCATTGGCCGAATTTCTGTTCGATGACGAGCAGGCCATGGTCCGCATCGATATGAGCGAGTACATGGAAAAGCATTCCGTCGCGCGTCTGATCGGGGCCCCCCCTGGATACGTGGGCTACGAGGAAGGTGGCGCATTGACTGAGGCGGTTCGTCGCCGTCCATACTCGGTCGTATTGCTGGACGAGATCGAAAAGGCCCACCCCGATGTCTTTAACGTCTTTCTGCAGATCATGGACGACGGCCGGGCGACCGACGGCCAGGGCCGCACGGTGGATTTTGCCAATACGACTATTATCATGACGTCGAACATCGGCGGCCATTTGATCCTGGAGGAGAAAGATCAGAAGCGGCGGGATGAAGGCGTGATGACGCTCGTGCGCGAACACTTTCGGCCGGAGTTCGTGAACCGCATCGACGAGATCGTGATCTTCTCGCATCTCGATCGTACTCAGTTGCGGAAGATTCTGGACCAGCACATCGTGAAGCTGAACCGGATGCTTGAGCCGCGCGGTGTCTCAGTGAAGTTCTCGGAAGCCGCGCTCGACTGGCTTTGCGAGGCGGGATACGACCGGGATTTCGGTGCTCGCCCGCTGAAGCGCGTCTTCCAGCGTGAAGTGCAGAACGCCGTTGCCACGGAACTCCTGAGTGGCAAGTATCCTCCTGGCACCCAGGTTCGGGTAGATCGCGAAGGAGGCGGTTTGCTCCTCCGGCCGGAGGGGCGGTGACAGGGGTGATCAAGTAAAGCAGTTTATATTGGGTTCTTAATAGATTTCTTTTGGAAGAAAGTTTGATCATATCCTACAATTATTCATGAAATATCTGGGGGAAGTTACAGAACTGCGAGGGAACCCATGGAGATCACCGAAGTTAAAGTCTTTCCGGTGAACGAAGAGAAGCTGAAGGCCTACATTACCATCGTTCTGGATAACTGCTTTGTCGTCCGTGATCTCAAAATCATCAGCGGCAACTCCGGATTGTTCGTTGCGATGCCGAGCAAGCGCCGGAAGGACGGTGTGTTCAAGGACATCGCGCACCCGCTGAACCAATCCACGCGAACCGCGATGGAAAAGCGGATCCTCGATGCCTATCTTTCAGAGATCAAGAGGCTCGGCGGTTCCGTCACTCAGACAGCTGAGGAAGCCGAGCGCAGCGACGCCTGACGACCCTGTTGACCCCGTCCCCATTTTGAAGCTAATGTAAGCGCTGCCTGCCGATAGGTTGGGGTGTCGCCAAGCGGTAAGGCACTGGATTTTGATTCCAGCATCCCAAGGTTCGAATCCTTGCACCCCAGCCATTTTAAACACAAAAGCCTCGGTCATCAGACCGGGGCTTTTGTGTTTAAAGGGGTTGTGGGTAGCGGAGGCGAGAACCGGCGTTTGTCATGGAAAGGTCCTGCTCGAAAGGCACCGTACTTTTGCACGCGAGCGCAGCGGGCCGAAGGCACGCGGAGTCTCGCGCCCGAAGCGTAGCGAAGGGCGAGGCCCATGGAATGGGGGTTCTTCGGGACATGCAGATCACTCCGTAGAAGCAAGTCGCTATCCTACGCGGATTCTGCGAGGCGAATAGATTGGCCGGCGTCAACGAATGTGGAGCGACGGAGCTGATGCCCTGGTTGAGCGGCGTTGGGTTAAAAAGCAGAGGCTGCCTGCTTGATAGGGTGCTTCCGTTAGCGGCGGGCTAATCTTGTTCCAAGAATAGTTCGAATCAGCTTGGAGAAAAAAGGGTGCAGAAATACAGCAAAGTTCGACAAATTGGATTTTGCTCCAAATTTGTTGCAGAAAATTTGGAGATAGTGATCTTGCGGCCAGCCAATAGATTAACGGCGGTCGCTTGGAGTTGTAAGCTATCGAAATCACTAGAGACAGTGGCAAGTGCCAGAATTCCTCCAAAGATTTGGAGAAAAATTTGGAGATACGGTCTATAATAGAACAAGTGATAGATTTCCTCGAAGATTTCAATTTTCGAAATAGTGACCACTGGCTGAAGTATTCGCACGAGCGTTATTTGCCGCTCGAGGACATTCAGCGACGGGTTGGGCTGCGCGGTGAAGAATGGGACAAGCTGCGTCTTACCTTTCAAAAGGTTCGAAAGTCTCAATCGATCATGTTCCAGCTTCAGAGTCTCAAAAAGGTCTTTTGGTATTTCGAGGCGGACTGCATTCGGCAGAAGCTATCGAAAGTCGAAAAACTGGGGATTAGGCTACATGACATGATTCACGCGTCCAGGGCGTTTGAATCAGAGTTCATTGTAAATGCAGCCGCTGAAGAGGCGATAACATCAGCCATCTACGAGGGCGCGAACAGTACTCGAGCTCAGGCCAGGCAGTTACTAGCTGAGGATCGGCGGCCGGCCAATAAAGACGAGTACATGATCATCAATAACTATGAGGCGATGCGCTGGATCAAGAAGAACAGCGATGAGCAGATTACGGTCGATACAGCTCTACAGCTTCATGCCATTTTGACGAAGAATACACTCAGCGGAAACGACGTCAATTACTCCGGCAAGTTTCGTGATGATCGGGTTTTCGTCGGGCCGCACGAAGGCATTGAGCACCAGTTGATTGAGCCGACCTTGCGGGAGGTCATTGAATTAACGACGAACAACAGACGCTTCATACATCCGCTGCTGCGTGGAATAATCCTTCATTACTTTATTGGGTACATACACCCGTTCTTCGATGGAAATGGCAGAACTGCCCGGGCGTTATTTTACTACAAGGCCATTAGAAACGACCTCAATTTTGTCGAGCTCTTATCGATCTCTGCGCACCTGAAACAGCATGGAAAACGTTATGAGCAGGCATATCAAAACGCAGTTGAGCATCAGCTCGATATGACCTACTTCATCGACTTCTCTTTGGACTCACTTCTTTCTGCGTTGACGGCCGTTGAGAGAAAGGTCAACTTCCTCCTTGCGGTTGCCAGACTCAAGCAGAGGTTTTGCTTAAGCGACAACCATGTCAGTCTTCTGCAGCGGATGAGCTTGAACAAGTTTCGGCATCTTACGATCGAAGAGTACGCCAAGGAGATCGACCGATCTCATGAGCTGGCCAGACTCGAGCTGAAGAAGTTGGCCGAACTGAATTTTCTCCAAGAGCGGAAGCTTGGCAAAAAGAACGTCTACTTTGTGAATTCTGAATTCTTGAAGAAGATGGTGGCTGAAGTGATGATGTCTGAGCCGCGAGGCGAGCAGGGGCAGGTGTGATGATTCGCGAATATCGAGAAGACGACATTACGGAGGTTGCGCGCATCCACCTCAAGCAGTTCAGGAGTCTCGGAATGACACGGCAAGGGTTTTTGAAGTATGCCGCCCAGGCCTTCCCTGGGAACTGCGTGGTCGCCGAAGGGTCAAGGCGAAAGCAGCGGGAGCGAGTTCCATTGAGCTCGATACTAGAAATCGCTTCAAGAGCGCACGATATTTCTACCTGGATTTAGGGTTCGAAATCGTCGGAACTTGGAGGGGTGATGACGGAGATCTGATGATTAAGCTGCGGGGAAAGGTTCGTGGATGAAGTCCGAAATTCGGGCAACCAGTCTCGACCTGTCCCGACCAGTCAGCAGTAGGATTGCAAGAGGGAGGAGCTTGTCCTAGGGTAGGACAAGACAAGGCGTAAGTAGCAGGAAGCCTTCAAAACTAATCAAACCAGCCATTATAAACACAAAAGCCTCGGTCATCACACCAGGGCTTTTGTGTTTAAAGGGGTCGTGGGTAGCTGGGTGAGAACCGGCGTTTGTCATGGAAAGGTCCTGCTCGAAAGGCACCAGAAGATGCGCCGGGGAGCCTTGTCCGGGAACTCGGCTCTCCGGCGCCAAACCTGCGGCTTTGTGCGTCGGATCAATTCGTTTTCAAGCTGATGCGGCTAACGTGTCCCAGCCAACGCACCGATGATCGCGGCGGTAATCCGCTGGGACGGCCCGATAGGCGTGACCCGTTCCACCCGAAGGATCTTCTCTCCGGTTTGTTGGTTCACCAGTTCGTTGCCGCGCATCTGAAGTGAGGTACCAGGCAGATTGCTCGCGAGGCCTTCCCCTATCCAGATATTCCCTACGCCGATTGAGCCGTTACCGCTCCATGCGTTCTGAGTCACGACCGCAGCGAAGCAGACGAAAGAAAAGAAATGTCGTTTTCGAATCATGTCAGTTCTCCATTTTTGGTCGGAGGCTCCTCCGAAGGGGTGAACCGCAAGGCGTGCACGGCACGATGAAGAAGGCTCGACAAATGCGCCGGGTCGGCAAGGAGACCCTCGGAGGATATGGCCCAACCCTCCAGAAGCAGCTCACCGAAGTCTGCACATCCGCTCTTGTTCGATCCCAGGGCCTGGACTCACGGCTCCATCAAGTCGTCGATTCCGCAAATCCCGGCGGAAGACGCCTCTTCTCGCCACCCTGACAGTGGAGCAGCGGCCATCGCGATCTGACTCGCCTGACACCGGAACGGACTCCGAACCCTACGGCACGCCCGCACCAGACGACGGGCGAGCATCTCGGCTGTTCCGGGCTGAAGTCTGTCGGCCCATTTAGAACCTAGGAAACGCAGGAGGGTTGGCAGCGCGATTGCGTGGGCTCAACATCTCGCCGGAGCGCCATTTGTTCGGAAAGGAGGAAGACCTCGCGGCCTTCCTCCCCGTCCGATCACCCGCGCCTTTTTCTTTCCGGGCGGCGGATGCAATGTTGATCTGGACTCTTCGAATTTACTCCGCGTAGCCCCCGCTCACGATCAGAACTTCGCCGCGCTCGGTATCGATCAGGGCCAGGTAAGTTTCATCGAGGCTGAACGCGCCGCTCAGTTCTCCGCTTACGGCGACCACCGCGGGCTCGTCCAACACGTCGTTGTCGATGCGTTCGAGTGCCAGCTCGAGCGCGTCCGAGGTCTCCCGCGAAGCGCGACGAAGATCGTAACCGGCCGCCTTCATGACTGCGAGGAATGCGTTCGAAACGCGAGAGTCGCGCTTGGCCACTCTGGCCCCGGAAGCGTCCTCAACGTAAGTATTGGATCTTAGGATCTGCTGGACTGTGTTCTCCCACTTCTCGGAGGGGTTCTTTGAAACGATTTGGAACGCCCGCGTGCCGCAGTTGAGGTTCGTCTCGGCGAGCGTGCCGCAAACCGTATTGAAAGACACCCGTAGCGACTCCAGCGAACCGAGCTTGGGGACCTCATAGAACTTCGCGGCGAAAGCCACGTTCGAGACAACCATCGACAGAACCACTAAACCGACAATACCCATCTTTTTCATTTTTTACTCCTTTGTGAATCGGACTGACGGTCTTCTACACAGCGAGCACAGAATAATGAAATGCATTAATATCCTTTTGATATGCAGTGTATGCATGAAAGAGTTCTTGTGAATCCTCGTTGAGGCGGCTAGGTTCCCTCGGGGTTCGGCCTCAGACATGAGGATTCATATCCTGCCCGCATCGAAGAACTCTTGGCCCAACAAGGACGCCCATGTTCTGTCTACAATCTAGCCAAACCCGGAGCCGATGCTCGCTGAGCTCTAAGGCAGTATCAGGAGATCCAAACCATACCTGTTTCCATCGTCATATACGGCCCTCATCTGAATGACGTCGTGGCATTTCCAACAAGCAGGATTATCACTGACGTTCATCGGGATCACAGTTTGTTCGACCAGGTTCTTCCGAATCTTTATGGATTTGTGGTCAACCGATGGTTAGTGATCAGGCAACGGAACAAGACTATTGAAGAGCTTCGGCGACGCGCTTTTCCTGGAGTAGGACAAGATAAGGCGTAAGTAGCCGGAAGCCCCAAAAAATACTCGAACCAGCCCGATGCGAAGCGCAGGGCAAGGCACAGGAGGTGCCGAGTCATCCTTGCACCCTGGCCCATTTCTGAGCGTTGGTTCGAGAAAACGGATCGGTGCTATTCTTTGCTGCACCCGCAGGTACTTCTCCAGCTTGATGGAAGCGGCCATCGACTATAAGCAGGGAGAGCGGATTTCTTCCCTTTTACGACGGTGCTCCCAGCTTGACTGTTGTCCTGACTGAGGTGATCAGCGATTGCAAGGCGTTGGACCGTACCGGGGATGAAGAAAGTTCTGATAGTTCTTGAAGCACGGCTATAAGCGCTGACATCACATGAAGGTCTTGCCTTCCGGAAGAGATGATCTGCGAAAAACAGATGTCGAGATAGTCGTCGAAAGTCGGCCTCTTGACGAGATATTGCACACCATTGCGCTCGAAGCGAACGGGCGGGAATTCGCTGTTTATGATCTTTCCCAGCGCGCCTTTCAGGTATTGCAAACATTCCTCGGCGGTAGTCGGGTCATTTAGGCTAGGCGAAAGTGCCTTTAGAGCCACGTCGACGATTTGACGGATGCCATAAAGCGGATTCTGATCGATACTTTTCTTAGGCTCGATAGTCACTGTACGACTGAGGCGTGAAACCAGCTCCTGGTTGATCTTCTGAGGACTCCAGATCCGGATGAGAGCCGACCCTCGGACAACATAGTCGCCGACGGAATGGGGAACCCACACCGCGCAAGCGGGCACATCTTCAAGTTCATGGAAAAGTTGGGGTTCGTCGAGATAGCGGACGTAGCCCTCTGCACTTGCTCGGACAACGATCTCCTCGCCTGTCCGGCGGCGGGCCGTGAGTTCAATCTCCTCCGCATAGTGCTGGTCGCATGGCTGATGATCAGCACCCCCCCGAAAGCTTCGGTCGAACTGTCGGTCCAGCTGTTCCCGGATCCCAGAAAGAATTGTTGAGACGCGGAGAAGGTTCGTAATGTGGTGGATGAAGTAGACAAGTAGGCCCAGGTCGATAAGCGCGAGCACGCCTGCAATCGCGATTGAGAGCGCGGGAATGAAGTCTGTCCGCACGTTCCAGAGAACGACCAGAGAAAAGACGAAGGTGCCGATGTACGCGCCGAGAACCAGTTGGTTGCCGCGATCTTCAGTAAAACGTCCCAGTACTCTAGGGCTGTACTGCGTAGAGGCCTGCTGGAGTGCGACAATGGTGACCGAAAAGGCGACTGCGGCGACAGTGATCAGGGAACCGGCAATCACCGAGAGTAGGTCTCGTGCTGCATCCGAACTTCCTCCAAAGAGCCAAAGCAAATCGTATTGTTTCTGAGAAAAAAACCAGTGGTCGAGTTGAACAGAAAACAATCCGAAACCTAGACATGCTCCCGTGATCAGCGACGGCAACAGCCAGAAGCTGAATCGGACGTCAAGTATCTTGGCCCGCTTATACATGCGACCGATTTTCATGTGCCAGGACTATGCCGGATTTCTGCGGATCTCGGCTGGAGAAAGGTCGAAAAGGGCGAATGCCGGCCCTTCTCCCCAATTCGAAAGATCGCCTAGATCGTTCGTCTATGCCTCCTTCGACTCTCATGCAACACGGCGGCGGGAGTCAGAGTGTCGCCCGTATGTGGCTCTAGACTCGGTCTCCAGGTTGAGCACTGTGACGGACAGGAGAAGTGCGCCAAGGAGAAAGAAGAGCATCCCGACGCAGAGGCTGGCTGCCAACGCGCCAAGGGACCAGAGGCGAGGGCGCAGGGACTGGCGGATCTCTCTCAAGAGGGCAGCTGACTGGGCCGTCTGTCGGCGGATATCGGGAATTCTGGCGCGACGATGTCTATGAGGGTGAGCTGAGGAACCATTACGCGTCGGCAGTCCGAAACGTACGGAGAACGGCCTGACTGCTGAGGGAGCGGGGCCGTATCGCTGCTCGAGGGGTGGCCAAGTCGTCTGGCTTGGGAGTTGTTGTTGGACTCCCTCCAAGCGCGGGGAAACGACGCGCCTTCTTTCGGCTAGTGAATCAGGTTGAGCGCGCGCTGTAATCCGAGCGTGCACCGGATGTCCGGCGACTGCTGCCCGATTCCCACTCCAGCCCCAACCGAGAGGACCGTCAAAGGATCCCACTGATGGCGCAGGCCGACTTCAATGACATTCGAAGTATGTTCTGTGCGGACTTCTTGCTCGCGCGACAGGTCCAAGAGCAATTGATTGTTCGGGCCAAGTCGTAGCTGGTATCCGAGCACTGCCTGATACCGATCAGTCCTTTCGTTCGAGCTGGCGTTGGCGTTGTGGCGCCACTCTAGGTTCAGGTGCAGACGATGAAAGAAAGAGCTTCGACTCAGGGTCTTGGATAAGACAAGCTTCAGGTGGGAATCGACTCCTGAGCTGTCGGATCCAGACGGTAACTCCAGCGCCCCTTTTGCCGCAACAGCAGGAAAGAGAGTCGTTTCGGTATTGAAGTTATACAGGGCGGACACCACTACGTCTCCTGATCCGGTTTTTTCGGCCGATCCGAAGTAGAAGGGCGCTTCCACCTCGGCCTGCCAATTCATGGCGAAGCCGTACTCCAGCCGTGGAACCACCGTGAAGCGGTTCTTTCCCTCATCCGTTCTCTCATACTGGGTGTAAGCCTGAAGTTCACGTCCTTGGTATCCAATCGGAAACGCATCTTCGACCTGAACGGGAATTCCTTCCTCCAAATTGAGATGGTCGCCTGCGATCGCAATGTGGAGTCCGGGCATGACGAACGACAGCAAAACCGTTGCGGCGATCTTTCGGATCATTGGACACCTCCGATGTCTTTCATCATCCCGTGCTTCTTCAGCCATCCCGCGAGCATCATCTGCATCATGATCGGACTTGATTCACCCGCTTCCATCGTCCCCGGCATCATCTTCATCTCGGGAACGATCTTCATCAAGGCGTCATGAAGCGAGCCGGGATTCTCGTCTCGTTGTATCCCGGGAGTTAGTTTGAGCCTCGTCTGTGTCATGACGAGCTGCTGTGTGGCCGGCGAGATGCCGGGCATCATCATGGGCATCATTTCCTCCAGCATCTCCAGCATGATTCGAGTCATGTCTCCGTCGGGCGTCTTCATCCAGAGCTCGTAGCGGGTAGGGTCGATCTGTTGACGCGATTCAGTGAACTTACGTGCCAGCTTTTCGTCGCCAGGCTGATAGCTCATGGCTCGGATGACCCGATTCAGTTCTGCGCGCTTCTCCGCCAGGGTCCACTTCGGATAGGCCATGATGTCGTAGGCGATCCCATGCAGCATATGAAGGTTGTCAAAGATATTCGCGCTTTCCGGGCTCAGTCGCGCATAGGTCGGCATCAGCTCCCGACTGAGTGGCATGCGGAGCGGGGGATCAGTGAATACCGCCTTAGCCAGCGCGTCCGTTTTTGATACGAGTTCTTCTTGCGATGATCCTTGTCCGCCTAACATCATGGCTTCGTAGATTACGGGATGCCACCAGTGGGCGGCATAGAAGTAGTTATTTGATTTGGGGTAGTAGTTCCGGAAGTAAGTGAAGTAGGGCTTCATCATGACGCCCGCTCTTCTCATGGTGACATCCAAGGGAGCCGGACTCCTCGGTATATCGAAATTCTTCAGATAGTAACGAACCGCCCGGTGCGTCCATTCCTTCTTCTGCGTGGCATTCAATCCGTCATCCGAAAGAATGTCATAGGTCGTGCCGTGGTGGATATGCGTCCAATCGATGGCACGATAGAGTTGCCAGATCGATTGCCCAATGTAGGGTCCATAGGTCTGCATCTCCGGTTCAGTCTTGGGCGGATGGTTCAGCGTGAGATCCAGCATCTCGGTGTAGAACTCCTCATCCACTGATGCAGGCTGTTCCAGCTGAGCGAGGTGGAAGACGTCGTGTGCTTTGCCGTGCGCGACGTGAATGGCGGCCTGGTGCTTCCAGGGCGTCCGATATCGGCCGTAGAAGGACCGAACGAACGGACCGCGCATAAAGTCCCCCAGGCTTCTGCTTTCCAGGAGTGGAGTCTCTTTCGCTAATTCGATGGAGGGCGAGTGACTGCAGGCGCCACACCACACAATAGTCGCCGAGAAAACGAGGAAAGGAACGGATGCCGGTTTCATGAGTCCTCCAGTGGTCTGGCGAACGGCTTGCATCGGCCACGCCAGGAGGCTCCTATGAAGATACGAAAGCCGAAGGCGAATCGCCCCCATCAGGGTCCTCAGCGCAGAGCGCCGGTAGGTGACCCTAAGCCAAAGAAGCGAACCCCTATTGGAGACCCGGGCGTCGGAAAAAAACGGGCAATCCGGGTGGGGGGGCGCGTAAGCGGATCGTGAATGGTCCAGCCGTGACTCCCAATCCAGTCCGTCGAGTCAAAAAGGCCAGATAGAGCAGTGGATAGAACGCTGATCCGGTCCGTCTCAGCTCTTCTTCAGGAAGCACGTCTTTAGCACCAACGTGCTGCCGTCGACGCGGCACTCGATGACTTCCGGATCATCCACCAGATGAATCTTTTTGATCAGCGTCCCCCGCTTCAGGTCGCTTGAGCCGCCCTTCACCTTCAGGTCCTTGATGACCTGAACCGAGTCGCCCTCAGCGAGCGGCGTACCGTTGCTGTCCTTTACGACCACGGACGCCTCCGTATGTGACCCTTGGAGAAGTCCCACCACGCGACGTAACCAAGCGCGGCCTTCCTCCGCATCCCCAAACCAACGGTTCGCTTCTGTGCCCAGCTCATCCAGCGGAAAATCTCCGAGGGACAGGACTTGCTCCGCCTGCTCCGCGATCTTCCGTTGACGGTCAGCCGGCGTCTTTGAGGCGAACGATCGCGTCACCTCATCATCGGTGTCCGGGTCCACATCCGGGAAGTAGGTGGAAAGAAACGCATGAAGTTCCGGCTTGCTCTTGAGTTGCATGCTCCCGTTTTAACGGATGGAATCGCAAAGTGCCAGCGCCGACTCCAGCACTTGGTCCGGCTTAACGCCAGCGACGAACGAATCCCGATGACTGCACCCCGGGTCCATGCCGTGAGCGTGACAAACCGGGCAATCCATCCGCCAGGAGATGTGAACACGGTGCTGAGACGAAGCGACTGGAGCGTAGGGCAGCACGTTTCCACACCAGAACACGCTCACGGTTCGGGTGCCGACCGAAACTGCAAGGTGAAGCGGTCCTGAGTCGTTCGTCACCAGAAGGTCCGACAGGGATAGAAGTCCCAAGAGGCCGCCGAGTGATAGACTCTCCGGAACGCAGCGAGCCGAATTCCGCATCTTTTTGCAAACGTCAGCGACGATGTGCTTTTCCTCCGTCGTTCCATTCACAATAACAGACGCCCCCTGGTCCACCAGCGCATCCGCCACGGCCGCAAAGTGCTCCGCCGGCCATCGCCTTCGTGGATCCTTGGCTCCCGGATGAAGCACGACCACTCGGCCCGAAGTGCCCGTAAGCACGGGAACCGCTTCGGCCAAGTCCTCATCCGTGACATTCAGGCTCGGCTCCAGAGTCACGGGGAGTGCTCCCGCGAGTGCCGCCACTTCAAGCTGCCGGATGACCTCCTTCTGTTGCGGATCATAGTGAATCCACCGATCCAACGGCGGTGCTTCGGGTGCCCTCGTGCCGATGGAGAGGCGAGGGCGAAGCTTCTGGATGAACGGATTAGAGTTTTTTCCCCCTCCGTGAAGTTGTACCGCCAGATCGAAGCGCTCTGTCTCCATACTTTCGAAGAAGTCGTCAAGCTCACCTATCGGTTGACCATTCGGGCGATGCTCGCGAATTCCGGGGAATGGGGGAACCACCACCGTGCGGTCCACAGGACCTGGACGTCCCTGCAGAAATCGCTGATGCCATGGTGTCGCCAGAAGCACCAGCTCCGCTCCTTGATACGTAGCTTTGAGTGCGAGTAGGGCGGGCAGTGAGCACACGAAGTCACCCACCGCATTCGCTCTCAAGACTGCGATCTTCTGAACACCGTCGATGCGAGGTTCGACGCGCCGAAACACTTCGCCTCCTCGGGATTAGACGTCTGGCTCTCTGTGTTCTGTTCCATTTTTATCTCCTCGCGGTCAGTCCCGATGGGTTGCAGCGCCTGTGCCTGGAGAGTGAATGGCTGGATGGTGTACCCGAAAGGGATTCAGGAGCCCTTGGTGAGCTGTTTGGCCACGGCTGCCGCATGCCAGACTTGAAACAGTCCCGAGGGATACGTGCTCCAGTCGTAGGGTTCATCCGCAAGCAGGCGGGGATAATCGTAAATGGCGTGTCCGCCGCCGCCGACAGTGAGTTTGAACAGCGACATAGGAAGAAGAAAATAGGTTTCACGAAGCCAGCGTAGAAGAATGAAGCCTTGTGGAGGAGGAGCGAAATCGGCGATCACGACGGCTCCGTCTTTATGGGTGAAAGAAGCGAGAGTTCGGAACATCGACTTCATGTCGGCTTCCGAGAACACGTTTAAGAAGAAGCAAGACACGACCGCATCGAAGTCTCGCTCAATGGGTGCGTGCCGGATGTCAGCGCAAACAAAGCGGACCCGCTGAGTCCAGTCTTCGCCGGCGTATTGCTTGAGGCGGTCATTGCAGCGTTCTACCATCCTCTGTGACAGGTCCAGTGCCGTGACGTAACACCCTTTCTTCGCCGCAAGACAAGCGTCTTCGCCAGTTCCTACGCCGGCGAAAAGGACCTTCTGTCCTGGGCGTAGGCATTCCACGGCGAGTTTCTTGGCGCGACGGATTCCTCCTGCGCTGTAGAGATTCGAGAGGACGTCGTAGATGGGGGCAAAGATGCTGTAGTCCGCGTGACGCCTGATCATCTCAGGATTCCGCACAGCTTCATGAGACGCACGGTCGGGCCGAGACCAAAGCCCGGAAATGCCGCGAATACCGGGCGCTCGTGCCCGCGGTAGAGCGACGTGTGGTAGGAACGGCCGCGAAACGGGTAGAGTGTGCTCCCCCATCGGTAGAGCCGCTTCAGGAAGAAAGAGACAATCGGGCAATCCGTTCCGAACTCCCGTTCGAGCTCCTCAAGGCGATGAAGTGGCTGGATGCCGAGACAGAGTTGTTCCAGCCCCTCTTTCTTCAGCTGGTCGATTGCCTCAAGAATGATGGCGTCAACTACGTTGCGTGAGTTGCCGCAACGCTGCACTTGAGGAAGTGCCCGCAAATTCATGGCGGTGTATCCCGTGACTTTTCCCTCGCGGTAAAGGGGATCGAAGCTTACGAAGGCGATACGCCGGTTGTCCTGCCAGGCAGTGAAGAAGCGGACATCGCGTTCTGGATAGTCGACGAACGGTCTGCTGAGAAAGCGGATCTCACACGAGGACACCGCCTTCTGCTTCCTCCACTGGGTGGAAAGATGCGCGAGATCGGCGCGGAGAGCCTTCGAGTCTTGCTCCTCAATCACGGTGATCTTCGCTCGTGCCGCGCTGTTGCGAGCACTCCGAAGTGCGTGAAGCTTTCTTCCTCGCAGATTGAATTTATCCAGGGAAACTTCCGCTTCAGTTCCGAATGGAACCACGCGGTATCCGAAATCACGTAGGCAGGGGAGGAACTCCTCGCGGATCTGAACGAAGGCGACTCTACCGGGCTGCCTTCTGGATCGAATGAACTTCCGAAGGAGTTGAATGCCCTCGTCCGTAGGGCCTACAGGCGGGCCAAGGACGACGGTCCAGCCGGCCACCGTCTGATAGGCCAGGAAGCAGCGTTCGAGATCTCCGTAGTGTTCGAGGCCATGCTGCAGGCAGGAGAACGCGAGAGTGCCCCAGCCTTGGTTGAGCAAGGCGAGAGGAAGGCGTCCCTGGATGGACAGTATGCGCTGACTCATATCGTGCCAATCCTTATCAGAATGATCGGGTATTGGCAATGGTTCGTTTCCATTGACGATGC
This sequence comes from uncultured Bacteriovoracaceae bacterium, assembly GCA_964407515.1. Lineage (GTDB taxonomy): Bacteria > Bdellovibrionota > UBA1018 > UBA1018 > UBA1018 > CAYOWB01. Next base: position 24,339 of record CAYOWB010000019.1, read on the forward strand.
GCGGCATCTGGCGCGGACTGTTTCGGTTCTGGCTCGCTAATTTCATAAAAGTACGAAAAAACGAAGACTTAAAGCGTGACCCTAGGCGGCCAGAAGCCCTAAGGCACTGAAGTTCTACTGAAGTTCTGACTAAAAAGTTCCGATGAAGAGAGGCGATGGGCCACGCAGGGATGTTTTCATTCAAGGGGTATTTTGGCGCGCTGATTGGCATCGGGGTGTCCCTGGTTTTGGGACAGCCGAGTGCCTGGGCGGGCAAGTGCGAAAGCTGCTCGAAGACCTTGGATGCTTGCATTGATGAGATCAGCGACCTTCTGGTTCAGGAGTTTGTCGCCATCGAGAACATCCGCTCCGACATGCGGGTGTCGCGCCTTCCGCTCTCCATCGCCAATGCTTCAGGGATTGCGAAAGCGTGCCGGGGAACTGGCGGAGACAAGGATCTAACGACCGTCGAGCGCGAAGTCTGGCGCTGCCAGAAGATGCTCCGAACCTTTGATCCGCAAGTACCCGCGGTGAGGACGGAAATCGATCGGTTCTGTTCTTCCAAGCCGAATCTTGAAGAATGTGTTTCGAAGTACTCCGAAAACCTCAAGAAGGCGGCAGCCGACTCGGTTCGCTTGACGGGATTTGTCAGTGCCTGGGGCGTATCGAAATCGAAGGATTGCAGTTTTTACTGGGACACCGAGATCTGGCCGATGGGCTCGCGGAAAGCGGCGAACATCGGGCTGAGCGGAAAGGAGATCTCCAAGTGGGGGATCGCCTTCAGCGCGGGCACGGGAGGTTTTCAGTGGCCTCCGGCTTCAGTCCGGGCGAGCGGTGGAGGATCGGGGGCGCCTCAGGGCGGTGGAACAGCCGCAGCCAACGAGGGTCCTGTAGCGGGGCGAGGGCAGGGTGTCCAGGGGCAAGGAACAGGCGGAGGTGGCCAAGACGAAGCGACTTCCGGAACCGGTCCTGGCGAAAACACCGCGTTCGTGAAGCCGATCGGGACCGGTATCGCTCAAGAGGGGATTTCAGGAAGTTGCGCGAAGACCCAGGCCGAAAGGGACCGGGGGCTTCCTTGGTGCGGTGAAAAGAAGAGTGACTGTCTGAAGGATCGCGCTGAGGCAAGAGCGCAGGGAAAACCCTACTGCGGCGATAGAAACCTTGAGCGGCGTATCGGGCTCCAGGGCGGGAGCGACGATGGAGTGGAAGTCGACTGCGACTCGTTCAAGTTCCTCACAGGCAGCTCCGACTGCAGCCCTGAAGGCGATAAGCCAGGCGTGTGCGATGGCTTGTTTCAGACGACGGATCAAGAGTG
>CAYOWB010000019.1:25664-29775 GCA_964407515.1 uncultured Bacteriovoracaceae bacterium
GGCGGCACAGCAGCTGTCGGCCATGGGCAGGACGGCCGCCCAGCTCAATCAAGATTATCAGACCGAGATCGTGCTGAGCGCGTTCGAGATGGCACTGCAGGGGGTTTTGCAGCGGATCTCGCACACGGATAAGATGCCGCAGCTGAAGAAGATGCTCGACGGCGAGATGGCGTCCTGCGGATCTTCTGATGACCCGGCGTTTCAGTCCATGAGGCAGATGAAGGACCGCATGGTTGGCGTACTCGATGCGCTTCAGTCCGGTGCTTCATTCGAGGCGAAATCCGCGGACCGCGACGCTATGCTGTTCGCGATGAAGTGCACCGATGTGGTGCAGGCCCGGCTTGCTGAGCTGGCGCATGAATTCGGCTTTGACGTGAAGATCGGTACCGAGGGGAGTGCCGCCAAACTGGATCGCGCTCTAGCGGCGCTTCCTCACCGGGTAGGCCAGGACTATGGGATGGGCGGGGAGGTGGCCGCACTCACGGGCGTGGTGGCGCTCAGGACAGTCTGGGGCGTGACCGGGGCACATGCGTTCTTCAGTGCGCCTCATCTCACGAATCTCGACAAGTACGCCGAACGCAAGTGCTCATTTTTCAGTCAGAGACTGGGATCAGGCGAGCAACGTCTCGAATGTAAGAACAAGGGGGAGGAATTCCTAGCGCTTACTCAAGAACTTCAGCGGATGGTCGGGAAGTATCCTGAAATTCGCGAACGAGGCCCGTCAAGGAAGCTGTTCCCGTCCCTCGATAAACGTCTGACCGGTTATCAAGGCGGTCCGAGCGGAAAACACGCGAGCTGCATGTCGTTGGCGGGTTATGAGGGTGAGTCCGCTGTGCCGCTGAAACCGACCGAAGGCGACAAAAAGGTCCTGGACGGATTCCTGAAGGTGACTGGCACAGCCGAGATCGACGGGCTCCGAAAATCCATTCGAGTCTTCTGCGACAAATCGAAGTGGGATGCACTCCGTCGGTCCCTCGCTCAGGATTCGTCATTTCAGTCAGCGTTCTTTGATTGCGAACGCTCGCCGCTGGGGACGCTCAGTGGACGTCTCAACGTAGATGTCGGAGGCCGGCTCTCACCCGCCGAGTGTGAAAAGCGCCAAAGCTTTCGTGCGTTGACCTGCCAAGATGCTAGCCGCGGACCGGACAATCGGAAGTTCCAGAAGACCTTGGGCGATGTTGGGCAGGCTGCCGGGTTTATCATGGAAGTCTGGGCGACAGCGGGTGGTGGTGCCTTCAGTGGCGCAGCCGGGCTCGGGCAAGGGGGAGTGTCCGTGGGGAGCGCTCTCTTCAGCGGCGGCGCGGGCGCGGTGATTTCCGGTGGACTGACCGGGATGCAGAATTATCTCTCTGGAGAGACCGCCACTTCAATGAGTGATCAAGCCGATGTGGCCGAGACTCTTTGCGCCGCCGGAGTGTTGCCTCCGGAAATGCGTGGAGGAAAGGCCGGCGCCTCGTGCGCAAGCAAGCTCAGGAAGGCTGCGGACCAAATCCCCAGCGTGGCGATGGCGACACTGGACGGTTTCATTGACGGCTTCATCGGTGGCATCGGCACTGGTCGTCAGTGCGGTGGGGGCTTCTGCAGTGGTGCGAAGCTGTCCGGATGGCAGAAGCTGCGCATGGAAGTGGAGATGGTGGGGGCCCTCGGAAAGAGGAATGACCGTACCGCACGATCCATCCGGCAACGACTCTTGGAGCGGATCTCCGAGTCCATGGGTGAGTTAGGTGGCCTTCGGGGTACGCCACGCGGCGATGCAGTAGCGGTGGAGGCGGCGACTCGTAAGCTCGGAGAGCGGTTTGGTCTTTCGCCAAATGAACTGGATCAGTTTGTCGGCCACGTTATAGGCCGAAGCGGCGCGCCGTTGGATCGCGGTATCTTGGATAAGATCGCGAGGGCGGCGGAGACCAACTCCCGTGAATGGTGGGAAAAGATGGGCGGTGTTTCAGTCGCCCTTCGGGATATCCTTCAGAAGGATCGAGACCAGGGCTGGGTGCCGCCGTCGGCCCAAAAGCCGGCCAAGACTGTCGCTGCGGGAGACCCGAAGAAAGCTGATTCGATTCCGCTCGTCCGACGGCAATCGGCCGGGGAAGGCCCGCTGCCGCAGTATCCGCTGAACGACAAATCATACGCGGAGCCGTTGCCGCAATTTCCTTTGAACGAGCACTCTTACGCGGAGCCGCTGCCTCAGTTCGATCTGCCTAAGCGGGGTGAGTCGGCTGCAGAGCTCCCGTTGCAGCGCGGTCCGATCGTAGTGGCCTCAAGCGACGAGCCGCAGGTTCGTCCATTGAACGCCAACGAGCTTCGGTGGCTGGACGAGGCGAAGAAGCGCCAAGAGCCGCTGCCCCAGTATCCGCTGAACGAGAAGTCTTACGCGGAGCCACTGCCCCAGTATCCGCTGCCCGCCGCTGACCAGTCGGCTGCTGCGCGGGCGCTTCCAGTGGTGAAGCGCGGAGCCGATCGTGAGACGATCCTTCCTCCTCCGCTGCCGAATGACAGTGTGCCGGTCATCCCGCGTGCCGCGAAGGCCCCGGCGATCGACGAGCGCAGCAGTGTGACGGCCGCGAGTTCCGTGACGGGAGCACGTCGGACCATCCTGCCGCCCGAGCCGACGCAGACCGCTTCCACTGTTCGCCCCGGAAAACCGCAGGAGCCCGCCGCTACGGTTCGGCCAGGTGCAAAGAACCGTGAGGATACGCCGGTTCGTCAGAATTTGCTCCAGGCCGGAGAGAATCGGCGATCCGAGCCGGTTACAGTGACAGCACACCTGGAGGAGTCTCGCCGATCGATTGTGCCCGGAGCACCGGCAGACAAACAGACGGTTCGTCCGGGAGCCGCGAGCCAAGGGGCTGCGAACAACCCAAGGGTGGATGATTCAGGCGTCTCACAGTCGGTACGTTACCGAATGAAGAAAGTGGCCGGGGTGCTCGACGTCGGAAAGAGAGTCATTTGGAACCCCGACCATGCCTCCATGTTCCCTTGGGATAAGGATGGGAACCCGATAAGAAATACAGCGAACGACCCTCACTACATCGGGACGACACCCCCGAAAACGGTTCATTCGCCTCCGAAGGAGTTTGTGTACGATCGGCCCAATAAGGTCGAGTTCGATATGGAGCGTGAGTATCCGTTTCGGCACATCGAGATCCAAGAATTCGAGATGAAGAAGGAAGCGTACGTTGATCCGGTGAGCGGTGGCACGAAGTCGAGAACGGTTCTCACCGATGCCGGCGAACAGAAGCTGATGAAGACCGTCACCGACGTCTACGGGCCCGACGCGCAGGTGACCCGTCTTGCCGCTGGCGGATTTTCCATCGCCTTCAAAGTTTGTCCGCCCCGACAGAAGTGTCGCGTTCTCAAGGTGAGACAGGTCGACACGTCGGACAGTTTGCCCGGCACTCCGGCACGTCAAGCGGCACTCGAAAAGGCGGCGCAGTATCTGGAGATGGACCTCGGCATGCACGTCTTGGCCGATGAGTTCTCGCAGTACGCCAAGTACGTCAGTCCCAAGACCGGAAAGGCGATTCCCGTCAAGGTGGCCGGCAAGAGGGTTAACATTACGCCTCCCGAAAGGCTGGTTCGGGTGGCTCAGTTCATGGATAAGTCGCTTCAGGCAAAGGGCATGATCGAGCAGGAGCTGATCGAGCTTACTCCGAACAAGGCTCTTTCCGAGAAGATGAGGCACGGAACTCCCGAGGGACTTGCCCGCGAGACGAAGCGAATGAAGCCTGAGGAGGCCGCGAAGGCGAAGCAGTTCTTTGAGGTCTATACGAAGCAGAAGAACCTGGGGCCGGAGATCAGGAAGCTCAAAGATTTCCTGGAGGCCTGTACTTCACTGAACAAGGTGAATTCGGTCCGGAGCTTCTGCATCGAGGCCCGGAAGTCCTTTAACATCCCCGACGACATGGAGAAACGATTCCATGCGCTCGAGGAGTTCTATCGTCGTACGGCTCCCGACGCATTGAAGGCGAGAGCCACGTTGTACGACGGGAACGTCGCCTCGAACTGGCGGAAAGTCATGGAGAACGGCCAAGAGGTCGGACGCGACTTCGTGCAAGGGTTCGACCTGGGACACGGCGGAAAGAACGTCGCTTGGGACCCTAACACGATGCAA
>CAYOWB010000019.1:29794-34130 GCA_964407515.1 uncultured Bacteriovoracaceae bacterium
CCGGATTAGCGGGGAAGCTCTTCGCGCTTCGTGATGATCTTGCTGATCAACCCGAATTCCAGCGCTTCCTTCGCGTTCATCCAGTGATCACGGTCCGTCGCTTTGATGATCTCTTCGATCGGACGTCCCGTTTCCTGGGAATAGATCCGATTGATCTTTTCCTTGGTGCGCAGAATTTCCTTGGCGTGGATCTCGAGGTCAGCGGCCGGTCCTTGCATCACGCCCGAGATGAGGGGCTGATGGATGAGAAACTTGCTGTTGGGGAACGCGAGCCGGCGCTCTTTAGGGGCGCACAGCGAGATCAGCGAGCCCATGCTGGCGGCGAGGCCGACGACGACAGTGTAGACGTCGGGCTGAATGAAGCGCGCCATGTCGTAGATCGAGAAACCCGAATTGATCTCGCCCCCAGGGCTATCGACGAAGAGGTAAATCGGCTTCTTGGCGTCGGCCCGTTCCATCGCGAGCAGAAGCTTGTTGGTGCGGTAGGCCTGCTCGGAGTCGATCGGGCCGCTCAGCTGAATGATGCGGCTATCGAAGAGGGCCATGTCTTGAGGAGTATACAAGAAGGGGAAGTTCGGAGTTTCCATACTACCGATGCTACGCGAGGGGACTTCAAAGTCAAGGACGGCCCCGCCAACTCAGTGAGTCGGCGGGGCGCGTCTTCTCATTCTCTGGCAACTACTGGTTCGAGATTTCGACCGGGATCTTCGTCAGGGCCGTTTCGGAAGCGTCCATGAGGGTCAGCGTTCCGACGACCTTGTACTTGCCGCTGGTGAAGAGCGTGTCATTGAGCAGAGTACTCGTCGCCACCTGCGTCATCGCGTATTGGACGGTGAACACTGGCGCTGATCCTGACATGCGTAGCTCACCGAGTTCGGACGGCAAGGAGATGATCTCGGTGCTGCTGAAGGCGCCGTCATTCTTGATGGAGTAGCCGTCAACGACTACGGCGTAAGCCTTGTCCTTTCCGGGCTTAATCTTCACCGACTCTTCGTCCGTCGATCCGGTGCTCTCCGCGGTCACCGTGCAGGCGGCCGGGTCGAACTGCTCGAGGTTGGCGGGGCATTCGAAGACGTGCAGGTCGATATCGTTACCGGGCGCTCCGCCCGTACGAATCTCGACAACCTTCACGGCCGGCGAGTAGCGGCGCAGCGTTCCGAGCGGGCTCTCCACCAGCACTTGCTCCTTGGACGCCACTTTCGCTTTCGTCACGGCGGCAAAGCTCTTCAGTTCGAACTTGCTCTTCTCGCTGTCCGGGGCGATCGGGAACGTGCTCTCTTGCACCGTCCACTGCAGCGAACCGTTCAGGGCAGCCAACGATCCCTTGATAGAGCTGACGTTGGACTTCGCCGTCACGTAGTCGACGCGCAGTTTATACTTCGATTGTTCGAAGGCGTAGCTGCCGAAGACGTGCAGGTCCCAGATTCCTGGGCGCGGATTCTCACGGGTGAAGGTGAGGACGCGACTGGCATTGGAGGGAGCCCCCTGCGCCGTGCAGTTAGCGATCCGAGCCGCCGCCCGGCCGTTGAACGACTTGGCGGTGTTCAGGCCTTCGAGCGACATGAGCTCGACGCCCGAGCAATGCTCACCGGCGGCAATCCGGCCATTGCGCTGGGTCTTCATCTCCGGAACTTCGAGCGTGACTTTGACGAGCGTCGTTCCGGCGGGAACCTTCACGTAGTTCCGGCTGACGCCGAAGCTCTTCACAGTGCCCTCGGTTTCGTATCCAGTCGACTCAGCCAGTACCCTGTGAGGAACGGTGAGGTAGACCGGGACGATGAACGAAGGAACCGGGGACACTTTTCCGTCCACCGTGCGGTAGGCGTAGATGAGTGCGCCGTGATCGCCCGTGGGCAATTCATTCGCGATCATCTCACGTTTCAGGCAGACGTTGAGGGTCGCCGCCTTGCTGGGAACCACGGAGGCCGTGTCTTCGCCGGTGGGCAGGAGTTCCGCACCGCGGCCGACGATCATGAGGTTCGCTTCGTCCGAGCCTTCGCAGTTGAGCTGCTCGTTCGTTCCGACCTTCATCCATGCTTTGTCAGAACCGTAGTAGACGGTCTTGAGGACGAATTCATCAGCCGTCGTCACCAGGAGCCGTTCGAGCTCGCCGGCGGCCTGGGAGGCGGAGGCGATGAACGGCAAGCGGCGGCCGATGTGGATCTGGCGGACCGTCTCGGTTCCGTAGAAGTCGAGGTAGAGTCCGGTGCCGATGGCGGGAGTACCTTCGGCGCCACGGGAGCCGTCATACTTAATACCGTTCGGGCTCGTCATCGGTACGTAGATTTCGTAGTCGAGGTCGAGCGGGAGTTCGACGAGGCTGCTCGGCAGAGCGGCGTCGCGAAGCTCGAACAGCTTCTTCCATGCGGCCACGAGGTCCACCATACCGGTGCCCTGATCGGCCCAGGTGTACTGGCCCTGCGTGAACGTGCCCGTTTCAGGATCGAAACGCGTGGCATCGAACGGGCGGGCGGTGCTGATGAGAACCTCGCGCAACACGGCGGCGCTATCGGTCAGCTCCTGACCCGGGTGCTTGGCGTTGTACTTTCGGATGGCGTCGAGCAACAGCGCATAGGCGCCGGTGGCCGTCGGAGCCGCCATCGAGGTTCCCCAGTAAACGTCCAGGCCATGCAAGGTGCCCGGAGCGCCGTTGAGCTGAACGGAGCTCAGCTCGGTCCCCGGAGCGGAGATGCTCGGCTTGAAGCCGCCGGCGGCCGTCGGACCGCGGCTGCTGAAGAACATCATGAAGTCGCTGTCGGCGGAGTCGTCGATCGCGCCGCCGCCCGGCCACTGGTACTGGCGCTGAATCAGGCCTTTGGTCGCCGTAGCGCCCACGCTCAGCGAAAGACGTGCGACGGAGGGGCTGCCCACGGTTTGCTTGCCAGGGCCGGAGTTGCCGGCGGAGATAACGAACAGGGTGTTCGTCGCCGAGGTGAGGCGATTGATCATCGTCTCTTCGACGCCGAAGCCATCGTTGAAAGGATTGAGACCACCGAGTGACATGTTGATGACGTCGGCCTGACCGTTGAGGGCGAGGTCAATGAACGCCTGCATGGCGTTGCAGCCGCCGTTATTGGCGCACACTCGGTTCATCAGAAGCTTCGCCGCGGGGGCCACGCCGCGAGCCAGGGTGCCTTTGCAGTGGCTGGCGATCGTGCAGGCGCCGCCCGCGATACCTGCCACGTGGGTGCCGTGGTTGCCCGGGTCGTACCCGACGATGGAGATGCTCCGGACTTCCATGACGTCCGTTCCGTCCGCCTTCGGAAGCTTGTCCTTGCGGATGTCGAAGCCAATGAGTTCGGAATGAACCTTGAGGGATTGCTTGGTCGTGTTCCAGTCGCCGACGGGCTTCACGTTCGAGAAGTCGCCTTCGCCGCTGAAGTCGGCGTAAACGACGTCTTCCGTCGCGGTAGCGCCCGGAACGAAGATGAAGAAGAACTTGTCGTTCTGCTTGCCGTTGGCGTTGAGGTCAACCTTGTCGTCCGAGGAGTTGAGGACTTCCTCGAGGAGGATGCCGAGTTTCGCGCCGCTCGAGGGATTGAGCAGGACATCGCGGAGCTCTTTCGACGGTTTAATGGTCAGGCCGTCGATCGGGATCAGGACATCACCTGCGGGGAGCGAAGGCAGCCGGGGAGTGAGGATGATCTCGCCCGAAAGCACGAGCAGCTCGGGATTCGCCTCGGACACTGCCGCCTGGAGCTTGGCCTTGTGGTTGAAATACACGCGTCCTTCGCGCGTGAAGTCCTTCATGTAAGTGACGCGGTTTCCGCCGATCGTGAAGGTGGGGTGATTCAGCGTCATGCCCGTATCCGTGATACCGAGGTTGACGCTCGAACCGTCGACTTTCACGCCGTCGCCGATAGCTTCCTCCGCCATCGCGACGAACTCGGGAGCGTGAATGCGCTTCAAGCCGCTGAACTCATCGGTTCCGGCGCGCAAAGAGCGGACTTCCAGTCCTTCCGCTTTCGGGGTGTGAGCCTTCGCGGCGGGGAGCGAAAAGCGGTCGGTGACAACCGGATTCACAAGCAGGTTCCTGATATTGAGTGACTTGAGGCTGGCGAAGAGGTCATCGCCTTCTTGGTAAGGAAGCCAGAAGGTCATGTAGCCGACTTCGGGAATTTCGGTCGCCGGAATGGCCTTGGCGGTCTTCACTTGGTCGAAGATGCGCTTGATTTCGCGGCTTACGATGGCGCGACGTTCGGCTGCGGGCTTATGTGAGTTGTGCGAGAGCAGCACGGCGAAGGCGGTGTCGTTAAAGGTGGCTTCGGTTTCGAAGAAGAGTTTGCCATCGATCTTCTGAAGAATGATGTCAGCGCCGTTGGCAAGGGTCACGGTG
>CAYOWB010000020.1:0-20808 GCA_964407515.1 uncultured Bacteriovoracaceae bacterium
TCGATCGGCCGCGAGCGAGATCTCCACTTTCTATCAGCCACGTGGCCTGAGGAAAGCGTCCGCTGGAACCCCTGCAGCATCGGAAACGCATCCGAACTTCAAAGTAAGTGGTTCAACTCCGGAGTCTACCGCGAACCCTTCTATGCCAAAGCGTGCGAACTCGGGCTTCTGGAAGCGTTCATCGCACTTTTGGACGACCAGAAAGACGGATTCACGCTCGCCGACTTGGTCCGGCAGCTCGAAAAGCAGACCGACGGTGGAAAAGAAAAGAACGTTCAGGGGCTGCACCTGGATCTTCAAGCCTTCTCAAAAAGTGAATGGGGTCCCATACTGGCGGTCAGCCAGGGCATCGTACAGAACGCCCGACGCGACCCCCGTCCCATCATTTCGATGCTCGACATCACTTCTCGGAACCAGATCCTTTTCGTGGATCTTCCGACCGAGGCCAAAGCCGTCCAAAGCGCCAGAGTTGGAAAGCTGCTCCTTCAGGAGCTGATGTTGATCTCCGGACTCCGCAAACTTCATCCGGAGCTGAAGAGTCGGAAGCCGTTTAGCGTTTTTGTGGACGAATTCGACGCTTTCGCCACGGAGAACTTCGCGACGTTCCAAAATAAAGGCCGCTCCAGCGACTTCATGATTCATCTCGCGCACCAGACCCTTTCCGACCTGGAGCGAGTCAGCCCAACATTCAAGGGCCAGATCATGGGCAACTGCAACGTCCGGTTCATCTTCCGGCAGGACGATCCCGAGGACGCCGAAACGTGGGCCAAGTTCCTCGGCACCAAGTCAGCCGTCAAGAATACGATTCAAACGCAGTTCGGCTGGGGAACGGGACGCGGGACCGACCGGGAAGTCGAAGAGTTCCGTGTCCATCCCAATCGGATCAAGGAATTGAGAACGGGTTGCTGCATCTTCAGCCTGAAGACCGAAGGCGTGCTCCGCGACGTGAAGATCCCGTTTCCATCGAAATGGCCCAAGCGCCGAATGGCACTTCTGGAACGGATCGCAAGGCACGACGATGGGCGAGCGTCCATTCGTCCAGATTTCGATCAAGAGACTTCAAAAGCGGGAACCATACTCGACGAAGCCGGGCGGTAGGCGGTGAAGCCCGGACCAGTTGGCAAAGGGAGGAAACAGTGGCTATACTTTCTATTGCGAAAGATCGGGAGCTGGGCCAGCAGGAGCTGACCTGGCTCAATTCGGAGGAAGCTGCACGGTATTTGAGGAAGACAGCAAATGCGCTGCGGATCATGGTGTACCGGGGGTATCTCCGGCCCAGAAAGTTCCGACGGCGGCTGTACTTTCGAAAGATCGAACTCGACCGACTACTTGAGTCCTCTCTTTCCTGAAAAGGGGGATTCATGTCTGTTTCCAGCTACGAAAAGAACGGCAAAACTCTCTGGCAAGCCTATGTCGACATCCGCAGTCGAAAGGATCGGACCATCCGCGTCCAGAAGCGTCTGAACGGGTTCGAGACCGAAAGAGAAGCGCTTCAAGCAGAGAAAAAGCTCGTTCGCGACCTGATGACCGAACTCGGCAAGCTCGAAGCCGCCGGAATGCGGTGGAAAGAAGTCATCGAGCGCTGGGTTCGGCATCAGGAGTTGTACGGCTCCGGAAAGTACGCGCCGACCACTCTCATCGACTACGCTTCCCTGCTTCGTAAGTGGACTGCGGCGTGGATGAACCGACCGGCCTGCGAGATTAATCGAGCGGACGGACGAGACGTCCTCTTCCAAGCACGCGAAGAAGGCAAGAAACACAGCTTCTGTAAACATCTGAAGAGCGTCATTCACACCGTCTACACCTGGGGAATCACGGAGCGCTTCATCACGGGCGTCCTTGATTCGCCGGTTCGCGGCATCGAGCTAGAACGGGACCGGGCCGAGAAGGTTCCTGAGATTCTGACTCTCAACGAGATCCGCACGCTCCTGCAAAAGGCCCGCGAGCAAGGGCACCCCTGGTATCCGATCTGGGTCTCGGCCGTATTTACCGGCTGCCGGAGCGGCGAGCTTCAGGAACTCAAGCGCGGTGATATTGAAATCATCTCGCGTGAAGAAGCCATCAAGCAGGATAGCCTCCCCTTTCAGCAACGGCGTTACGGGCTGATTCGTGTTCGCCGCAACTGGAACGCGCGCCTGAAAGCCGTCGGACCAACCAAGGCGGGTTACTGGCGGACCGTCCCCGTCTCAAGCCAGTTTTACTGGTTCCTCATCCATGAACGCGAGATCGAGAAGATGCAGCCGGAGGACTACATCCTCCCCCACTTCTCTGACTGGAAATCCGGATACCAGGCGGAAATCCTTCGCGGGTTCTGCGAGGCGAACCGGCTACCGTCGATTCGCTTCCATGCTCTCCGCGCGTGTTTTGCCACGCAGTTGATCGCCACCGGAATTCCAGCCACGGTGGTCATGAAGATCGCCGGATGGAAGGACATGAAGACGATGCAGCGGTATATCCGCCTGGCCGGGATCGACGAGGCTGGGGCTACGGAGGCGCTGCAGTTCATTCCTACGGAACCGGCGGTGATGGAGCGGGTGGTGAGTTTGGTGGATTACAGGAGCAAAAAGTAGTCTCCTACGATGCCCCCTTTGCACTTGCTCGACCACTCGACTAAGCTGCGCAACGTTACAAAAAACCTACGTTATACCTCCTGGAGGAACACGCAATGCACCAACGGAATACGAATCCCAACACGTCACGGCGCAACCCAGGACCACTGAAGCACTACCTCGTATCGATCTGGGAAGAGGTAGTCGGAATTGAGATAGCTAAGCACACCACTCCGATCGCGCTCGTCAATTCCGTGCTGTTTGTGGTCGTTAATCACCCGGTCTGGGAACAGGAACTTTGGTCCAGGGCCGACCAAATTCGGCAACTCTTCATAAAAACCTCCGCATTGATGTGCGACTACATCACCTTTTTTACCTGCCAGAATCGATGGGCGCTTTCCTCAGCCAAAAGCCATTTCGTCGGAGGTAGCCTATCGAAAGAACAGGTGTGCAAATACCGTGATCTTCAACGGCACCTTCCGATAGAGTACGATCGAGCCACATGGATAAGGATAGTCGACCTTTGGGAGAACTGTGGTTCACCAACTGACTGTGAACTGAGCCTTTTCTGTTCAACGTCTGACACACAAATTCGGGAGTCGCTGGCCCGGTTATCCAATATTAGCATCTCGGTTTTCGATAGCCGCGGCAAACTGGCGGGCGGCTTTTCACTATTTCCAAGTCTTCACACTGTCTCCTCGACCACATCCCCCGTCCTAAACATACGGCTACGGCTCCCGGAGTATGAATCCGTACTTGGATTAGCCGAGTCTCACGAAGATAAGATTTCGAGAGATCACCGTGTGAATGAAAGCGCGGTCCCCTTGTACATTATTCCTCAACCTCCGATGACAACGGCCGAGTTCGGCTCGCCAAGACGGTAATCCATTCACTACCTAGTCTCCGCCTGGGTGAGTCCACTGAGCTTCTGTTCGTATCACTTATGCTTCAAAGAGAAATCATACTGTGAAGCACACGCGGGGATGCAGTGCATTAGGACTGGCCGATATTTCAAAATTCATGTATCTCTTACACACGGAACAAGGTTAACACCGCCGCAATCGGCTTCAGAAAGGTATCGGCCTGCGACTAATGACCAGCAAACCGACTGCAATCGAAGTATCGCTTTCCGAAAGTCATCTAAAGCGGGTGGCGAATTGCGATCCAGCCTTAGCATTGGTTGAACTTATTTGGAATGGTTTGGACGCAGGCGCAACGAACGTCGAAGTACTTATTGCGACAAATGAACTCGGGGGAGTCACCGATGTTCAAGTGAAAGATAACGGATCTGGAATCTCGCCAGAAGAGGTGAAGTCAGCATTCGGAAGCCTCGGCGAGTCGCTAAAGACCAAATCAAAATCGAATCTACGCGGCCATCGCGTGCATGGAAGCCTCGGTGAGGGCCGCTTCAAAGCTTACAGTCTCGGTAACGAGGTCGAATGGGTCACTAGGAATGGCAATGGCAGGACCATGCGCATTCTCGGACGAGTCGAAGAAATCCGAAAGTTTCACATCAATAGCAAGCCGGCTCCCGACTCATCGACAGGAACCCACTTCCTAGCCAGGAATGGTTACGGTGACAAGCTGAAGCTTCCTTCAGCCGAAAAACTTGTCGATCGCCTATCGGTGGTGTTCGCGCCGAAGCTTCTTGCAGAAAAAGAAATCCAGATTTTGATTAATGGAACTCCGCTGAATCCTCAAGTCCGTATTGATACACAAGAGACAACGGACCTTATCGACTTCCCCAACACTAAGGTCAAAACGGTAATTTGGAAGCCCTCCAAGGCGCGGATGCAGCAGATCGTCTGGTGCGACGATGGATTCAACTCGAGAAGCACTGAAGACGCTGATATTTCTGCCGGTGTTGACTGTTCGGTGTTCGTAGCCAGCCCTGAGGTAACACAGGCCGTTGCAGACAACACCTTTGAGTTACGTGAAACAACGGTACTTGGACAAATTAAAGAAAAGTCGATTGAGGTCGCCCAAGAGTTTATTAATAGAACGACAAAGGCCAAAATTTCGAAGACGGTTCATGAACTGAAGCAACGCGGGGTGTATCCCTATGATGGCACCCCCCGGAACGACCTGGACTCCTTAGAGCGCAACGTATTTGATGTCTGCGCGACGAAAGTAATCGAATCACTACCGGCAATCGCGTCCGGAAGTAAGGAACGCCAGCGTCTGACGCTTCATCTATTAAGAACCGCGCTGGAATCGTCGCCCACCTCAGTCCAGCACATCTTTGAAAGAATTCTGAAGCTACCTAAGGAACAGATGGACGAACTGGCAAATATCCTCGGCCGCGTATCAATCGCCGGCTTGATTCGTCTAGGAAAGCTTGTAGTGGACAGACGAGATGCACTGAACGGAATCGAACAGATCCTCTTCGAAAAGGAGAATAGGAAACGCCTTTTAGAGCGAACTCAGCTTCACAAGATTATTGAGGCTGAGACGTGGATTTTCGGTGAGGAGTTTTCTCTGGGCTGCTCAGACGAAACCTTGAATACCGTCCTTCAGCACCACCAACACCTCTTGAAACACGATGAAGACACGATCGAATACGTCGATGGATCGGAAAGAGGTATGTGCAAAATTCCCGATCTAGTTCTCTCTAGACAGTATAAGTATGGGGCTGCCGATCAGTATAAGCATCTAATTGTCGAACTCAAACGTCCCAAAGTGACGATCGGTTTTGACGAAAAGACCCAGATAGAGAAATATGCGGCGGCAATATCGAGCGATCCGCGCTTCGACAAATCTAAGACTCGCTGGGTCTTCGTGGCAGTATCTAACGCTGTTTCGGATGACATCCTTGACCTCTTCCAATCATCCGACGGTCGCCTGGACCCAGGGAAGAACCCCAATATTGAAATATATGTGAAACCATGGAATTCCATCCTTCAGGCCGCAAAAGGTCGAATGGATTACCTGTGGCAGCGAACTGAAGCGTTATCATCACGAGGCGACGGACTAAGCTATCTAAAGGAGAAGTACCCGGACATTATGACGAGCCTTCAAGATGTGGCGTTATCGTCGGAGGCCAGCTAATGCTTGCTTCAACCGGACAATGTGTCCTAAAATAGGACAAACCAGGGGGTAAGTAGCCGGAATCGTTCTGGCGTGATCGAAACCTCCAAAACAAAACCCCCGAGTCCGAAAGGATTCGGGGGTTTTGTTTTTGGAGGTGATGGCCAGGGCGAAGAACCGGTCGGCGAGCGCGAGCGAGCACCGGTTCGACGACCCGTTCCCCGAAGGGGAACACAAAACGAGGAGGCCAGGATGGCCGACTTCCTTAGGGAGCTACTTTTCGCAGGACTGCGAAAAGTGAGTCCGGTCGCCCCCGCTCACCTGCCGACTGGACAAACATCCGCACGTTTTCTAAAGACGACTGACCTCCCAGGATAAAGATGCCGCTGCCTGCGCCAGCAGCCTTTGAGCGACACCCTCGGAGCCGAAAGAGACGTCGCTATGAAGCAGCCAATCGCATTGTTCCTGCGCCCAGAGCTTCTGACCTTTCCCAAGGGGAAGGGGGCTCAGATGAAAGCACTCTTCATTCTGCTTGCTTCAATCCCACTCTGCCCATCGACGCTTGCGGCCACTAACGATCTAATCGTTTCTACCGGCCCCTTAGGCTCCGGTCAGCTGTTTCTCCCCTGCTCTTATGACAATCACCGGGACACCTGTTTTCTGGACACTGGCTCCGCGTTCTCAGCCGTCGTTCATAATGACTTTACTGCCCCCTATCCGTCCGAGGGCACCATCGGCTTTGGCGGGGCAACCGGGACGCCAGCATTTGGCGAATGGATCAGAATTGGCGCCTTTTCCTTCGCAGGTCTTTCCGTAAGCAATGCCAAGGTAGTGCGGTATCCTGAAAGCGGAACTGTTTTTCGCAGTACGATCGGCATCGACCAGCTCCAGCCGCATCGCATCCTACTCGACGTCTCAAGGCAGTCCATGCAGCTTCTCCCATCTGGAGAGGCATCGGCGACGTACTTTCAGTTGCGGCCAGAACGCGCTGGACTCATTTCACTACCTATTCAGTTTGGAAACACATCGATTCAAGCGCTTTGGGACACAGGCGCCGGGCTTTCAGCTGTGGATACCCAATACGTCGAAACTCATCCCGAGGAGTTTGAGTTCATTTCTGAACTGGGCAACGGAACAGACGTAACAGGCAGCCCGGTTCAGCTCCGTCTGTATCGCGCCAAGCGGATAGAGCTCGCATCCAACGTTCTGAGCAATGTTTCCGTTCTGGCGATTTCGTTTTCGACAATTCACCGCCATTTCCCGACAGACGTTCGATTCATTATCGGTTTCAACGTCATTTCCGCATGTCGCTGGGACATGGACCTCCCAAACAAGGAATGGGCGGCTGACTGCTCGGCAAGGGAATTCTAAATATGAGAATACAAGCAGCAACCCTGTTTACAGGCCTATCCATCATGATCGCGTCCGTTCCACTGAGTGGATTCCGTAACTCTGAACCCAGGAAACAGACCCTGGACACCGAGATCGAACGAATCGTCTCCGTTAACCTTCGTCTTGCTCAAATGGTAGCTACCGATCAGACAATGAGAAACGGAAACGTACTTCTCGTTAAGAAAGGCTTCGCATTTCCAGAACTGATGAATCATTCCGCCTACAAGAAGGCTTTCGGCGACCTCGACAAAAAGAACTCCGAGGAACTGAAGACGATCATCAAGAAGTTGGGTTGGATCACAGCGACACAATTTGGAGACCAGGCTGCCCGGGATGCATTCCTTCTCGTTCAACACGCGGATCACGATGTTACCTTTCAAGAAACCGTTCTTGGTCTCCTTGAAGTAGCCCGGAAACAGGGCGACTGCCGTAATGAAGACTACGCTTACCTTTGGGACCGTGTCCGCGTGAACAAGGGCGAGCTTCAACGCTACGGCACCCAGGGGCTGTGCAAAGGCCAGGGCAAATGGGAACCACGCCCCATGGAAGATCCATCCAAGCTAGACGAGCGGCGAAAATCGGTTGGCCTACCACCCATGAGTGAGTACTTGCCCATGGTTTCACCTTATTGCGTAGGGAGTGAGTCATGAAGCTAAATCCTGCCCTGATCGGCCTCATTACAGCAGCGATATTCTCGCTCTCCGGTAAGAGCTTCGCGATCGAAGTGGCCATTACTGTGGACGACCTCCCAGCACACGGTGACCTTCCTGCCGGACAAACACGGCTTGGACTCGTTCAGTCCATGCTAAAAAGCTTTAAGAACCATTCGATTCCAGAGGTCTACGGGTTCGTCAATGGCGTTAAGGTTGAGAGAGATCCGGACTTGCGAGAAGTCCTTGATGCCTGGCTTGGCGCCGGTTACCCCGTTGCGAACCATACCTTCTCGCATGCAGATCTCAGAAGGATTCCTGTCACCGAATACTTAAACGACATCATTCGCGACGAGCCGCTTCTTCGCTCACTGAACGGAGCTTTGAACTTTCACTGGTTCCGCTTCCCATTTCTCCTGGAAGGCGCAACACAAGAGACGCGCGACTCGATTCGCCTATTTCTATCCCAAAATGGATACCAGACTGCCCAAGTGACCATAGATTTTGGAGATTGGGCCTGGAATGAACCCTATGCGCGTTGCCTAGCCTCTGGCGACGCTTCGTCGATTCAGAAGCTGACCGAGAGTTATCTCAACCTCGCACTTACTCGATTGGCGTACAACATCCGCCTCTCACGAGCGATTGCTGACCGTGACATCAAGCACATCCTTCTCCTACATGCAGGTGGGTTCACCGAAAAACTTCTTCCAGCTCTCTTATCTGAATATGAACGCCATGGCGTTTCCTTCATTTCCCTGAGTGCGGCCACCTCTGATCCTATTTACCGGATCAATCCCAATATCCTATCATCCGGAGGAATGACGTTTTTAGATCAACTCAAAGCCGCACGCGCGATACAAATGGATGGCCGGGGAAAGATTCCGACAGAGCTTATGAATACGCTCTGTAACAGGAAACAAGCCTCGGCTAAACGGTCCGGCATTCGAGGCGGGTTAGCCAATGAATGAAGCATTCACACTTTCACGCCTCCTGGAAGTCGTCGGCACAATGCTGGTAGCCTTCCTCTCGCTCTTAGCCGTTATTACGGTGGCGAAGCGTTTTGGCGTCGATCCAAGTACCCTGAAGAGCCCTGACCACGTGTTTGATTCAGGTACTATCCTCACCGTCCTGGCAATTCTGGCACTCCCAATACTGCTCGTATTGACAGTGCAGCGCCCTTTTCATGGATTGAGAATAGACGCAGCTCTCCGACACCGCATTGCCTTTCGCACCTTTTTTCTCGGAATATTGAGCGGAGGACTAATCAAGGGACTAGTGCTACTCGCTACTATCGCGATGTCAACCCAGGCAGAATTCCGTTCACCATTTCCATCGGGAATGTCCATCGCCGGACTGCTTCCCTGGTGGGGTTTCTTCGCTTGGTATCTCTTCCTTCTCGTTCTCAATTCGCTCAACGAGGAACTTGTCTACCGCGCCTTTCCGATTAGGAACCTCTTGAGTTTTCAAGAACGCAACACCTACCTGGCCTATGGCGTGGTCACCGCGACGGCACTCACCTTCTCCCTGATGCATTTTCTCCTCGAGGCGCCTGACTTCGGTCGATTTCTCTATCGCTTTGCATTTGGTCTCCTTACGGGACTCGTTTTTGTTCAGAGTCGGAACCTCTTCTCGATCGTCGGAATTCACACCGGCTGGAATTTCGTGGCCCTCTCGTTTTCGGATGCGGACTGGAGAATGGGCGGTCTGATTCACATCAGCGGAATTGCCAAAGAACTGGAAACGTATGCAAACGTTTGGATGCTCTTCCTGGCGACGCTGGCTATCGCACTCTGGCCGATCTACCGTCAGAAACGCAGGTTCGTGTGCCACGAGGAGGCTCAGTGATATCCCGCCTCGTTTCCAGCAAAGCTGCGACTTTGGGTTTACTCTGCCTTACTGGTTGTACAACGTCTTCAATCCGCTCAATGCCCAGTAGCCTTGTTGAAATCGAGCGAGTCAGAGACACTTACGTCTCCCAAGCAGAACAAAATGGTTTCACACTTCCATTCGTGCCCGGCGTTAAGGAATGGACACGTCCCTCGTTGATCTCGTGGCGACAGGAAGCCAAGACCGTGGCGATTCCGAAATGGGAGGAACTCCCTCCCGCTCAACAAACGCTCATTGCCACAATGGCCGGTGAGTCTATAGATTCGAAACGTTTCTTCGACCTGCTCTTTCGCTGGTTCCTGGTCCCTCATGAGCTGACTCACGCCTATCAAGACAAGTTCGGCATCCCGGACAGCCCTGCACGTTCGGAGCGTTTTGCAAACGACATGGCCACCGCGTTTCATAACTCAGAGAAAGACTCGGCACCCAAACTGGCTGAACTGGAACGCGTTTTAGAGCAAGCACAGAAGAGGCTCCCTGATCCGCTGGATGATGCCGCTTTCGACGCTCACTACCAGAAAATGGATCCAACGCTCTATGCAGCGAGCCAAGTGCGTTTCATTCTGGACAGCCTGAAAAGGCGCGGATCACTTGATTTCGCTCGCCTGATTGGCGACCTTCCCCTTTCGGTTCGAGCAATCAAGCGACTCCCTCTGAGTGTTCGCCTCGTTCCGATGCCGGACGCTCGCACGCTTCCCGCGTCGGCTCTTCCGGCGCCTGAGATCAAAGCCACTGACGCCACAATCCCAACCGATCGTCTGTCTGCTCTCCAAGAAGTAGTTTCCGACCTAAACAAAAACGGCGCACCGTTACTCGACGCAGTCTTCGAGGGATTAGTCGGTAAGAAGCGTCTTCAAGTGAACGTCGTAGCCCTCGCCGGAGTTCCGGCGCCCTATGACGCCTGGTGCTCGCGCCTTGATGGCGCTGACACGGTATTCGTGAACCTTTCACTCTGGGAGACCAACCGAATCCGAGAAAAGGGTCGTCCCCTCTTGATTCACGAGATCACACATTTTCTTCTTCGACAGTTGAACCAGCCGGACCCCCATACTCCGCTAGAGCGCCTTCAGGACATCACGTTTAACGAAGGATTGGCGCATTTTACCGGTCGGCCTGGCAACCCCCTTTCGATTCTCAATACGCACAAGGCCGAGCGCCAGGTTGCCGAAAAAGCCCTCGCAAACGCGATCACCGTTCTCTCCTCTGGCGGTGCTTCGTCCAAGGAAGCCGAGGTACTTCTCCGCCGTGCCAATACGGGGTCCTATTGGGATAAATTCGCCGCCATCGCGGGAATGTTCCAGGTCGCGGACATCTACCGTGACAAAGGCACAGCCGGGGTACGAGAATTGATCATCAATAGGACAAAGTAGGGAAAAGCGGCGCCAAGGCATCGGCCACGCTTCTTTTCTTCGGATGAAGAACAGGGTCACCCCTGGTACCCGATCTGGGTTTCGGCCGTGTTCACGGGATGCCGAAGTGGCGAGCTTCTTGAATTGAAGCGAAGCGATGTGGAACTCATCTCTCGCGAAGACGCGATCAAACAAGACGACCTTCCCTTTCACCGGCGGCACTACGGACTGCTTCGGGTGCGCCGGAATTGGAACGCAATGCTCAAATCTGTCGGGCCAACGAAGGCTGAATGCTGGCGCACTGTGCCTGTTTCGAGCGAGTTTTATTGGTTGCTCATCAACGACAGGAAGGTCGAACAGATGTAGGCGGAGGATTATCTCCTACCCCACTTTTCGGACTGGAAGTCCGGATATCAGGCGCAGATCCTTCGCGGCTTCTGTCAGGCCAATCGTTTGCCGTCGGTCCGGTTTCACACCCTGCGGGCTTGTTTCGCGACTCAGCTGATTTCGATCGGCGTTCCCGCCACCGAGGGGCTCAAGTTCATCCCGACCGAACCGGCGGTCATGGAGCATGTGGTGAACCTTGTGGATTGGAGGGGAAAGAAATGACCTCCTCTCTAACAGCGGATCTAAAATCCCCTTTTATTCAAACTAGTTACCGGATAAAAAACCATGCTAACACTAGATCAAAGGAGCTGCCCTATTCAGCGCAGACAGAAAACATGACGAAAGACAACGAACCGAAAAGCAGAGTCACGCAGCTTCGAGACAAGCTCAGGGAGATAAAGAAAAACATCAGGATCTCTCCAGAGCTCGAAGAAGCAACTCGCGAAAAGAAGCCGACGACCGGCAAAGACGGCAAGACCGATCGCTCGGACTACGACAATAGAAAAATCGCTTCACCAAAACGCGACAGGGACCTCGACCTTTGAGAATCACACTAGCGAACCTCAGAGAACTCCATCGGTCAAAGGCAGAGTTTCGTGCAGGCTGCGTCGTCGATACGAATGTGCTGTTTGCCGCATCGACAGAATCCGACCGGCTCTTCGACTGGGCTGACCAAGTCTTCATTGCTCTCGACAGCCTCGGAATGCCGGTTTTTACGAATCAGAACATTCGATCCGAATTCCTCGAACTTCAGCGTCGGGTATTGATCCCTGAAGGTCTGGTCAGCTTCTACGACGAGCGCGACAAGGACTCGATGGACCTCCACCTGAAAACGCAGCTCAAACTTCTCAAGAGCAACAGGAAGAAGAACGAGGACGAAAAGGAATTCAAAGACAATAAGCGCGTATTCAGGTTTGACGAGCAACAGATCAAGAAATTTCGAAAACTTTTTTCAGAGTCGGATGGACCCTATTGCTGGGACCTGTTCTGCAAAGACTTCCTGTATCCTTCCATGTCGAAGATCTGGGACACGACCATCAACACTCTGAACATTCAGTTCTTGGGTACTCGCGAGATGGAAAGCGGTGAGCATTTTTCTCGCAGGCCCAACTGGTCAGGCGTTGCCGACATGATGGGCCGCTTCGGAATCGGCTCGGCCGACGCGATGATCGTGAACTTTTTCTTGTGCTCGAAGTTCCCCGTGATTATCACGGGAGACGAAGACGTGGCCTACACGGTGGAACGGCTATCAGACGGAGAAAAGTACGTTATCGTACCTGACCAAGACGAAGAAGAACTCCCGAACAACGCATGAAACGGACATCCGAACTCTCGACAGACGATTTGAACTGGATTGACACCTTTCTTGCCGAGCGTCCGGTCTTTCGACTCTACCATCACGCGGCGCTCACCTCAGTCCGAGAGGGACTCGATAACCGCGAGTACCTGATCAGCGAAACGGGAAACGGACTCGTAATTTCCATTCGGTTCGATGACTGCCGTATTGCGACAACCATCGGTCAGCTTTCTGATGCTGAACTCGGAATCGTCGCCGCGTTTCCTGATTCCAGTGAAGTTCACGCCGAGCCAGAACACGAAGCATTCCTGCTGAGGGCCTTAGGCAACAGGATAAACAGCCGCAAAGTTCTGAAGTACTATCTTCACGCTGATTCAGACAGCAGCCAAACCGACTCTTCCGCCCTCACGGGCGTCGAGTTTCGCCGCCTCACCACCAAGGACTATCCGCTGGCCTCGGCGTTTTACCGCGCACACTACTCCGGCACCATTTTCTCTCAGTGGATGCTTGAGCAGCCCTTTGTCGGAATCTTTGAGAACAGCGAGCTGATCGCGACCGCAGGCACGATCATTCTGAACAAAGATCTTTGCGCTGCGAATATCGGAAACTTCCTGACAAGGCCGGATCGCCGTGGCCGAGGACTGGCGAAGAATGCAGCGCTCGCTTTAATGACCGAGCTGCGCAGGGAAGGCATCACCCAGTTCTCTTTGGGCACGACCGAGGATAATATTTCGGCGTGGAAGGCATACGAGCATGTCGGGTTTCAGTGCATTGAGACCCGGGCTGAATTACACGTGAAGGAGTCTGTAAAACAGAATCATTTGCTTTGACGCATGAGCTTGACCTGCTCCGCAGCGTTCTTTCGAATCACGGTCTCCGCGCATTCAAAGAAATTCAATACACAGGGGACCCGAATTTTGTAAAAAACCTGGCTTCCGCGCTTCTCATCCGTAATGAGTCCCGCAGCCCTCAGGACCGACAGATGCTTCGATACGGTTGAGGTGTCAGCGCCGATCAGGCTCGTCAGATCCCCCACGCACACCTCATCTTCCTTGGACAGTACATCCAGGATGTACAGTCGCGTGGCATGAGCTAACGCCTTCATGATGTCAGCGCGCGCCTCAAACTTTGTTTGTGTCTTTGCGTCCATCATTTCCTTCCCTAGCACCCGTCTCCAGTGAGTAACGCGGATTTCATTCGCTTCAGATCATCGACGCCCTCCGCGATCCAAATCAAATCCCGTGGGGATACTCCCCATTGGCAGAGCGCGTATGCTGCCGCATTGCTGCTTCGATGACAGGTACTGCAAATCAAAACAACCTTTTTTCCCTTCGCGATAGCCCGCTGAAGAACGGACTTACTCAGCAATGCCTCTGAGGTGCCGCTAGCGGGCTGCCCAGCAGGTGGAAACTCGTAGTTCAGGGCTCCCCGCAACCGACAGCTGGCAAACTTTACCGGCGGACGCGTGTCAATCACGACGTACTTTTTTGAATCTCCAAGGTAAGCAGCAAGCCGCTCCACTGGCTGGCGCACGGAAAACTCTCGTTTATCACGACCCGACACACCCGAGCAGCGGATGACATCATCACCGCAGGCATGAGCATCCACAGCCCCCCAAATCAAGAACGGAAGAGCGAGCAACACTTGAATCATGGGCCACCGTCCACAAGCTGCTTGAGCTGCGCCGCCGATTCGGGCCCGTCGACGGTGAGCGTCGCCGCCGGAACCTCTCCGACGAATAGGCGCCCGTTTACTTCGAAGGTGGGCGTCGCCGTTACCCCTCGCTTGATCCCTGCCTCGATGTCGGCCTTCACGTGCCCCTGAGCCTCCTGAGAGATGAGGCAATCACGAAACAACACTTCGTCGATGCCCATTCCCTTCGCTAACTCCAATGCGTACGACTCCGGGCGTGTGCCTTCCAGCGCGAACAATGCATCGTTCATCGGCCAAAACTTCTTCTGCTTACCGGCACAATATGCCGCTCTGGCCATCCAGCATGCATCTTCGTGAAAGGGTCCCTGAATTGCCCGGTTGCATCGGTGAGCTAACGGAAAGTGCCGGTGGACTAGCCGAAATTTTCCTGGGCTCTGAGCGATATAGTTTCGCAAAGTAGCGTGAGCACGTTTGCAATGAGGACACAGATAGTCGCTGAACTCCAAGATTATAATAGGCGCCTGCCACGACCCGATCCAGGGCAACCCTTCGTCCGTGACCCCTGTCTCAACTTCGGCGGAAGTCGCCCGAACTGACCGCCCCTGTTGATTCCAATACTGAGGATAGAAAGCGACCGGCAACGCGACAACCAACGCTAACGGGGAAAGATACACTGCGCGCCTCCACATCCATGCTCCGACCTCGGCAATCACCCCTTTGACGGTCAATGGCTCAAACCTGAGCCACACCATCACCACTGCGAACAACAGAAGATTCACCACGTACGTACCAGCACAGAGGACACAGAACGATCGAATCAGGAAATGCGACACTGCCGCCAGAACCACACTCACCACCGCGGAAACTCCAGTTAAGAGCAGAAGCGCACCTTGGACCGGAAATGCCGGCCTCAGCCAGCCAAATGCCGCAGTACCCAACATCGCGAGGTACCCGAGAACACCCCACATGGCGATGGGCATACGGAGAAAAACCGAATAGTGACTCTCAGCCACCGTTTCGCAGTTCACCTTCTCGCTAATAGCGCAGAAACTTTGAAACTTGGGATTAGTGTGAACATTGTAATGCAGCCAAGCTAAGTCGAACGCAAGCCACAGGCCAATTCCGCACAGCATCAAGACAAGCACAAGCGCTGTACGCCGGGACAGCTGAAGGTGAAACAGTAAACTGGGTTTGATCATTTGGCTATTTTGCCAAATTGGCAATACATCGTCAACATCGCTTCTCGTCAGAAAGAAGTACTTGATACTAACGGATTGTCCGAAACAGCGTTGCGGTCCGATCATCCGCTGTCCTAGCCGAGTATTGAAATAGGTCTGCGCCAGCTTCGCGATGTGGGCACGGAAGAAGTGACTCTGCTGCCCCTTTTTCCCGGTATTCTACGACGAAAACGAAGACCTGTTTTGATGAAGTGCATGCGGCGCTAAGTCGGCTGCCGTGGATGCAGCCCTATCTGGAGGACGAGATCTAGCGTCTGGGGCATGCCGGCGTGAAGAACATGCTCGTCGTACCCGTCAGCTTCGTGAGCGATCAAATCGAGACGTTGTGGGAGATTGATCAGGTCTACGCTCGGGTCGCGAGGCGTGCGGGCATCACATCGTTCAAACGGCATCCGGCATTCAACGATGACCGGGGGGCTGGCAAAGGCTCTCGCCGACATCTTGAACTCCTGAGCAGCAGTCTGCCGCCACGAGAGCGAACTTCCTCAGAAACGCCTTGACAAATAACTCTATGCGTCATACCGGGCCTCTCACGTCATGCTCCTCGCGACGAGTTCCGTCGCGATCGTTTTGTTCCAAGAGGTAAACGAATGCGGAAGTCCTTGCTGGTTGTTTTGAGTCTCATTCTGTCCACGCCGGTCTTGGCAGCGCCGGTCACCTTTACTGATTGCGTCCAGGCCATTCTGGACACGGCTAAAGCCAGGTTCGGAGAAGAAGTCGGCTTCTATTCAATCGGCAGCCACCACATCGCGCTCGACGGAACCCTCTCGTCGCAATACCCCGTGAGCGCCACCGGCGCGATCATTCAGGATCTTCCCGGTAGCAAGTTCCGCGTGACCGACGTCTTACTCACGTGCCACAAAGGGCTGAACGAGGTTTCGATCCAACAGGGACGGACGGAAGATACGAACGGGGGAGCCTGGTTGGCAACTCCCATGATAGACGTGAACTATAAACCGGCCAAAGATGTTTCGACGATCGTGAAGATGATGAACGAAAAGGGCCGCTCCCTCACCGAGATCGAGGGCCTGCGGTTGACCTTCTATTCTTCGGATGCCACATTTCCGAAATGGATCGTGTTCTACACGCGAAACAGGAGCTTATTCAACTGGTCCACGTACAAGGAAGTTGCCTACATCAACGACCGATATAACCCAATGAGTTATGAGATCGCTTTCCGCAAAGCTGAGTAGGCAGAAAGGGGCTTGTGGGCGCTTACCGTTGTGGCTCCATCAAGAGACGAAGCACCGACTGCAAGCAACGCATGTCCTGGCTTCCCATCCTGAGTTGGTACAAGCGGACTATTTCCTGAATGGGCAGGTCAGACTGTAGCCCTGGGCCGCGCGTGGCACCTGCAAACGCCCATCGCGTGCCGTCCCAGAAAAGGTTGTGGGAATTCATATTTCCAAGGAAGATTCCGCGATGGGCTGCGCTGTCAATCACCGCATCCAGGGCTTCAATCGCGGGATCATTCCGTGGAGCACCACGTGCCTGCCAGTCCCTCAGCCATTCATCCGCTCGTTGGCCCCGAGTCCAAGTCGACAAGGTATAACTTCCCGCTGACTCCACTGTTTCGGGAGCAGGCACCCCCGCCTGTCGCAGACGGGCACGCAGCTCGGTTTCGGTCTGCTGAGTCTGAACAAAATCCGCTTGGCTTTGTCCCTCGCCTCGCATCTTGAGGCAAAGCTCGCGTCCCTGCTTGTCCCGTACACGGTACACAACGGAAGAGGGAGTCATATCCACGCGCTCGATGACCTGGAGGCGCCGGCCGCCATCGGTTGTCATCCATTCATTGGGCTCTAACATCTGCGCCAGCGGACGATTCTCTTTGGCTGCCACCGGTGCCACCCCTCTGACCGCTGCCTCTCCCTGCTCGATCGCCGAAGGGGATTGTGTCGACCCTGGAGGCGCGGACTGATTTGGAATCCCGTGGACGTAAGAAAGGAGCGATGCCGCCGCCCGCGGCATCTTGGCTCCAGCATTTCCGGCCAGGCGCTGAACCACGAGCGGGAGCAATTCTTGCCGAAGTGGGGCTGGCGCCTCATGAACTCGCCGTAGGATCACCAGAAGGGCATCCTCGAAATGGTCTGAAACAGGCTGAGTGAAAACACTCTGAAGCGCCACTTGAAGGTCCTCGATCGGACAACGAGAAACCAGCTCGGCCAGCGCCGGCCCCAGGTCTTTTGCCTCAGGAGAAGCATAGACGTGAGTGAAGAGTTTCCGGATCGCCTCTGAACGGCCCACCACCTGAGCAAAGGCAAGATGGGCGCGCACGAGCTTCATTCCCTGCGGAGGGCCCAAGATCTTATCGACGACATGGAGCGCCGGGACCACATAGCCCGGGCGCAGACTTTTCAAGAGTACAATCAGCTCATCCTCCAATTCAGGGCCTACAGGCCGGTTGAAGACCTCTTCCAAGAGCAGGTCGCCCCCTCCCGGGACCGTGCTAGCCCGGGCAACCAAAAGTCCGATCTCGATCTTGTAGCTTTCGAGCGAAGCACCGGTGAGTAGTTCCGCAACCCCCCTCAAGCCGTTGACGTGATACAGCCTCGGAATGATCTTCCATAGCAGGGGACGCTGCCAGGCAGAAACGTTGCCCTTCTCGAATTGTGAAAGAAAGGTAAGGTCCATTCGTTCCCCGTTTTCGATGATCTGGAACCCCACGGTCTGAGCTCTTTCGATCAGCCTCGGATTCAGCGGAGGGTCTTCAAAAAATCGTTTAATCGGATTAAAGGGAGAGTAAAAATCACCTTTCTCGATTTCCTTTTCCGCTTCAATCAGGTGCTTCACGGCGCTCGGGCCCTCAACAACGGTCTTCGGGGGCGCGGCGGTGACCGCATCGGGAGCCGAAATCAGGACTGTGAGCTTCCTGCTGTTGTTAGGGCTGGTCGTGGCATCCAACACCCAGGTACCGGCGAAACCAGAGCCAGGATTCGCGCTCGCAGTCAGCGCTTCAAGAAGCCGGCTTGCCAACGGATCTTGATCCAAGCTGAAGCTTCGGCCAGACTTCAGCTCGAAACTCCTGCCGTCCCGGTATTCCCCTCCCCCCCAAACGGCGTGAAGAACTCCGGCGTTATTGATGTTACTCTGATCGGAGACCACAAGACCTAAGGTATTAGGCGGCAGATGCTGATTGGCGTGTTTGATCCAGTACGAATAGAGGCGGCGAGCACTCTGATCTCCCTCGACGGCGATATTGTAACCGAGTTCTTTCGCGCCGAAGCTCACTGTAGCATAGCGTTCGCTTCCGACTGACCCCGGGACAGCCTCCGTGAACCCCAGAAAACGGCCGTTCTTCTCCAAATAGCCGATCCAAGCGTCTTTCAGCGCCACGGTCGCCCAACGTTCAGGCCTCAACATTGTTAGGTGTTTACACGACCCGCCCACACACTCTTTGAGTCGGACCCCCTTGAAGATTCCGTGAAAACGGCGGGGCAACACCTGAAATTCGAAAAGAGAGGCGCTACTCGCGCCCACCTCTACGGTCTTTCCTTGATTCGTCCGGGTCATCTCCCGGGGAAAGGTGGTCTCGTCTTTAATAAGATCCAAAGTAGAAGGAAGAAGCTTGTTCATCTCGCCTAATACGAGGGATGGAATTGTGCCTTCCTGCAGTCCCAGGGCGCCCTCCGGTTGTTGCCTGATCCGTTCCCATTTTGCGAACGTAACATCAGGCACCTCGACGTCCCGAAGGTCTTTCATGTTCTTTTCAATTGCATAAATAGAAAGGAAGTTAGCCCATTTCCGTACGGATGGGTCCAAGCGCATTTTCTGAAAAAACTCTGCCTCTAATACGACCCGCCTCTTCTTTGGAGCCGTTCGAAAATTCTCGCTTTGGCGAAATGATTGAACAGCGGCATCGAGCCTCCCCCTCAGCTCGTCGAGCGATTCTTGAGGCAGCTCAGGAGAAAGCTGATTCCGGAGACTACGAAGCCGCTCGTTCCACAGTTTATCTTTAATCTTGCGTCCGTAGGACTTTTGGGAGCTTTGAACGCGAAATGAAGTCCCCATAAACGAATCGGCGGGTGTTTCCCAAAGCCGTGCATTCAGTTCGGGAACCCGGGCACTCAAGTCACGGAGCTGTTCGAGAATGCTATCGTAGGAAACTCGAGGAAAGTCTTCCTCTCCGCCGTAGTAAGCCTGAGCGAGATTGAAGTACTCGTCCACCAGCTGTGAGTTCTCAAGAAATGCCGGGACCGACCCCGCCTTCTTGAGGACGGCGTCGAGGTCCTCGAGCGTAACCGCCCAAGCGGGTGATCCCAACAGAAGAAAAAAACCAAATGACACGATGCAGCGAAGCAACCCGCACCTCATGAGGGTAACATCGGAAAAATTCACGGTTTCCTGAATAGCCGCTTTGACAGCCGATTTTGATGGAAGAGCTTTTCTAGGCAGAAACCCCGCCGAACTTCCTCGTAAGACTCGTCACTAAGCGGCGTGCCGAGACAGATCAAGCCAAGCTTTCGCTTTCCAAGCCTGGGAGGCCTTACCTCGGGAGGCCCACCCGCCTCCCATAACAATCAGTCGAATTTCTCTGGAACCGAACCCCTTGCAAATTGACTCAATGTGTTATAGCAGCCATCGAAGCAGCGTATTCACCCTGATGACGACTTCACCAATAACCATATTCTTAAAGGAGTTCTTATGTCTTTCCGTAAATCCCTCTGCCTGATCCTGACGATCACCGCTCTGAGCGGCATGAGCCTCGCTCACGCCGGCATGACTCAAGGCGAATCGAAGTGCGCCATGGCGTGGTCCATGGTTCAGAAGGCCCGCAACAATCCCGTCAGCATGGACGATGCCAAGCTCTCCTGCGCTCAACTCTCCAACGCCCAAGGCACCTGCCTGCTGGCGCTAGCCACGGTCAGTGCCTACAACGTGAAGTTCGCGAGCGCCAGGCAGTTCTGCGAAGACACCACCGAAGGTCAATCCACCTGCATGCTGGCGCTGGCCACCGCTCACGGTGCGAAGACCTACACCGACACGATGAAGGGCTTCTGCGCCGGCTCGACCGTCGATCAGGGCGCTTGCCTCCTCGCCGTCGCCACGATGTACGGCCACAGCATGAAAAACGCGAGCGCTGCGGCGTTCTGCCGGTAATTTGCCAATTCCTGGGCGCCGTCCCTTCTTCGCGGGAGGGGCGGCAGTCCAAACCGGCAGTCCTCGATGAAAACGCTGATCCAAGGTCAGCCCTGTGACGAACTCCTTCGTACCCAGGAGTCGGTCTGCGCCAGGAAGAGTCGACTCGGAGGATCAAGCAGCACACCCGAGGCTAAGTGCGGGCTTTTCATGAGGCGATCGCACGGGGTCTGTGGTGCATCGAATTTCTTCACGATGCGAGCGCCGAGGCGGACAGGAGGAACTGCCCCGGGCGCTTGTCCT
>CAYOWB010000020.1:20882-24987 GCA_964407515.1 uncultured Bacteriovoracaceae bacterium
CTTGTCCTTTCTGACGCGGTCTTCCAAGGCGGGGGAAAGTCTCTCGCAAAGCTGGCATTCGTCTATTGCTGTGTGAAGCCCAACCAGATCCTGGAGAAATCCCTTGGGGTCTCGTTCAGCGGCCTGCAAGGTATCTTGATCAACAGAAGTAAGGTATCTCCGGTGCCGACTTTCTTCGAACGCTACTTCTCAGAATTCCCGGTTCAAAGTCGGCGCTTCCATATCTGGCAGCAGACATCGCCCTTTGCATTATGCCACGTATCCACGTGTATCCCGTTTTTTGTCCCGAAGAGGTACAAAAACACCGATGGAGACGCGGCCCGATACCAAAGCTTGACGGCTCGCCGAAGCTCACCTAAAACGGCACCACGATGCGGCAATGCGCCATTTCCATTCAGTGTCTGGTCTTTCGAGCGAGCGCTCTACTCATCCCATCGCTACTGCTCTCCATCACCGGCCTCGCTCAAGTGCGAACCGGCACCTATACGACAGGAATGGGCATCCCCCTCCGCTACGTCATCGGACACCCAATCTCCCAGGGAGCAAAGAACCTGCCCGTCTGGATTATCCAAGACGGAGACGGCACCGTCCGGGACACTTTCCCGGAAGCCACTTACCGCGAAATGGCGGAATTGATCGCCGAAGCGTACGGAGTCGTGACAGTCGCTCCCGAACTCACAAGACAACACTTCGCGAACAACCCTCGGCATTACTGCGAGCTGGACTTCTTTCACCGCGTTTCGGATCAGCACCTGCTGATCGACACGGTGAAAGGCGAGCCGCAGGTCGACCCCTCCCGCATCTATCTCATCGGCTTTAGCGCCGGATCGGACATCGTATCACGCGCCGCCAGGGCACGGGCCGACATCGCGGGCGTCGTGACGGTCGGCGGTGGAATTCTGCAACTGCACGACTACCTCTCCCTCACCGGCGATTCGGAGTCGGTCGACAAGAACATGCTGAACACCTGCATACCGGGCCAATACCAAGGCCGAAGCGGGCTTTTCTGGAAGCAACTTTTGTATTCGGGACTCCAAAACGCCATCGCCGAAACGAAAGTCCCGTACTTGGCCGTCTTCGGTGACCAAGACACCATTATTCGCTGGGACCTCAACCGCCCCTACGCAGAGGAAATGCAACGGAGGCAGCCTCTCTTCGAATATCAAGTCATTGAAGGCATGGGACATGGATTCGGCCTGAATCCATCGCGCTGGCGGATCATCCAAGAGTGGATGAATCGTCAGTCCCGCGATTCCGAAAGCCCCGTTTGTGGCGGCTGCCACTGAGTCGTATACTCAACGTATGCAGAATGCCCTTCTTCGAACTTTTCAGGGAGTCGCTCTCCTCACCCTGCTCCCTTCCCTAGCTCACCCTTCTTCCGTCGGCCCAGTAGAACAGGCCGCTTCCGCGATCCAAGAGGCGCGTCATTGCCTTCAGGGCCTTCAAGGCCTTCCGCGGCAGGGGGATCAGTCGTTCTGCACGGGGTTAAAGCTGTCCGAAGAGGAGATTCGCAGCCTTTCCAACATGGACTGGCAGGCGTGCGTCGGTGCCATCGAGAAGACAGGGTACTCCGTCATCGACAGCGGCGCGCGCGGCCAGCGTCACGTCAGGGTCCCGGAAAAGGACTGGCAAGAATTCCAGCAAAGCACCCAGCGCGCGCTTACGTTTCATGACCTTCAAGCCGTCGCATTCAAAACAGGCAGAACTCGGATCGATTGTCTCCATGAGCTGCTTCACGTCTACCAGTGGCGCAAAGGACCGGATACTCGCCTCGCGTCCGCAGCGCGTGCGCGGCTGCAGGCACGCGCCTCAGAAGCCTTGGAAACCGAAATCACGAGGATCGAGAAGCTCGAGACCGAGGGCGACAAGGCGGGCGCACAACGGGAAGCGCAGCGCCTTCAGCCGCAAATCGATCTTTTAGGCCAGTTTGCTCAGCTCTCGGACACCCTCGATGAGACGGAAGTATATCTCTTCTTCTTTCGCAACTGCTCCACCCTCCGCTGCTCGGATGACGACCTCGATACGGTGATCGCCAATCTGGATCGACGAAAGGCGTTCCTTTCACCCACTCTTGCGAAAGAGATCGAGAGCGAAGTCCAGAAGCGCACGCGGGCTAAGTTCACGCTTCACGCCCAGCCAGCCAAAAAACAATGGAAGCCACTGGATGAAAAAGAGTCGTCCCAAACGCTTGCCCTCTTGGAAAAGGACTGGGACGCGCTTCTGCAACACATCGGGCAGCGAAAGGTCAGGATCGTAGCGGTTAAACTGGCGGCGAATGCACCCGCTCGAGCGTTAGATGGAGAGCGCATCCCCGCAAAGGTCTTTGAGTCGTTGCCGTCCCCTGCCGCTGAAGACAGAGCACTTCTGGAACAGAGTAAGATCCTCAGTGGTCAGGCTGCCGGGAAGTTCCTTTGTCAGACGAAGCCGCCCACGATCGTCATCACTGACGCGGTCACCAAGGGGACGCTAGTGCATGAGTTTCTTCACTCCGTGCAGAATCTCAAAAACAACGAGTACTGCCCAGCCGTGTCGAAACAGCAAGAAGTGGCCGAGCGCTTTCGAAGGGGCGAGATCGACAAGTCGACCTACGAGAAGACCGTCCTCACCTACCAGGCCACAAACGCTTTGGCGGAGAGAGAAGTCTACCGAATCCTGAGAAAGCACTCTTCCAAGCTCGGGAAGCTCGAGAACCTCAACAACGAGGAGATGCTGAACCGATACGAGAGACTCCTGGAAGAGATTCGTTAAGCGGTTCGACCGACTCGATCAAGTCGGAGAGCACAAGAGAAAAGTCCATCATCCGGTCAATCTCTCCAGCTTCTGGACACCCAGAGCGGCCGTCAATCGGTATGTCCTTTCGCTACAGCTGAGCTAACTGCCTGCCTCCCATCCACTTTCACTGTTTCTACGTTGTCCTGTCACTCGACCGACCGAGCAGGGATTCTTGCATCCCCTGAACACGAAGACCGGGAAAAACCCGGCGAGATGTCTACTTCCGTTAAGCGACTTGCTCGCTATACCATTTTTTGGTATATCCTAAAGGAGCCCGTGTGAATTGGACGGTGAATCTCACAACAAGAGCCCAGCGGCAAATCAAGAGGCTCCCTGAATCCGTCCGAGCTGCATACTCGTCGCTGGCCAGGGAACTAGAAGAAGACGGACCCTATAGAACGAACTGGCGTCATTTTGGAAAATTGCGTGGAACAGGAACATTCTACCACTGTCATCTCTCCGGAGGCCGCCCTACCTATGTGGTTTGCTGGGAAGTGAAGAACAAGACCATTCGATTGATCGAGGTTTATTATGTCGGCACCCATGAAAACACGCCGTACTAGGGAGATTCAGATTCAAATCGGAGGACGTAAGCCGAGACTCTATCTCGTCCCCGAAGCACGGGCGGTCGATGTCATGAAAAGCCTCCGTGAATATGAGGTTGCACCTGTAAGTGATGACGATAAAACGATCTCGTGGCGAGAGCCGGTACAGGACCTCATCGACGCATATACCGAACCGGGGGTCATGCTTCGCGGGGCGCGAGTGAAGGAGAACATCACCCAGACGGCGCTCGCCGCCAAGCTCGGCATCCCTCCTTCCAACATCTCCGAGATGGAGAGTGGGAAGCGCCCCATCGGTAAGAAGATGGCTCA
Source organism: uncultured Bacteriovoracaceae bacterium (assembly GCA_964407515.1). Lineage (GTDB taxonomy): Bacteria > Bdellovibrionota > UBA1018 > UBA1018 > UBA1018 > CAYOWB01. The sequence goes on from CAYOWB010000020.1 coordinate 24,530, forward strand.
GCGCCTGGCAAGGATTCTAAACATTCATTACAAAGTCTTCTTGTGAACGAGCCGATGGACTTTCTACATTCCAGGTGCCGACGACAGACTCGCCGGCCACTCGGGGCCCTTCACTGCCCTACATCACGCAGCGGTTCCACGCGACTGCGGCACCAAGCGCATCAGCGCGGCAGTGAGATCGCGGAGCGAAACTGGCTTCACCAGGTACTCCTGGAAGCCGGCCTCCAGCGCCTGCTTGACGTCTTCGGGCGCTCCAAGCGCGGAAACCGCGATAGCGGGGACCTGACTGCCCTCCTCAGACGGCAACGCCCTGAGGCGTCGCACAAACGAATAACCGTCCTCCTCCGGCATCGCGATGTCACTCAACAAAACATCGGGCCGGAGAACCGCGAATTTTTGCATCCCCTCCTTCACCGAGCCCGCCGTCTCCACCACGACGCCGACCATCTTGAGCGCAT
>CAYOWB010000020.1:24997-33516 GCA_964407515.1 uncultured Bacteriovoracaceae bacterium
CACCGAAAGCGCCGAAGCCTCGTCATCCACGAGGAGCACCTTGATTCCCCGCAGGCACGCGGCACTTCCGGTCAGGCGACCGGCCGACCTGCCTGAATCCTGTACCAGCAGGGCCTCCTTCTGAATTCGCGCCGAAAAGGGGGAACGCTCGACGACGGGAAAAACTACCTTGAACTCCGCACCCTTTCCCACTCCCTCGCTTCGGACGAGGATCCGCCCGCCCTGCATCTCCACGAGCCCTTTGGCAGTCGTAAGCCCGAGCCCCAGGCCGCCGTGTCCCCGCGTGATCGTAGGATCCGCCTGGCTGAAGCGATCGAAGATCCGAGGGAGAAACTCAGGACTAATGCCCTGTCCGGTATCGGTCACCGAGATCTCCACCGTCTCCTTGGTGGCAAGAAGCCTCATCAAGATCCGTCCGCCCTCCGGCGTGAACTTCACCGCGTTCGTCAGAAGATTCCACAATACTTGCTGAAGTCTCGCCGGATCAGCCGCAATTCGCGACTGCGGAGCGCGAATCTCCTGCTCGAATGCGACACGCTTCTGTTCGGCCATCATCCGAACCATCTCGTAGGATGACTGAATAAGGTCCCTCGGATAGACTTCGGAAAACGTCAACGCGATCTTTCCCGAAGCGATTCGCGAGACATCCAGCAGATCATTGATCAAGTCGGTCTGCGCCTTCACCGCACTCCGAATGGCGGAGGCGCCACGCTTCACTTGCGCCGGGTCGCCACTGACCAACGTCAGGAGCTCCGACCAGGTGTTGATCGTGGTGAGGGGAGTTCTGAGCTCATGCGACAGCACCGCGATGAAGAGATCCTTGGCCCGGTTCGCGCGCTGCGCCTCGTCCGCCGACTCCCGCGCCTTCTGCAGCAGCAACTCGCGCTCGGTGATATCCCGCGCTGCCGCATAGATGACCTTCCCCACAGGAAACGATCTCCATTCGATCCAACGCCAGGATCCGTCCTTGGCGCGATAGCGGTTCACGAAGTTCAGGACTGTCTTCTGTCCTCGGAGTTGAGAGAGCGCCTCCAGGGTCCCCTGCACATCATCCGGGTGGACGAGATCCAGAAATCTATGTCCTTCTAGCTCTGAAACGGAATAGCCCAACGTCTCCTCCCATGCCGGGTTCAGCCGCCTGAAGTAGCCGTCCGTGTCGGCGATACAAAGAAGATCCAACGTCACGGAGAAATAGCGATCCAACTCCTCGGTCTTCTCTCTCGATTCACGCTCCGCCCGCTTCATCGCAGAAATATCGAAGAAGATAGTCGCGAATCCGTCGGCTCCCGTAGAGATACAGGAGATCACGAAGTGGGCGTTCAGCGGCGGATAGAAGGTCTCGAATTGATACGGAACCCCCGTCTTCACGACGTTGGCGTACTCGACCAGGAATGGGGCTTCCACACTTCCATAAATATCGGTGGCCAGACGGCCTGCCACATCGTGGGATGAACACCCGACGATCCGTTCGAAATACGGATTCACTTCGAGAAGCTCATAATCCACCGGGCGGCCCCCTTGGTCACGGACGAGGCGATAAAAGGCCACTCCCTCGCTCATGTTCAGAAAAAGCGAGCGGAAGCGGGCTTCACTTCGCCGCATCACCTCCTCAGTGCGCTTTCTGGCGATCAGATTCGAGACAAAACCTGCGACAGTATCCACCAGCGCGACTAGACCGCGATCGGGAACCAATTGACGTGAATGTGCTAGAACTACCGCGCCAATCACCTCGTCTCGCTGCTGGATCGGAAAGCCCACATAAGTCCGAAAACGCGTACCAGGCACCACACCGGTCCCGGATCTCAACACCGCTTTCCGAGACTCAATTACGGGGAGCGACAGGGCGCGCTCCAACGGAGCCTCAGCGTCCAGCCCTTGAGCTCCGACCGACGCGACCCGCAGGACAGTGGAGCGGCGTTCGCGCCGGAACTCTTCGATCAGCACGCACGGGAACCGCAGTCCGCGCGCCAACTCCTCAACGAGAGCTTGATAGGTTTCGGCCAGCGACAACGACTCCACCGGGATCAGCGACACGCGCCGCAGCGTCAACAGCGCGCCAAGAGCGTCGGGCCGGCCTCGTCTCGCATGCCGCCCGCTCCATTTCCGTGAAGCCAGCCTTTTCTTCGTACGGGTAGTCACGACTCAGAGTTTCCTTCCCTGAACCATGCAAAGCCCTGACTAGGTCACGCCCCATGGCCGCATGTTCGGTGACGCACCGCTGGCGGAGAACCTAATGTGAGATCCTGATTCCGGACAAACCATCCGGGCTTCGCGACAAAGACAGACCCATCCAGCGTCATTTCTGGCATCAAAGCCGCACCACGCGGCGCCATGAAGAGAAAACAACGTAACAAGAAGCAGCCCGTCCTTGGTCTCTACGAACAATCGCTCTTTGAGGATCTGGAGGTCATCGCCGAACTCGACCTCTGCGATCCGCGCAACGAAGCGACGGCCCGCGAACTACTCGACGAACTCAGAAGCGGAGGTTTCCGGTTCGACGACTGGACCGATGGCTGTTCGGACTGCCTGGCCTGCCTGTATCAAACAGTCTTGAATGCGCTATCGCTGAAGAAGCAGCTTGTGCACCACTGAATGGGCCATCGGACGTTCAGAGGAGTGAACTGGCAGAGGAGCACCTAGGGTCAATTGACTGCAACCAGATACACCTAAACACTTACCCCGCCTTGGGCCTCTGCCAGTTCTTGGGCAACTCCAAAGTGAAAGTCGTTCCTTTGTCCGGCTCGCTTTCCACACGCACGCTTCCGTGGTGAGCTTCCGCCATTCCTTCCACGATCGTGAGTCCCAAACCCCATCCGGCCTTGCTCGAGGTCGCACGACTCCGTCTGAACTGCTGAAAGAGAATCGCCTTCTCATCCGCAGGAATCGGCGTTCCCTCGTTGTGGACCGCCACCGTGGCAGTGTCATCAGTCTGATCGACGTGAATGATCACGGGAGTCCCAGCGGCCCCGTACTTCACCGCGTTGGCGGCTAGATTGGAAATCGCGCGACGAAGTCCGCTTGCACTCCAGTAGCCCAAGCAGGGTTTGCGCGAATTCACGACCACCCGATTGCCGTGGGCGAAATTAATTTCATCCGCCACCTGCCTCGCGATCAAGTCCAAGTCACATTCCGCGAATTGCAGTGACACACCTTGCCCTGCCCGATACCTGCTTGCATCCAGAAGATCGTGGATCATGGAATCCAGCTGATCCATACTGCTCACAATCCGACTGGCGACTCGGATGCAATGTTCAGAGTCTTCAGGCCGACGCAGAATCAGCTGCGCGCCGGACTTGGCGGCGGTAATCGGTCCACGAAGGTCATGAGCTATCGTATGGGTGAGATTCTCTTGGATTGCCCTCAGTGTCTGACTGAACTCCGTGGCGGCATCGTTCACCGCCTGTTCAATGGCAGTCACAATCACCTCGCGCTCCACAGGAGTCAAAGCGGCCTCTTCTTCCATCACGTCGCAGATGGTTTGACGAAGGATGTGGTACTCATAGATCAGCTGCTCCATCGTGTAGCTCAAACTACCCGCCCGCTCCCGACCATGCTTCTTTCCCACTCTCTCGTTTTCAAGTCGGTCGGCAATTCTTCGGGCTTCGGTGCGGTCCACCGTCGTGGATAAGGCTTGGATCAAGAGCTGAAGAAACTCTGGAAGGGAGTCTTGAAGAGCAAGCGACTCCTGGTGGCACGTCGAGGCGATCTCCTTACGTGCACACTCCTCCCATTTTTTCATGATTTTTTCTGCATTTCGCTTCAGTCGCTCGGAGGCTTGATTGGGCATGATATCCTTTTGTTTCATGCCATGGACATACCAGGGCACCTACTGATGACAGGTAGCAGAACCACCCCAGGTAAGCGACCATTAAGCCTTGAAGGTTCAATATGACGCCTCCACGGCCGAGCAGCTTCCGCTCAATGTAATACTTCGCGCCCCGAATCAGATTGTCGAGGTCCTCGTTCCCGGGAGTCGCAAGCCCATCGAAGACCGACTGGAGCTTTTTGATGGTTTCTTCAGCCGACTCCCGCGACGGAGACTTCGCCCATTCTTGGAGATAACGGTTCCGAAGCCACTTCCCTACCTCCGCCACCGAGAGGTCCTCGAAAGACTCTTTGAACCACAGCTCCTTTTCGCGCTTCAAGGACTTGAGATACGCACGCTGTCCTTCGATCCCGCTCGCAAACACACCTTCGAGCTTCTGAATGAACGGCGTGGACTTTCCTTGGAGCGCCGTAATGAACTCATTCGAATCGACCGGGAAAAGGCGAGGCATCAGGGTTCCGCTTGAGGACCCGAAGTTGAACTCGATGATCACGAAGCGTCCATCAGGAAGTCGCGCCACGTCGGCGCCTCCGGAAAGATGCCGGAACTCAGGCGGGGCCTTCTTGAAGAACTCGTCAATGACGCGCTTGGCCTGCTCCGCCTCCTCAGGCATGTACTCGTGACTGAAGCGCAGCTTGCTGTAAACCGCCTCGCCATCCATGAAGTCGACGCGGAACTCCTGATTGAAGCCCATCTCTGTTTTTGCGATATCGACTCGCGCCTGAACCAAAAGGTCATCCGGCTGAGCGAGAAGCATGTTGAGGAACTTCGGCCCAGTCTCGTAATCTTCCGCCAGCATTTCCTTCTGAAACACACTGGCAGCGTACTCCCCGGTGTCCCCTGTCCTTTGAAGCGCAGCTTCGAAGCGTCGGACAAACTGCCCGGCAAGGCGATCCGGGTTGGAACCGAACGAAGTGATCTGAATTCCGAGATCGGCCGTCGCAAACTCATCGTAGTTCTTGAAGAACGCTCCTGACGGGAACTCCTTCCGCACATCCGCGAACAACAAGGCGGCCATGCGGGAGATCCGCTGAGTCAGTTCGGCGCGCTCCTTCTGAGTGAGCGGCTTGCCACGCGCCAAGAGCTTGGCAAGCTCTCGCTTCGCCTCTTCTCGCGCCTGAGAGAATTCCCGACCGATTCGTCCTGCGGCCTGAAGGTGCTGAAAGGTCTCTGTCCGCGCCATGATCCCGGGCTGAACAGCCTCGGCGAGTTGGTACTCCGGCAGCTTTCGCCCATCCAGAAGCCCTTGGAGATTGCCGCGGCCCAGGTGCGGATTCACGGTCCCGCGGTACTGGTTCACTCGCCCTGGGCCCTCCGACGGACTCGTGGAATGGATCACCACGCCCTTTCCCTGCGTCGGCCCCGGCTGCCCCTTCGGAAGATCACTCTCGAAAACGAGCTTCGTGCCGTGGAACTCCTCCAACGCCTGCAAGACCTTGGGGTCACCGGGACGAGAGCCCGTGAGGTACCTGACGAGTCCTTCACGCTCGATGACGCCTCGAATGTACTTGAGGCCGGTAGGCCGATTCCGACTCAGGGGTTGATCCAGACCGTTCCCTCCGTACAGCATGGGCGGCGCCCGCGAAGGCGGCAGACCGGCCTGATCCACGAGACTATGAAGGGCCTTCTCGAAATAGGAACGAGGAGCGGTCGACGCATCCCGCTGAGTCAGGAGGTTCCCATAGGCCAACCGCGCTTCCTCTGAAAAGAGCACAGGGCGATGCGCCTGATGCACGAGCGGCGTGCGGCCAGGCGACTTGGAAAGAGTCGCGACCACTGATGCATCCGAGCCAGCGCCGCCAAACGGCATATTGCCGCTTTCATCCGCATACACGCTGGTATTGACGCTCACGCCGTGACGATTTTGCTGCAGGATCGCCACAGCCTGAGTGACCTCCGGGGTGGCAGCATCCGCCCCGAACACGGAGGCATACATCGCCTTCTTCTGGACGCGAGGGTCCATCGCCATCTTCTTGAGATCCGCCGCGCTATCGTAACGGAACACGGTGATGAACGGGCCGAAATGCTCCTGCAAGGCCACTTCTCCGAACATGCTGAAGGGAAATACGAAGACATGCGGAGAGACCAACTTTTTCACCGGGTCGATCGTCGCTGTCGGATTGACGAGATACTTCTCGTATTTCTGGCGATAGTCCTGAAGCTTCTTCACGTCCTCGCTCAAAGTCAGCGAAGAGTAACCCGCCTCCGGATCGCGCGTACGACCTGGCTTCATCCTTCCCACGCGCGACAAGAGTCCGTTGACGTAGGAGTCAGCGACGTCTCGCTTCACGAAGTAATAGTTCGGTGCAATGCAGTCCTGTCCGCAGTTGATGCGAATGGACTCCAGCGTGGCGTTGATGGCGGCATCCAGATTCCGACGGGCGTCGCCGGTCACCACCATGGGATTCATCCCCGCTCCAAAGCCCAGGAACACCTGCTTGTAGGCCTCGGTCGGAGCGGCGACTTCCTCGAGCTTTCGGGCGTTCTCCGCCAAGCTTTGCCGTCCGGTCTCAGGGCTCCCGGTGAAAAGCACGACTTCGGAAGGAGCGCGCTCCAAGCGCTTGCCTTTCCGGTTCAGGCCGAGCACGTACATCTTTCGGAAGTTGTCGTATTGAACGTCCTTCGCCTCGGTCAGGACATTCAACCCGCGCAAGGCGCCCGGCGGGAGCGCCATCGAGAGTTCCTGATACAAGTCCCGGTAAACCGCCCGCGTCGCAGCCGGGGTTCTGAACCAGACGTTGTCCGTGATCGAAAGCGGAACCACCCCGTGCATGATGAGCGTGTAGAGGGGAATATTGGTCGAGCCATAGACCGCGACATTTTTGAGTCGGCGGGTATTCTGCAGATTGTGCAGCTCCAACGTGTCAGCGTGCCGAAGAGTATCCAGAGCCTGCCTGAGCTCGTACTGCGACCCCGCCGGCGTATCGACACGTTGAAGAATTCGAAGAATCTTATCGCGACGCGCCTCAATGGCGTCGGCAATCTGGCTGAAGAAGGCGGTCTTCGCGTCGGCTGCCTCGAGACGGCTTGCCGCCGTCCCGGAACCGAACTCTAGCCGGTAGGCTTCCACCCCCGGCTCATGAATGCGAGAGGACTCGAATCGGACAAAGCCCGAAGCCTCGTAGAGCTTCTTGGCCTCACGCATCTGGGTATAGGTCTCGAGTTCGACGCTGGAGTAGCCTTTTTTGCGGGCCTCCTCGATCAGGAGTCCGAGCAGTCGCTTGCCGAGGCCCTTTCCACGAAGCTCCGGAGACAGATAAAGCTTCCGCAACTCCGCCGTATCGGCCGTCAACCGCGCCAAAGCGGCGGTCCCCACCACGCGGCCTTCGCCGTCCCTCAGGACGACAAACTCGCCGAAGTTCCGGTGATAGAGACGTTCGATGTCACGCAGGTCTCCATCGAGCCCCTGCTTGAAGCGCTTCGCCTCAAGCGCCTCAACCCCTAGCTCCTTCCGGCTTTTCTGAATGAATCCCAGGATCGCGGGAGCGTCTTCCGGCTGCGCTTGACGAGCGGTGATTCCCTCCAGGGCAAGCGCCGAACTGAAGTCCCGGACCAAGACCGGAGCATCCCCCGAGGCCAACGCCGACAGGGTGGTCCGGAGTGGCTGCTCGCAGGGCGACGCCCCGAGCGCCCATCGGTCGGAAGTCAGTGCCCACGCGCCACAAAGAAGAAGAGCGGGAATCAGGCGCAACGGAGTTTTCCAGGTCAGGACGGTATCCAGCCTCACCTATTCGATTCTAAGGCTAAGAATACCGGGCAGCAAATCGCCATCGCAAAGAGAAGCGATTTCCATGACCTCCGGTTATGAGGAAGCAAGCCGGCTAGCGGAGCCCGCCCAAGCGTGCCTCGCATTCGGCCGTTGTCGTGAAGTTTGCAGCGTAGCCCAGGTGCTCGTAACGGGTGCCACTGATCTGGTCATCGTTCGAGGTGAAGGTCACCCGACGCTCTCGCAGGATCGTGTAGGCGTGACCATTGACGATCTGATTCAGTACACCCACGTACTTACAGTAGTAAGGCTTCGTGATCGCCTGATCGATATTCATGGGAGTGACAGTCACGGACGCGATGTATTCGAGCGCCGAGTTCTGATCCGAGAACATCCTGCACTTCTGCCTGATGTTCTTGAGAGCCTCAAAGAAGCTGCCCGTATCCAGCACATGTCCAATCAGGAAGTACCCGGTCAGCCCTTGTTTCAAGTAGATTTCCCCCTGTTTTCCGATGCGAGAGTAAAGCATCAGCGAGGTCCCGTAGGGGTTGTAGTCCTTCAACGTCGTGAAATAGAGGATGTCACTGTCGTCTACGCCGGACCTGAGCTCCATGGCGACCTCGCCAAGCGGCGTGCAGGAAAGGCGGAAGTGGGTTTGTTCCCCAGCCCAAGCAGTATTGAGGATGGACGCACTCAGGAAAAGAGCGAAAAGAGTCAGGACCGGGCACTTCTTCATAGGAACTCCGTACGTTAAGGAAAGAGCGAGACCGCGCCTTCTGTGGGCGCCCTTATAAAGCCCAAGAGAGGTAAAAGCAATCGGTCATTGGACCTCCGGAGGAAGCGACTTCGAGAAGGAGGTCTTCGCTGTGAAGGCATTGCGCCAAGAATCCCCTAAGCGAGCCCCATTGGCAGTCTATGAAGTCAAGGTTTGGCGCTTTCGCACCCCGCCGAACTCGCGTCCATGGGCACAAGGTTAGGTACCTGAAG
>CAYOWB010000021.1:0-1802 GCA_964407515.1 uncultured Bacteriovoracaceae bacterium
ACCTCGTGCATCGGCGCGAGCACCTCGAGCACGGAGGCATCGGTCGAGAATCCCGTCTTCGTTTTACCCTGTGGCGGGAGCTTGAGTTCCTCGAACAAGAGCTGCGCCAGCTGCTTCGTGGAATTCAGGTTGATCGGCCCCGTCGTGTAGGCGGCGATGCGTTCTTCGATCGCTCGCAGCTCACGACTGAATCGTCCCGAGAGTTCGCGCAGCCAGTCTTCGTCGATGCACACACCGGTGCCTTCCATCTTCGAGAGCAGGCTCACGAGCGGAAGATCCACGCGCGCGAAGACTTCCATGAGCCCTTCGGCATGAAGCTTCTTCTTCAGCGCATCCCAAAGCCGCAAAGCCACCCAGGCGTCTTCGGCGGAGTAACGGGTCGCCGTCGCGATATCGATCTGGTCGAAGCAAAGCTGGTCTTTTCCGGTCCCGCAGACCTGCTCATACGTCGTCACCTCGTAACCGAGGTGCTGGCGGCAAAGCGTCTGCAAATTATGCCGGCCCTCCGGGTCGAGCACGTAAGCCGCGACCATCGTGTCCGCGCCGATCCCGTCAGGGTTCAAGCCCTGTTCGCGGAGCACACTCCAGTCGTACTTCAGATTCTGTCCGATCTTCTTGTAACGTGCGTCTTCGAGATACGGCTTCAGCGCCTCGAGCACCGTGGACTTCGGAAGCTGCTCGCCGAAGCGGTGCCCCACGGGAATGTAGTAGCCGACGCCGGGATCAGCGCTGATGGCGACGCCGACGAGCTCAGCCTGGCGCGGATTCAGCGAGGTCGTCTCCAGATCGAAGCCGAACTCTCCGGCACGCTCGATGACGGCAAGCACCTCGCGAAGCTGGGCTTCGGTCGTGACGGAGCGGAAATCTCCGGGGGCCAGCGGCGTCACGACGACGGACTCAGCAGTCACCGACTCAACCTCGCCACGGACTTCAGCCGGCTTCTCAGCCTGCTCGTTCTTCGCTACCTCAATCTCTGCGGCTGCATCGCCCGGCGAAACAGAGGGTGAAGCGGAGGACGAGGCCGCGGTACTCGCAGGAATCGTCTCTAACCACTTCTTAGCCAGCGAGTCGAAATCCAGTTCGCGGAGCAGGTCCAGGCACGCACGCGGCGCGTGGAAATGGTAGCGGACCTCCTCGGCTACCGGCTCGATCGGCAGGTCGTCCACCAACGTCGCCAGACGCGCCGAAAGGCGCGCGTCATCCACATGGGTGCGCAAGGTCTCTCCGAGCTTTCCTGCAACGGCGCCTTCAGCAGCGGCGCGCAGAACGCCATCCAGATCGTGATGCGCCTTCAGGAGTTTCGTCGCGGTCACTTCCCCAACCTTCGGGACGCCCGGAATGTTATCGGAGCTGTCGCCGACGAGCGCGAGGAAGTCGCGGATCTGCCCGGGCTTGATCCCGAACTTGCCTTCGACCTCGGCATCGCCATAAACGATGTCCTTCATCGTGTCCCACACGACGACGCGGTCATTCACGAGCTGCATGAGGTCTTTGTCGCCCGAGACGACGACGACGCGGTTCTCCGGCGAAAGTGCGCACCACTTGTGCGCGAGAGTGGCGATCAAGTCGTCCGCCTCCCAGCCGTTGTGGCGGTACGAGTGGATCCCCATGCATTCAATCAACCGTTCGATGAGATCGAACTGCGGGATCAGGTCATCCGGCGGGGCGCTCCGATGCGCTTTGTACTCAGTATAGACCTCTTTGCGGAACGAAGGCTCCTTGGAGTCGTAGACGATCGCAAGATACTCCGGCCGTGCTTCTTCAGCGAGCTTGGCCAGCATGGTGGCGACGCCGTAAACAGC
>CAYOWB010000021.1:1886-2822 GCA_964407515.1 uncultured Bacteriovoracaceae bacterium
GTACGGGAAGGATCGCCCAGGCGGGGATTCGGTTTTTTGGCCATACAGGCCTACGTTATAGACTTACGGGGCGATGAGATTCAATTGCTACTTCGCGGGCTTCAACTCGACGACTTCGGTGTCGCCCATGACGTCGCCCAGGCGATGCCCTTCCTCGCCTTTGTGCATCAGATAGACTTCCATCACCATGAGAGGAAGACCGACCAGCCCGAGGATGAGCCAGCCCCAGACGGGAATGATCGCGAAGAACGTCGCGACGCCGACAGGCGCGTTGCGAAAAGCGGAATCGCGATAGGAAGCCGGAGCTTGCCGTGCAAGCGATCGGACTTGAAGTCCGAGCGCCTTTTTCCCAACGCTTTGCCCGCGAAACGGCCCGAAATTCATTCCGTCCGCAAGCAAGCTGTACGTGAATCCGAGGAGCGGTCCCAGCGGGTACGGAAGAATCGCCGCCAGCGCGACGACAATCACCAGGTCGATCATCTTGGCCAGGATGCGATTGAGCACCCCGACGCGGATCTGTTTTGGAATCGGCAACGCAAACAGCATTGCTGACATTTTCTCACGATTTAGAAAGATCGGAAGAATTTTCTCCGACCGCGACAGGCTCGGCGCAACGCACTGCACTATCTGCAGTAGCCATTCAAGGAAGCGACTCGGGCGACTTCACCCGACGCACTGAGACGTACCCCTGTTCCCTCGCAGCGCAGGCGGATCGCCCCATCGATCCGCTCCAGGGAAATGCTGGCCCGGAGCTCGGGCCCCCACCCGTTCATCTCGAGTTCACGTAGAGGGAAAATCTCCAAAGTGACTTGAGCTGTGTTGTCACCCGCCCGCTTCCATTTCACAGGAGGACGATCCGGAAACACCGGCAGGTCGAACCGCAACCGCAGGAGCCCGCCACCTTCACGCACCACCGACGCCTCGTGCAGCGAAACC